>CADBHB010000011.1 GCA_902794395.1 uncultured Ruminococcus sp.
CTCCCTTATTGTTTGTCTGAGCAACTACAATTATGGAGCTTCCTATGCTCTTTTTCAATATTTAATTTTCGTTATCCCACATTTTTCCGTGATGAGGCAGAAAACAGATGATTCTATGACGATGAACACACCGCAGCAAGCGAGGCAGGTGTTTTTCGGCATATAAAACGGATGTTACCCGCACCAAAACAGGACCGGCACAAAACCATTTCGGGTTTTGTGTCGGTCCCTTTGTGTAATCGGTTTTGATATATCTTCCACAAAACGCCTTTCGTATTTTCTACGAATACGTGCATTTATAGTCGGCTGAAGTCGTAGTATAATAGTATCTGAAAGTTACAGTCAAAACTATCATAAAAGGAAAAGCATATGGAACACAAGTATTTTTACATCAACGCGTCCGGCAACAGCATACACTGCAAGCTGTACTGCACCGACATTCACGCCGTGAAGCGGGCAGTGGTGTGCCTGCACGGATTTACCGGGCACATGGACAACAAGGCGGTGGAGCGCTTTGCGGACTTTGTGCTTAAAAAGAACAAGGACATCGGAGTGGTCATTTACAACGCGCCCTGTCACGGCGACGACGTAAAAAAGAAGCTGACGCTCGGCGACTGCGACAGCTACATCACTCTGGTCACGGAGTATGTCAAAAAACGCTTCGGCACCGAGGAGCTTTACGCTTACGCCAACAGCTTCGGCGGATACCAGGTGCTGAAATACATTTCGGAGCACGCAAGCCCGTTTAGAAAGCTGGCGCTGCGCTGCCCTGCGGTGAATATGTACAACGTCATCTCGGAGCAGATAATATCGCACGACGATCAAAAGTTGTTCAAGCGTAACAAACCGGTGCAGGTCGGCTTTGACCGCAAGGTCAAGATAACTCAGGCGTTTCTTGACGAGCTGCGCGCGGCGGATATAAGCGGCGCAGACTACGGAGCGCTTGCCGACAGCATCCTCATTTTGCAGGGCACGGCGGATGAGATAGTTTCTTTCGATTTCGTAAAAAGCTTTGCGGAGAAGAACGGCATCGCCTTTGTGCCTGTGGAAAAAGCCGACCACCGCTTTGTGGACCCGCTGAAAATGGACCTCGCCATCAAAACGATAGCCGAGTTTTTCGACTTTAATGTATGAACGAGAACGACAAATATCAAGAATAATGATTTAAGGAGCGTCACGGATGAAACGTGTATTATCGGTCATTTTAGCGGCGGCGCTGCTGGCGTTACTGCCTGCGGCGTGCAAAGCGGAAAAATCAAAGGAAAAAAGCGAAGCGTCGGCATCGGAAGCTGCCACGACGCAGGCGGCAGCCACGGAAGCGCCCGCGGAGGACAGCGGCGGCACACATCCCTTGTACTTTAAGGACAGCACAAAAAGCGAAAAGGCGGTAGCCACCTTCTTCAATTCACTCAGCGGCGAAAGCACGGATGTGGAAATGGTAAAAACCGGCGAGGACGACAGCGGCGTGACCTTCCGCTGCGAGGGCGATTGCTCCGCCTACAACATGGTCTATGTGACTTGCGGCGACAAAAAGAGCAAGCGTTTTGCCTTCAACAAATGCGTAAGCGGCTGGTATCAAACCGAGCCCGAGCTGATGCCTTACATAGAGGGCGGCTCCGTAGACCCCAATCCGAAGTATGATGACATAACCCTCCCCTACGGCGAGGATGAAAAAACCGTCCACATCTGGAAGCCGGCGGATTACGATCCCGCCTCAGCCGAAGCCTACGACACTATCTATGTGCTCGACGCCCAGAGCCTTGTGATTTCCTGGGCGGAAAGCATTGAAAACAAGGACTGTCCCATAATCACCGATGTTCAGGCGATGACGGCTGTCACCGGCAGAAAGGCGATAGTTGTCGTGGTGGAGACCCTGCGCCGCAATTATGAGCTTGTACCCAAGATAGCCGATTTTTCACCCGAGAGAACAGGCGAAAACGAGTTTGAGGCGCCTGAGGGCGAGCAGCTTTCGGCGTTCTTTGTCAATACGCTGGTGCCCTACGTGCGGTCCAACTACAATGTTTCCACCGAAGCGGTCCACACCTCTGTACTGGGCGCTTCGCTAAGCGGCATCACGTCATTTTATCTGGCGCTGGAGAATCCCACCGTGTTTGGCACGGCGGGCGCCATGTCGCCTTCCTTCCCGATTTATGAGAGCGCGGGACTGGACGCGTACATCGCGCAAAAAACCTTTGACAGCAGCGCGCCGCTGATGTATTTTTACACCGGACCCGCGGAATTTGACACCGAGCCCTTTGTTACCGAGATGGCGCAGAGGTTGAAAAGCAACGGCTATCCGGCTGACAAGATCGTGCTGCACTACGACAGCGACGGCGCCCACGGCGGCTTTTTCTGGCGCGGCACCTACTCGGAATTCTTGACCGCGATGGTGTTTCGGCAGGTTAAGCCCTTGCAGGGGTAAACCGAGAAAAACACAGCACACACGCAACAATCGCCGAGCGTGTGTGCTGTTTTTGATTTGCAGAAAACCGCGTGTCCTTGGGACGACAACGCGGTTATGCGGAGTTAACGCGACAGATGTCAAAGACTCTATTGAATATAGTATTACTTCCACGGCCGCTTTTTGTCAAGCCAGCCTTGCTCCCTCCAGTACGCGACGTCCCTTTTGTTCCAGCCGTTTTTTTGCAGCCGAAGCATAAGGTAAAAGAAGCCCTTGGTTTTAAGCCCGGGCTTTGCCCTGCCCTGCCGCTTGAGGATGCCCGCGGCGATGCGGTCGGTAGCTTTTTCAATGGCTTTTCGCTTCTTTTCGGAAACGCCGCTCCAGTCTGTCGCCTTGACCGCGCAGCCGTAGCGGTAGATTTTGGCGACACCCCAGAAAAACAGACTGTCCGCCATATCCTTGTTTGTACTTTTCATTCCGGCACCCGCGGCGGTCGAGATACACACTCCCTGCTTTCCGAACATAGAGGGTTCGGGCGAGTGCACCATCCACCGATAGCCGTAGTGGTCCAAAAACGCCTTCATCGCGCCGGCGGCGTGGTATACATAGACAGGGCTGGCAAGGATAATAACATCCGCTTCGTCCATAGCCCGGGTCAGCGGCGCCAACCGACTGTAGTGCGGGCACTTGGTCTCGCTTTCGGTAAAGCACTGCGTACAGCCCAGACAAAAATCTCCGAAGTCGCGCGGCAAAAAGAATTCGCTGATGTCACCGCCGAGCTTTTCCGCCAGTCCGCGCGCTATGTGATAGGTAGAACCCCTGTGGTTCTGCCCGCAGATCAGTACAGTTTTCATCGTAATAACCTCCTGCAGAGAAATCGCCTACCGCTGCTCTGTCCCGCTTATCAGATCCTTTATCACCTCGCCGGCGAGAACCAGACCCGCCGCCGAAGGAACAAAAGAGACCGACCCCGGAATGCTGCGGCGCGGGCTGCCGTCCTCCGCTGCCTGCGCGGGACTAAGCGCAGGCTCCTGCGAGTATACCACCTTCAGCCGTCTGATCCCGCGTTTTCTGCACTCATAACGCATGACGCGCGCCAGCGGACATACCGAGGTTTTGTAAATATCCGCCACTCTAAAGGCGGTAGGGTCGAGCTTGTTGCCTGCGCCCATAGAGCTGATGATGGGCGTATTCGTCTGCTGAGCGCGCATAACCAGCTCCAGCTTGCCCTTGACCGTGTCGATGGCGTCCACCACATAGTCGTAGCAGGTGAAGTCAAAGTCATCGGCGGTTTCGGGCAGGTAGAACATGCGGTATGCCCGCACCTCGCAGTCGGGATTGATGTCGAGCACACGCGCCTTGGCGACGTCCACCTTGTATTGTCCCAGGGTGCTGTGCAGAGCTATGATCTGCCTGTTGAGGTTGCTAAGTGCCACAGTGTCGCTGTCGATCAGATCCAGCGCGCCCACACCGGCGCGCGCCAGAGCTTCCGTCACATAACCGCCGACGCCGCCGACGCCGAATACCGCGACGCGCGCCCGACTGAGGCGACGCAGCGCCTGTTCGCCCAATAATAATTCTGTACGAGAAAATTGTTCGTTCATAGCAACTCACCCAGCAAGGCTACGGCGTTTGCCACGCAGTTGTCGCAGGAGCAGAGCATCCTGCCGGTGGTGACGCCCTTTAAGTCGATACAGACTGTCGCGCCGCAGCGGTCGAGAAAACCGCTGTACAGCCCGCGCGCCTTGCTCATGGCGGGCTTGCCCTTGTTCATCAGTCCCAAAACTATCTGCGCGCCGCAAAGCGCTCCGCAGGTGGCGCCCATCGTGCCCATGCCTGCTCCGAAGCCCGCGCCCAACGCTCGGGCGGTTTCCGTGTCGATGCCCAACTCGTCGGCATAGGCGGCTATTACCGCCTGGGCGCAGTTGAAGCCGCTGTGCTTCAACTGCACGGCTTTATCCTGTTTGGTCATATAACCACTCCCATATATGCTTTTTGGTTTGCGCAAGGCGCGGCTTTGTGCGCGCCCTTTCCGTTTAAATTATACTCTATCCGAAAAACATTTGCAATACATTTGCCATTCTTCACAATTTGTAGTATAATAGATAAATGAAGGGCTGTGATGAAAAAATGACATACAACTTACACACGCACACCAAGCGGTGCAATCACGCAAACGGTGAGGACAGGGAATATGTTGAAGCCGCGATCGAAGCGGGGATGGAGGTGCTGGGCTTTGCCGACCACTGTCCGCAGTTTTTTCCCGACACCGACTACTACAGCTTTTTCAGGATGCTTCCCGAGCAGGCGCATGAATACGCCGAAAGCGTGCGCGCCCTGCAAAAGGAATACCAAAACGACATACGCATCCTTCTGGGATTTGAAACGGAGTACTATCCAAAAACCTATGACGCTCTTGAGGCGTTTATGCAGACCCTTCACCCCGACTACCTTATAATGGGACAGCACTTTGTGGGCAACGAATATGACGAGGGCTCCTTTTACGCCGCCGAAATGGGCAAGCGCGAGGGCTATTTGAGGCACTATGTCCGCCAGGTCAAGGAGGGGCTTTCCAAGGGCACCTTTACCTATCTCGCCCATCCCGATATAGTGTGGTACTGCGGCAGCGCGGCGTATTATAAGCATAAAATGACCGAGCTGTGCCGCTTTGCTTTAGAGCACGATATCCCTCTGGAATTCAACATGCTGGGGCTTGTGAACGGCAGAAACTACCCCGAACCCGCATTTTGGGATATAGTTTCAGAGGTGGGCAACAAGGTAGTCATCGGCTGCGACGCGCACGACCCGAGGGCGCTGCTGCAAAACGATGTATACGAACGCTGCAAAACCATTTTGAAGGGACACGGCATAACGCCGGTACCGTTCGAGGAGATTGTATTACGGAATGAAAAGCTTTAAGATATTATGCCTTACGGTGCTGTTATGTCTGAGCTTCTGCGCCTGCCAGGGCAAGGGCGGCAAGGCTGCCGACGCGTCGGAGCTCACCCCGGAGCTAACGGTGCCCTCCACACAGCCGTCAACCGCTTCAAACGCCGGTGACGCGGTCGTTGTGGGACGCGAGGAGACCTATAGCTACACCGATCAAAACAACAGTACCCACACCACGGTGTACCGTATACCCGCGCTCAATTTCGACACCGCCGAAGCGCGTCAGATAAACGGCATCATAAACTCGATGTACAGCGACGCCTTCAATACCGCCGAACACGCGCAGGCTACGCAGCAGCAGCTTCCGCTGGCGTCGCTCGACTACAGCGCCAACCTCAACGATGACGTTATTTCGCTGCTCATCAAAAGCGAGGATCAGACGCACACCGTCACCTACGCCGTTTTCAACTACAACAAGACGACGGGTCAGCACATGGACAACACGGCGCTGCTTGAGTATTTGCAGCTCGACTACGACCAAACCTTCGCGCAGCTTAAGGCGGCGCTTGAGGATGATTACTATTCAAAATTCAAGTACGAAAACTTTCCCGACGACTACTACTACCAGCTTGAATTGACGGTCGGGGACACCGCCGTGCAGGCATCCTCGCTCTATCTGAATGAAAACGGCGAGCTGTTTGCCGTATGCACCGAACGCGCCAGCGTGGGCAAAGGCGAGTTTCAGGTGCTGCTCAAGGTGCAGACCGATAATTGACAGATCGCCCTTGTATCGGCAGACTTTCGCTGCCGCCACAAAAAGCACTTGCAAGAAAAAGCAGGATCGCGCGTTTCTGATGAAACCACAGAAGATTTAAAAAAGACAAGCACAGAAAAATCCGAACCCTTCTACTAAAGGAGAGGGGTTCGGATCATTTTTTTCGCCTGACAGGACTTGAACCTGCATGACAGAGCGCCAAAGCTAACGGTAACGCTCCATTGAAAAAACAGCTTGCTGCTTCAAACCGCCAAAACATTCAATTGCTTCGGGAACGGTTGCCGGATCATTCCGCGGCGGACTTGGAAAACACTTCAAACAGAGAATACTTTCCTGCATTCCCAACGCGCCTGATTTCGATTTCTTCTCCGTCTTCGGCGTAATGATTGTTATAGTACGTTGTCAGGAATGAATTGAAGACGTCGTTTTCGGACGATTCCGGAAGATCTTTTTCATAGATAATTATCTGCATATGGCTGTCGATCGAGTCTTTAAATATATTTTCGATCCCGTTTTCCGCCTGAGCTTTTTTAAAGCACTTTGCTTTGGGAAGCCACAGTCCGTAATTGACAAGATTTGGTTTTTCGCTCGGCAAAACCAGCGGATCGTAGTATCTCCTTGTCAGCATGATTTGATTCACCAAAAAAACCGTATCGGGATGGTCTTCGATATATTGGTTCAGTTTTTGGTTGCTTTTAGCATCAAAGGTGAAAACCTGTTGTTTAAATACATAGATGCCTGTATTGACCGATACCGCGACAAACGCCAACGCGACAGCGGACAACGCGATGCCGGCGATGCGCGGGCGTTTTTGGAACGTGATAAGATTTTCCGTATCGATGCCGAAAACGATCATGACAAAAGCAGGGAAAATGACCGACATTGACGCGCGGAACACAAACCGGATGGTGACCAAATACGAAAAGGGGATCAACATGGCGGCAAGAACCGATAAGGTGATAATTGCCTGCCGCGCGTGGCAGCGCAGCGTGATCAACAAGGAAACCGCCATAAGCGGGAACAGAAGGATCCACTCAAGCAGCTTCGACTCCGAGATCATTGTCAAAGAAATTCCGATATACAGGCTGCATATCAGGGCAAGTAAAAGCAGCTTGATTAGCGTTCCCGCGTTTTTCGGAAACAGGATAGAACCGATGACTACGCCGAAAACCGCCAAAGCAAGAACAAACAGGAATAAAAACATCGATCCGTTTTCCAGCATTTTTTCCGATGTTTTTTTAAAGGCGAAAAGAACTTTTTCAAAAACGCTTTTATTGTCGATCCCGTCGTCGATATCCTCACGAATGACTGCCGACAGGCGGTTAAGCTTTTCGGAAGTATAGAAATGGTCGTCGATAAACCACATTCTGAGCGTCATAAAATCATCATGCGCATCCATCCCAAGCTCCTTGAATTTTTCCGGATTCTTGTAAAACGGATTGATCCTTGTGTCAATGACAGAAGACAACGATTCATAGTAGTGCGACAACTCACGGTAATCCTCCGATGAGTTTTTGATCGCCTCGGAAACGGCGTTGACTCCAACGGCAGAGGCAATAGCTGCAACAAGCATAATACCCGTTGTCAAGTATTTTTTCAGCGCTTGAGCACAGGCGGTTTTGAAGCCGCTGTTTTTTCGGTTTTTAACGATGAACGCGGCTAACGCGGCAACGGCATAAACGAGCGCTATACCACAGCACGCCGCAAAAGGCTGAAATCTCATCTGAGAACCGATAAGAACCAGTGCAAAACCACCGATGAGCTGAAGCCGTTTGCGCCATTTGCACTGTTCATAACAGCAGGCGTAAAACAGGCACAAAAAGCCCGCCGTTGAAGCGACTACCGCCGTATATGTATACAGGATCTCCACGATAAGAAACGAGAAAAAGACGGTATCAAATATCACCGCGTAAAAAAGTCCGCGCTTCGCACCTAGCTTTGCCAGCAGAAAATAGTCGATCGCCGTCAACGAAAAAAAGCAGATCAGCTCTTGGAGTATCATGTAAATATTCAGCTTGCCGAACAGCGGTTGGATAAGCGCGCAAAATGACGTGACGAAGTATCCCACACACGGAACTGCCGTATTGCCGCCGAGAAACGTCTTAAACACACAGTAATCGTCATTTCCGCTCGTAATCATGAATCCGTTTGCCGCGATATATACAAACGCAAAAGCGGCGCACATTATGACAGAAGTCACAAAAGCGTGCCGTGAGATCCAAGCAAAAAAGCCAATGCTCTTTTTTGAAACACCTTTCATTTTATCCGCTCCGTTTGTAATACTGATCTCAAATAAAAAGCGGACAAAGATTTGCGGAAAACAGACCGCAAAGATTGTCTGCTTTTATTTGAGTAAAATATTAAACATTCACTTCATATTCCAAAACGTTCAGCACGGTCTCGCCGTCGATTTGCAGGGCTACAGGGCGGTCGAAACGCACCTTTACATGCTTGCCCTTCATTACGTGGACGATCTTCTTTTTTACATGCTCGCCCTTGAAGATGGTAGGAAAGGCGATGAGGGTGTGCAACTTGCCCGCACCGTTCATCACCATGCAGGTGACCTTGCGCTCGGGGTCAAGTCTGTCCTGATGCGGAGTTGCCATCATGCCGCCCCCGTAAAAGCGTCCCTTCATGGTGGGCGCCAGCCACGCCTTTTTAAAAGTGAAGCGGTCGCCGTCCACCTCTACCTCGGCGTTGGTAGGCTTATAGCGGAACAGCAGACCCTTTATAGCTATTGAAGTGTAGTTGATGGGCTTGTCGCTCTGCTCGCGCAGTCTGTCGCCCTCCTCGCAGCAATAGCCGTCGATGCCGTAGCCTATGCCGTTTATGAACTTGCTTGTCCTGCCGTTAACGGTCACAGTGGGCAGGCGCTTGATGTACTTGTTGATCTGCTCGGGAGCATCGCCCTTCTTTTTGTTGAGATCGTTCCAGAAATCGTTGCCGCTGCCTGTCGGGAAGTAGAACACCTTGTTTGTCAGCGCGTCGCAGTCCACATGGTTGATAAAGTAATTCAGCGTGCCGTCGCCTCCGCACAGGCACACCTCGTCGTCCTTGTCAAGTCCCGAGAAGAACCCTGCATAGTCGTCCAGCGACGGCGCGTCGATAAATTCCGGATCGCGGGACTTCCATATCTCCCTGAGCTGCTCGGCTTCCGCCTTGCCGCAGCCGTTGTTTGAGCTTTGATTGTAAAGTACATAGGTTTTCATTGCTGTTCTCCCCCATCTAAATGTGAAAGCATCTGCTCTCTGACCTTATCTCCCAGTATCGCGGTCTTTGTTCCCTTCACCTCGTCCGCGGGTATAACGTCCACCACGTCGATATAGACATGGCTGCGGTGAAGCGGAAAGTTTTTTTGTATTTCATACGTGCCTTTGACAGTTACGACCGCCACGGGCACGTTGGCTTTTTGAGCTATTTTGAACATCGCGTTGTGGAACGGCAGCAATCCCGCCTCAAAGTTGCGCGTGCCCTCGGGATATACCGCTACGCAGGCGACGTCACGGTTGATAAGGTCGATAGCGCGGTTTATGGTTTTTACGGCGTTGCGCGGGTTTTCACGGTCGATCGCCATGAAACACAGCCGGTGGATTATCCTGCCGTATACAGGCACCTTGAAGTTTTCGGGCTTTGAGATGAACGCCAGCTGACAGTCGCCGAACACCAGCCACGACAGGATAGGGTCAAACTTTGAGCGGTGATTGCTGACCAGCAGGAACCGCCCCTTGGGCAGCTTTTCGGCGCCCGTTACATGGAGCTTTATTCGCAGCAGCTTTGACGCCAAAAAGGTGGAGCTGTTCAGCAGGAATCGGTAGTATCTGCTTTCGCAGGGATACTCCTTTTTCATATTAACAAACAGGGAGCTGATAACAATAAGCAAAATGTACGCGAAAAACAGCGCCACTATGCCCAGCAGCACCCACAATATGATAACCCAAACCATAAAATACACCTCTTTTTATCATTATTATACATTTTTCTGCACAAAACGTCAATAATAATATTCAAAAATACTTTAGGCAACACCGCGCGATTCACGGTGTTGCCTTGGCTTTCTCTATTTCCACAAAAGTGTCGGGATGGCGAACCACTCCCGAACGATGTAGGTCGGAACAAATATCCATTCGGTGTCAGCGCATACACTGCCTATGTCGGTGGCTATGCCCTGCTTTTCGGCGATCAACTTGGCGCGCGGCTGATGAAAGCCGTCGGTGATGACGGCGAGGCTCCTGTTAAGCCCCTGCTCCTCAATAAGCTGCCAGGAATATTTGAAGTTCTCCGCCGTGTCGGTCGCCTTATCCTCGAGGACAAGACGGTCGGGAGCGATGCCGCGCCGCGTCAGCTCGCGGTACATACACTCAGCCTCGCTGATGAGCTCGTCGCTGCCCTTGCCGCCTGTTAGCACCGCCTTCGCCTCGGGGTTGTCCTTCAAGTATCTCTCGGCTGCCTCGATGCGTTTGTTGAGCACCCGCGAGGGAGCGCCGCTCGGCGTGACCTGAGCGCCGAGCACCACCGCCGTCGCGTTTTTCTGCGGCGGGCGCGCGTTTGAAAAGACGATAGCCGCCGTGACTATCATCCCGTAAGCCACAAATGCCGCCAAACAAAGCGTTGCGGCGCGGTATATAACCCATGTCCAGCCCCGCTTTTTAAAGACACCGCGCACGGCGCGCTGTACGGGAGCGATGCAAAGGCACAGCAGCCACAGGCAGAGCACGATGCCCGTCAGATTTCCGATATTTACAAGCCTGTATTTACAGATGGGCGCGATAAACCAAACCATCATACCAGCGGCGAACACCGCGCCGACTATCCTCAATACAAAAATCAGTTTTTTCATCCCGTTATCCCTTTCTCACACCACGACCGCACACACCACCGCGCAGTCTACGCTTTGGCAGCCGCCGCGCTTGAGGATACGCGCGCACTCGCCGAGCGTGTTTCCTGTGGTGATAATGTCGTCCACCAACAGTATCTTTTTGCCCTTTACCGACTCCGCGTCGCGCAGGCGGAACACCCCGCGCACATTTTTCTCTCGTTCGCTGCGCTTAAGCGAATGTTGCGGATCGTTTTTCTTATGCTTTTCCAGCGCTTCCGCGTAAGGGACCCCGGTGGCTCGGGACAGCTCCCTTGCCAGCAGCTCCGACTGATTGAAGCCGCGCCTGCGCATATCCTCGCGCCGCATAGGCACGCAGGTGACAAAATCAAAGCTTTCAACGTCATAACACTCCCGCGCCGCCCTGACCATAACCACCGCAAGCGATGGCGCGAAGTACGCCCTTTCGCCGAATTTGAAACGCTTGATCGCCTCGGCGTACTCATCCAGATAGGGCAGCGCTGCCGAGCACGGCACTCCTCCTATGGCAAAAATGCGGTACGCCTTGGCGGGCAGCTTCTTTTTGCAGACCTTGCAGGCGTACTCGTCCGGCATTATGACCTTCATGCAATACGGGCAGCGGTTGGGGAACAACCACGTTAAGGCTCTGTTTTTTACGGCGCGCAGGGCGCCCCTTATGTGTGACTTTTTCATGGGCATATCTATAGCATCAAATCATCAGGTATTTAGTCTATAGTACTGTTATACCACATCACGACCGCGATTGCAAGATTATCAGGCAAAAACCGCGCCCTTAGCGGCTGCCGCCCTGCGGGGGAGACAACGCGGTTAAAAACAGGTTAAACAAAAAGCAGAGAGTGAATTTGCACACTCTCTGCCATCGGTAAAATCATTTTTTGCGGCAGCTTCCGCTTTGCCCCGCGGTCAGCTTTAATTCCGCTTTTTTAAATCAATCTTTGATATAGTAGACGCTCAGGAACTGTTCAAAAAACGCCTTTTGGTCAATGGTGTACACGGGCGTTTCGCCGTCGGCGTCAAGCCCCTGACTTCCGGGTACAGTGACTATATCTGTCGACATTCCGCCGCCGAACATAAACTCCTTGGCAAGATACGAAACCTTGGCGGCGTTGAGGTTTGTGCACGAATACGGCGAGGACTGATTGAACAGCTTGATCGCCGAGGTGGGGTTCTTCTTCAAAGACGACTGCATCGTAGCTAAAAAGCTGCGCGCGTATACCTTTTGCCGTTCCAGACGCTTCAGGCTTGCGTCGACCTCGGTGTGCGTTCTGTCGCGCACAAATAGCTCAGCCTGCTTGCCGTGCAGGAAATAGGTTTGACCCTCTTTAAAATCTCCGATAGTCTCGGGCGCAGTCACGCTGATTCCGCCGACCGCGTCGTTCATCGCAGAGATACCGCGCAGATCAAGCGCGTAATAGGTCTGGATGGGAACATTAAAGAATATTCTCCTCACTGAGGAAAGGGTGTTCTCGCAGCTTCTGCGCTTGCCGTCGCCGTAGGCGTACGCCTTACATATCTGCATATTCTCAATGCCGTAATAATCGTACTTGCCGTCGGAGGTCGTGTAAAGCGCGACCTCGGTGACCGTATCACGCGGCAGCGCGATCATAGTCATTTTGTGATACTTCACGTCAATGGCGATCGCCACGATAACGTCGGACTGACCGCCTGTGCCCATTTCGTTGAGGCCTTCAAGGTCTTGCTTGTCCACGCCCAAAAACAGCAGCGTTGTCACATCGTGATTGTAGCGGTACCTGCTGCCTTCATATATTATGCTGTCGCCGTCGTCCTGCACGTCAGCGGAGATCTCCTCCGGAACTACCACCTGCAGATCGACGTCAAACAATTCCCGTCTGCCCTTGTACACCAAGAACACCGTTACCGCCGAAATAAGGATCGCGATCGTCAAGATAACGCTGACCACGATAAGAACGACCTTTTTCCATGTCTTCATCTTCTTTTTGCGGTGCTTGCGGTGATGGTGCTTTTTTCCGTCGGACGAAGATGAATGATGGTGGTGCCTGCTCTTTTTCGGCTTCAGGAATTTGTAGTTAGAGTAGTCGTCCTCAACCGAAATGACATCCTTTTTTACGGGTATCTTCTCTCCGGTAGGGCGCACATCCTCGCTCGCTATGACCACGTCACGGACTTCATAGCTGTCATCCCAAGTACTTCTTTTCTTTTTTGGGGTATGCTGTGAGGTGTTTTCCTCATTGGGTTGGCTCATCTTTTATTAAAACTCCTTGCACTATATAACGCCCGATGTTGTTGTTTTGGCAGGTGCTGAGCACCAGCATTTTGCTGTTGAGATCAAGCCGGACCTCGTCCCTGACATTGTACGTCAGAGAATACTGCGGATTCTTCGCGTTATCCAGCCACTCCTGAAACACCTTGTCGTCGTTGAAGTCATAGGAATTAAGGATGTGCTTATCATCATAATCCTGCGCTACGACTACCTCGTATGTCAGCTTTCTGGTCGGCGTATAGATATAAATATACTTGTGTGTGTCAAAGAAATTCCTGTCCGAAAAATAATGCAGGTTGGCAAACATAGAGCCGTTAGCCATATTGTGACCGTACAGCACCGTGACCCTGTCCGAATAATCCTTTTTATTCATAGACTGCGAGTAGATCGCGCCCGGGAAGCTGTAGTTTTTGTTTACATCATGGTCCAGATAGAAATTATCGTCCTCGGCGCTCTGCATAACAGGCAGCGAGATTTGCGTGTCGGGAATGTATATCCACGAGTACGCCTCGGGATTTTGCTGCTGCAGCGTAGCGAAATCAACCTTGTTCTCCACAGGCTGCTGTGTGTATCCGCCGTTGCCGCCGTTGCCGCCGCTGTCACCCTGAGGATAAGTTTCCACATCGGGCTCTACCACATACACGCCGTCGGGATTTGTCGTACCCATTGGCAGGTCGGGCGCCACTGAGGACTGCAGATTTTGAATGTATTTTTTATTGGAAAAAGCACAGCCCTTCAGCAACACAAGATAAGTCACTGCGAGTACCAAAGTGATACCAAACACAATGATAAGTGAGATAAGGACTGTTTTTTTCTTTTTTGTGCTCATTTTACTCATATAAACATCACCATATACACCATAATTGTATCATTTGAGGCGCACAAAGTCAATGCACTTTAGGCGAATCTATTTCGGCAATTCCTTGTTTTTTTTGTTTAGAATCACCACAAAACCGCAAAACAACAAAAAGCCCCTGTTGATACAGGGGCTTAAAACTGCAAATCAACAATTATTTCTTCGCGGTTTTAACAAGCGCAACAGAAGCAGCGCCGCAACCGATAACAGAGAGAGCAATCAACGAGTATACGAGAATATCGTTGGAGCCGGTCTTAGGAGATTTATTACCATTATCGGGGGTGGGCACATTTGTTGTAGCCTGTGTCTCGGGAACCGTGGTGGCAACAGGGCTGGTCTCCGAAATCGCATAAGCAGAAACGGTAGAGAAGGCCATAATCATCACAGCGATCACGATTGTAACAATCTTCTTCATAATTTTCCTCCTGATTGACAAAATTTCAGCACAATTAATTGTGTGATTTTCTTTCTTGGTAACTTGATTATAACACACTGTTTTGGAAATGTAAAGACTTTTTTTGTATTCTTTTTCGATTTTACACAAAAATTTCATTACGTGTCCGTCATTCTGTAAAAAATCGACAGAATAATACAAGATTTCTATTGCATATCTGCCGCGCTGAATGTATAATTAATAATGAAAAAGTATGGAAAGGAAATGCACTATGAATATCGCTCAACTCCAGCAGGAAATAATCAAGCTAAAAAAAGAAAAGGACGTCTGCATCCTCGCCCACAGTTATCAGGCGCGAGAGATCTGCGAGATCGCCGACTTCACCGGCGACAGCTACAAGCTCAGCGTAGACGCCTCCAAGGTGTCGAACCGAAACATCCTGATGTGCGGCGTGCGCTTCATGGCGGAAACCTGCAAGATACTCTCCCCCGAAAAAACCGTTTTGCTCGCCCAGCCCTTTGCCGGCTGTGCCATGGCGGATCAGATGGATAAGCCGCTGATAGCCCAGGTAAAGGAGCGCTGCCCCGACCACACCGTAGTAGCCTACATCAACACCACCGCCGCGCTCAAGACCATCTGCGACGTCTGCGTCACCAGTTCCTCGGCGGTAAAGATAGTCAACAACATCGAAAACAAGAACATCCTCTTCATCCCCGACTGCAACCTCGGCGCCTATGTCGCCGCGCAGTGCCCCGATAAAAACATCAAGCTGCTCAACGGCGGCTGTCCCATACACGCCTGCGTGACCCCCGAGGACGCGCAAAAAGCCAAGTCGCTGTATCCCGAAGCGGAGCTGCTGGTGCACCCCGAATGTGTGCCTGCGGTCTGCGAACTGGCGGACTACATCGGCTCTACCTCCGGCATAATGGACTACGCGGTAAAGTCCGACAAAAAGGAATTTATCATCGGCACCGAGATCAGCATAGCCGAGCACCTGCAATACATGTGCCCCGACAAGACCTTCCACATTCTGAGCCTAAAGCTTATTTGCCCCAACATGAAGGCCACCACCCTTGTCGACGTCTACAACTGCCTCAACGGCACGGGCGGCGAAGAGATCGTTCTGGATGACGACACCCTCCGCGACGCCAAGCGCTGCATCGACGAGATGATACGCCTGGGTGAGTGATATGTCACAAAAAGCCCTGATAGCCATGAGCGGCGGTGTAGACAGCTCGGTAGCCGCCTTTTTGATGAAGGAGCGCGGCTGCGACTGCACAGGCATCACCCTCAAGCTTTACGACAACAACGACGACGAACAGCGGGAAAAAACCTGCTGTTCGCTTGACGACATAGAGGACGCCCGCAGCGTCTGCCGCAGACTGGGCATACCTCATTACGTATACAATTTCAAGGACAGCTTCGGCGACACAGTGATCGCCCGCTTCATCCGCGCCTACGAGGAGGGCAGAACGCCCAATCCCTGCATCGACTGCAACCGCTTCATAAAATTTGAAAAGCTGCTGTCGCGCGCGGAAGCGCTGGGAATGGACTTTGTGGTCACGGGTCACTACGCCCGTGTGGTATATGACGAAGCTTCGGGCAGATACCTGCTTAAAAAAGCCCTTGACCTCAGCAAGGATCAAAGCTATGTGCTCTACTCCCTCACGCAGCGGCAGCTTTCCAAAACCGTCCTGCCCTTAGGTGAGATGACCAAGGAGGAAACGCGCGCGCTTGCCGAACGCCTCGGTCTTATCAATGCGCGCAAGCGCGACAGCCAGGACATCTGCTTTGTGCCCGACGGCGACTACGCCCGCTTTATCGAGCAGTACACGGGCAAAACCTATCCGCACGGTGACTTCGTAGACGAGAGCGGCAACGTGCTGGGCGAGCATAAGGGGATCATCCGCTACACGGTCGGGCAGCGCAAGGGTCTGGGACTGTCGCTGCCCCACCCCATGTATGTCAAGGAAAAAGACCTGGCGGAAAACAAGGTGATCCTCTGCGACAACGACGCGCTCTTTTCAAAGGAGCTGCTCGCCGACGACCTCAATCTTATTTCCGTTGAAGAACTAAAAACCCCCGTTCGCGTATACGCCAGAGTGCGCTACAATCAAAAAGAACAGCCCGCCACCGTCTACCCCGTGGACAGCGACACCATCCGCGTCGTGTTTGACGAGCCGCAGCGCGCCATTTCAAAGGGACAGGCAGTAGTGCTTTACGACGGCGACACCGTTTTGGGCGGCGCGACCATCATTTAAACGGCGCTGCCGTTCAATAAATACTATAGTCTATTTTGAATACAAACAGAAGGAGTACCCTTATGCTATGCTATCACTGCATGAAAGAGCTTAATGCCGAAAACGTCAAGTTTTGTCCCTTCTGCGGCAAGGCGCCGCATGAGCAAAACCCGCCGCATCACCTGCCCGAGGGCACCATCCTGCACGGCAAGTACATTGTGGGCAACGCCCTGGGCGAAGGCGGCTTCGGCATAACCTATGTCGGCTTGGACAACACCCTTGACCTGAAGATCGCCATAAAGGAATTTTTCCCTTCCGGCTACGCCAACCGCAACGCCACGGTATCCAAGGAAGTTTCCCTCAACTACAACAACCAAACCGAATACTTCAAGCACGGCAAGGAAAGCTTTCTGCGCGAGGCAAAAAGCATAGCCAAATTCTCCAGCGAGGACGGCATCGTAGACGTCAGGGACTACTTCACCGAAAACAGCACCGCCTACATCGTCATGGAATACCTCGACGGCGAAACCCTAAGCAGCTATACCCGCGACAAGGGCAAGCTCGACGCCGAGGAGCTGTTCCGCATGATGCTTCCCATCATGCACTCGCTTGAAAAAATGCACAACGAGAAGGTCATTCACCGTGACATCTCTCCCGACAATATCATGTACCTAAAATCGGGCTCCCTAAAGCTGATGGACTTCGGCGCGGCGCGCTATTTCGCGGGCTCCGAGCAAAAGACTATGTCCGTCATGCTCAAGCCCGGCTTCGCGCCGTATGAGCAGTACAGCTCCAACGGCAAGCAGGGTCCCTGGACAGACGTCTACGGCATGTGCGCGACCATCTATAAATGTATAACGGGCGTAACGCCGCCCGATTCTCTCGACCGCGCGCAGAACGACACCCTTAAAAAGCCCTCCGAGCTGGGTGTTTCAATCTCTCCCGCGCTGGAAAACGTGCTGATGTACGGACTCGCTATCTACCACGAAAACCGCTGCCAGGACATGAATGAGCTGCTCCGCATCACCGAAAAGGCGCTGCGCAAAGAAGCCGTCGCCTTCCAAAGCAACGACAGCTCCGTCAATGAAAACATCGACCGCGTTAAAGCCGCGGATGAACGCTATAAAACCATGTTTGCCGAGGACAGCTTTGAGCCCGCATCTCAAAACGCCGCGCCCCCGCAGCAGCGCCGGCAACAGCCGCAAGCTCCGCAGCAGCCTCCGCAGCAGCAGCCTCAAAACAACTGGGGCTATCCCCCCTATGTCCCGCAGCAGCCTCAGCAGCCTCAGCCGCCTCAGAAAAAGAGCAATACCGCCGTGATAATAGCAGTGATCTCCGTATCACTGGTGATACTTTTGGGCTGCGGCGCTTTTGCCTTCATGATGTTCAACAACAAAAGCGATTCCTCCGACAACGAGGAAACGACCGCCGCGTCCTTGTCGGCTGCTGTTACGGACACGACCTTGACAGTCGGCTCTACCCAAGCGTCCGCCCCCGACGCGGACAGCACCGCGATTCCGACTCCTCCGCCCGAGGTCACCACTGACTCGCCTGTTGAAACTACGACAGAGCTGCCCCCTATCACTCCTTATGTGCAGCCCACCACAGAGAAACGCGCTGTTTCCGACGCCACCTATTTCTCCTCCGCGTCTGCCAGCTCCACGCTTCCCAACCAACAAACCTACAATTACTCTCCGTCAAATGTACTGAAAAACGACAGCTCGTGCTGGTGCGAGGGCGCGTCCGGCTCGGGCGTGGGCGAATGGATCCGCCTTGATCTTCCCGAAACGCAGAACCTTTACGGAATAACCCTGTTAAACGGCTATGTCGGCACCGACGATCAGTACAATAATAACGGAAAGATCTCAAAGGTGACCTTAGAGTTTTCCAACGGTCAGACCCTGACATGTGACCTTTCGGTTTACCCCGCAAAGCAGCGCAGCACCGTCCAGCTTATCAAATTCAATCAAGCTATCGAGACCGATTATGTAAAAATCACGATTGACGACGTTGTCGACGGACAAAAATTCGACGATACCTGTCTTACCTATGTTGCTCCGTACACCGAATAGCAGGGAGGTCGATTCAAGTGCCAAAGAAAAAAGCGATACAAAAAGCATTTCTTATCCTCTTGTTGATGATCTCGGTGCTTTGCGCCTGCACGTCTAAGCAAAGCGAGCCGACCGCTTCTTCCGCGGCGGCAACCACCGCGCCGGCGACCTCAGCGGACTCAACGTCAGAAGCTGCGGCAGCGCCGACGACCTCGACCGACGCCCCCGCGAGCAGCGTTCCGCTCTCCGCCACCGTTGAAGAATACACTTCTCCTTCGACCGCGGTGTCCGTCGACTCGGCGCAGTCCGACCCCAATGACATCTATGACAGCACGGGCTTTGTATCTGTCAGCGAGGTCATCCCGGATGTCATTCTTGAAATACGTTACTACTCCACCTATAATTTCATCGGCGACCGTATCAACGGATACGAAGAGCCCGTGGCGCTGCTGACAAAGGAAGCGGCAACGGCTTTGTCGGGCGCCGCGGATGAACTGCGCGAAAAAGGCTACCGACTGAAAATATTCGACGCCTACCGCCCGCAAGTCGCCGTTGAGCACTTTGTAAGCTGGGCGTCCGACCTGAGCGACACCCGCATGAAGCCGTATTTTTACCCCGAGGTGGACAAAAGCCAGCTGTTCAACTACGGCTACATAGCCCAATACTCGGGACACAGCCGCGGCTGTACACTCGACCTCACCCTCTTTGACATGAACACCGGCAAAGAAGTGGATATGGGCGGTCCGTTCGACTACTTCGGCACGCTCTCTCACCCCGATTACACAGGGATCACCGACGAACAGTATCAAAACCGTATGCTGCTGCGCGAAGCTATGACAAATAACGGCTTCCGCCCCTGCGGCACGGAATGGTGGGATTTTACTCTTATCAACGAGCCCTATCCCGCCACCTACTTCTCCTTCCCCGTCAAAAGCCTCTCCTGACGACCGACCCGCTGCTTAAAGGAGCTTTCTATGCGCTGTTTTCACTGTATGAAAGGACTGAAGAACGAAGCAAGGTTTTGCCCCTTTTGCGGCAAAAAGCCCTGCGAAGCCAACCCGCCTCACCATTTGAAGGCGGGCACGGTGCTGCACGGGCGTTACCTGATAGGCAACGCGATAGGCGAGGGCGGCTTTGGCATCACCTATGTCGGACTTGACCAAACGCTGAGGCTGAAAGTCGCGGTCAAGGAGTATTTCCCCTCGGGTTACGCCAACCGCAGTCACAGCGTTTCAAACGACGTGACCCTAAACTACACAAACAAAGCTGATTTTTACCGCCACGGCAAAGAGAACTTTTTGCGCGAGGCGCGAAATATCGCCGCCTTTTCAAAGGAGCACGGCATTGTTGACGTGCGCGACTTTTTCGAGGAAAACAACACCGCCTACATCGTGATGGAATTTCTTGACGGCGATACCCTAGGCAAATATGTCCGCGAAAACGGCGCGTTTTCGGCGGAAAAGCTCATTCAACTTATGCTGCCGCTGATGCGGGCGCTCGAGAGAATGCACGCTCAAAACGTCATCCACCGCGACATAGCGCCCGACAACATCATGCTGCTCGACGACGGCAGCCTTAAGCTCACCGACTTCGGCGCGGCGCGGTATTTTTCGGGCGAGGAGAGCCAAAGCCTCTCGGTCGTACTAAAGCCGGGCTACGCGCCCTATGAACAGTACAGCCGGGAGGGACATCAGGGGCCGTGGTCGGATGTCTACGCCCTCTGCGCCACTATCTACCAATGCATTACGGGCGTAACTCCGCCCGATTCCATCGACCGCAGCATGGGAAAGCCCTTAAAAGCTCCCTCTTCTCTGGGCGTCGCCATCTCGCCGACACTGGAGGCTGCTCTGTTGAAAGGTCTGGCGCTGCTGCCCAAAGACCGCTGGCAAAGCATGGGCGAGCTGCAAACCGCCGTCAAAGCCGCGCTGTCAGCAAAAGCTGCGGCGACAAACACAACGCCTGTAAATCCCGAGCGGCACGCTGCCGCTGACATCGACAAAACCCAAGACGCCAACGCGGGCACCGTCAACTTTATTCTTGTCGATATGAACAAGACCCAAAAGGCGGACGACGCTTACGACAGCTCCTCCGAAACCCCGAACTGGCGCCGCGTTGCCCAAAGCGACAAAAGCGACCGCGAACACAAGGCAGCGCCGCCTGAGAAAATGGCTGATTCCTCATCATCCGGCGATACAGGCGGTCAACATACATCCGGAACGCAAAAGAAATCATCCTTTGACATCGGACTGTTTTTCAAGCGCGCCTTTATCCTGCTGGCGGGATTTGCCGTTTTTGTGCCCATTTACATGAATGTCAAAGGCTGCCTCTTCAAAAAGAAAACATATTCCGTTGCGCAATTTGACGCCGCCGCCAAAGCAGCAGGCACCTTCGCCTGCGACGAAAAAGCCTTTTATTGCATTGACGACTCCGGCACGGCGCACCGCTACGCGCTCGACTTCAACAAGGGCACTGTAAAAGATGACACCGCACAATTGCGCGACAATACCAACCTCATCAAGCTGTCAATGGACAACCTCTCCGATGATGTGTTCGGCATCACCTCAGACCACCGCGCCGTATATATTTACGGCAATACATACGCTGCCTACACAAGCGAGATCTCCGCGTGGACAGGTATACAGGACATCACAAGCTACGATAACCACATCATCGGCTTGAAAACCAACGGTACTGCCGTCACGGCGGGCACAAACGAAAACGAAGGCATGACGCCGCTGGCTGTTGACGGATGGACAGATTTGAAAAGCATAAAAACAGGTTTATCTACCTTTGGATTAAAAAAGAACGGAACTGTTGTGACGACAGAATCCGACATACAATTATCCGATATTGCCGCCCTGCCCACAGGAAACGATGACGTTGATTATTTCCTCAAAAAAGACGGCACGTTAGTTGACATATACGGCAAACAGGCAGGTAAAAATACCTCGGACGCCGTCTATGCTTCTATCAAGGACTGGAAAGATTTGGTGTCTGTCAGTGTAAGCCAACATTGGGAAGCAAACGGCGAATCCTTTAGCTATTCCACCGCCTACATCGGTCTTAAAAAGAACGGCATCGTTGTCGCGGCAGGCGCTAACCGTTACGGTGAATGCAACGTGGCGAAATGGACGGATATACAAGCTGTCATCACCAACGGATATTACACTGTCGGCAAAAAGAAAGACGGCACCTATGTGATAGCCACCGATAACCACAAACTCGAGGAAGCGTTCGGCAACGCCGTCAACGGCAACAGATTATAAGGAGCAACTATGCGCTGTTACCACTGTATGACACAACTGAATGTCAAAACGAACCGCTGCCCTGTGTGCGGCAAGCCGCCGTTTGAGGAAAACCCGCCCCATCACCTGAGGGCGGGCACCATCCTCTGCGGAAAATTCCTCATCGGCAACGCGCTGGGCGAGGGCGGCTTCGGCATCACCTATGTCGGCTATGACAGGACGCTGCGTCTTAAGGTCGCCATCAAGGAGTTTTTCCCGACAGGCTTTGCCAACCGCAACAACAACGTATCAAACGAGATCTCGCTCAACTACACCAAGCAGGGCGAGTACTTCAAAAACGGCAAAGAAAACTTTATGCGCGAGGCTCAGAGCATCGCGAAGTTCTCCAGCGAACGCGGCATTGTGGACGTGCGCGAGTACTTCACCGAAAACAACACCGCCTACATAGTGATGGAATACCTCGACGGCATCGCGCTAAGCACATACATCACCGAGCGCAGCATTTTCTCAGCCGAAAAAATCGTCGCGCTGCTGCTGCCCGTGATGCAGTCGCTTGAAAAAATGCACGCGGCGGGCATAATCCACCGCGACATCTCACCCGACAACATTATCTATCAGCGCAACGGCAGCCTAAAGCTCACCGACTTCGGCTCCGCGCGCTACTTCTCCACCGACGAAAAAACCAAATCGCTCTCGGTGGTGCTCAAGCCGGGCTACGCGCCCTATGAACAATACGGACGCAAAAGCGGCCAGGGCCCGTGGACGGACGTCTACGCCCTCTGCGCCACTATATATAAATGTATAACGGGCATAACACCGCTTGACGCCTTCTCACGCAATCAAAAGGACGAGCTGCAGCCGCCCTCGGCGGCGGGCGCTAAGCTTTCCCCCGAAATGGAAGCAGTGATCATGCGCGGGCTTGAGGTACAGCCCGACAAGCGCTATCAAACCGTGGGCGAGCTTATCGTTGACGCGCAGGCAGCGCTGGCATCAAGCGACCATCCGCATACCATCGTGTTTCACAATAAAAATGAAAGAGCGGACGACTCCTCGGTAACAGTGGTCGCCGAGGGCTCGGGCGACCCGCCTCTGCCGCCGGCTCCGCCCGAGGAAAAGAACCTAACCTACGGCGACAGCAAGGATTTTCTGAAAATACTCTCGGAAGAAAAACGGATGGAACGCCTCAGGGCTCCGCTGCCGTCCTCCGAGTATCCGCCTCAGGCCAAATCGCCGCTCGGCGCGCCGCCCGAGAAAAAAATCAAAGGCAGCAACACGCGCGCCATCCTAAAGGCGATAATCGCCACTCTTTCCCTGCTGCTGGCGGTGATAATCGCGGCGCAGGTAATAACCGTATTCCAGCAAAGGTCATCCTCTAAAAAAGAAAAGAGCTCTCAGACCTCGGCGCCGAGCGAAACGAACTACACCGCCGAGATACGCGCCGCCGCGGCAAGCGCGAAGACCCTGGCCTGCTCCAAGGGCGAATTTATCCTGCTGGGCAATAACGGAAAAGCGGAATACTACAACATCTATCTCTACAGCCTTTCGGGCACCAGGATAAGCCGCGAAACCGACACGCTGATAAACAACGAGCGCCTTGTTTCCGTAAGCGGCAACTCACGCATAGGCTACTACGGTCTGCGCGACGACGGCAAGGTGGTCACCATAAAAAAGGTAGTTGAAACCCAGGGCAACCGCTTTGTATACGCGGAAAAATTCGGCGCTGAAATAGTCGGCTGGAAAAACATAACCTCCATCACCTCCGGCACCGATTTCCTCGCCGCCCTCAAAGAGGACGGCACCGTAGTCACCGCGGGCGAAGCGCCCGACGTTTCGGGCTGGAGCGACATTATCGACATAGCCGCCGGCGGCACCACTCTGGCGGGGCTGTCCAAGGAAGGGGTAGTACGCTACACCGACACCGAGATGGGCTGGTACTCCGTAGCCGCCATCTGCGACGACAACAACTCCTTCTGCGTCAAGTCAGACGGCACGCTCGCACGCGACTCCTCCGACACCCGCTATGTCGAGGCGGACAACTGGAGCAACATCCTCAGCGTGACGGAAAGCGACGGCAACCTCATCGCGCTTACACGCGACCGCACCGCCGTGGCTATAGGCAGCAACGAAAACGGTCAGTGCGACGTAGGCGACTGGACAGAGCTTTCCGCTGTAAAAACCACCCCCGAATACACCATAGGCAAAAAGACCGACGGCACCTACGTCATAGCCTGCAGCGACGCCGACCTGTCCGCAAGCTTCAACGAGGTAGTCAACGGCGTCACTCCGTCCTCTACCGCCGCGTCAGCGCGCACCTTCCGCGTAAAGTTCCTCAACTACGACGGCTCGCTGCTGGAGGAACAGCAGGTTGAGGAGGGCAAGGCGGCGCGCGCGCCGGCAACACCCAACCGACCCGAGGACAAATACTACCGCTACCGCTTTACGGGCTGGAGCCAGAATTTCAGCCGCGTGACTTCCGACATGATAATCGTCCCTGTTTTTGAACCTGTATCCAAATCGGAATAAGGAGGTAAAGATATGTACTGTTATCACTGTAAGCGAGAGATAATTGCGCAGGCGAAGTTCTGCCCATACTGCGGCAGCGATCTCACCGCGCCGCCTGCTCAAAAAGCCCCGGAAGCTCCCGAGCCGCGTTTTCGGGACGCCCTGCAAGCACAGGTACCCATCCCCGACCGGCAAGCGCCCGTTTCGCAGCCTCAAAAAGCTTTTGAGCGCAAGGCGCCGCGCCTTTGGATACCCATAGTCATCCTCTCCTGCCTTGTTATAATAGCGGGCGGCATTTTGGCTGCGGTTTTTCTTATCCCGCACAACGGCGAAAAGACGCCGGCATCATCCACATCCAAAGCCGCTTCCACCGCATCAACACAGCGCGGCGCCCTTAAGGACAACGCCAAGCTGTTCTCAGCCGAGCAAACCGAGCAGCTGCAGCAGCAGCTCGACACCGCTTCGGCTCAGACGGGCTGGCAGTTCATAATCCACACCTCAGAGGACAATGTGGCAAGCGAGGACATGCAGACAACGTATGACAATTACTTCGCCTCACATCCCTTTGCCTTCGATTCCATCATGCTGGTTATTGACAACGCCTCAAATAACCGCATCATCCTTTCCTACGGAGATGTCCCCGATTATTTCAATGACGGCGGCGAACGCTACAACGCTATCATCGACGCCATGAGACCCTCGCTCTCGTCCGGCGATCTGTTCCGCGCGAGCGAGATCTTCATTGAAAAAGCCTCTGCCGTACACGACATGGGCAAACCGAAGCAATAATATTACCAATGAACGGAGCTGTTTATGCGCTGTAACCGCTGTCAAAAAGAACTTAAAACCGAAGCGAACTTCTGTCCCTACTGCGGAGAAGACCTGCGTGACCTCGACCGCACCCTTGCCGCCGAGGATGTTCCTGCCGCCTATCCGCCGCCCGACAGATACCCCTCTCCTCTGCCCTATGACGAAGCGGAGGAAGAAATTTCCGATGACGAGGTATATGAGCGCTCCGCCGAGAAAAAAGCCTTCCTCATTATAGAGTCCGTTTTGATAACTCTCGGCGTGATTTTGATACTCGCCATTCTGTTTGTGCTGGGACGCGACTATTTGTTCCCGGGCAACGACACCGCCGAAACATCGGCTTCCGCCGTCATCCACGCCGTTTTTTCCCACCTGACGCCGTAAAGCTACACCTACTGTCAAAGGAGCCCCTTCCATGCGCTGTTACCGCTGTATGAGAGAACTGAAGCAAAAGGCGAAGTTTTGCCCCTACTGCGGCAAAAAAACGCTTAAAAGCAACCCGCTTCACCAGTTGAAGGCGGGTACGGTTCTGCATCACAAATATCTCATAGGCAACGCCATAGGCGAGGGCGGCTTCGGCATAACCTATGTAGGCTTTGACCAAACCCTCGACCTCAAGGTCGCCGTCAAGGAGTATTTTCCCTCCGGCTGCGCCAACCGCAACAACGCCATGTCAAACGACGTGACCCTAAACTACACCGGAAAAAACGATTATTTCATCCACGGCAAGGAAAGCTTTCTGTGCGAAGCCAAAAGCATCGCCAAGTTCTCGCAGGAGCGCGGTATAGTCAATGTGCGCGATTACTTCACCGAAAACAACACTGCCTACATCGTCATGGAGTTTCTGGACGGCGTCGATTTGGGCAGCTATGTGCGCGCGCACGGAGCGTTTGAGCCGAACGCGCTGTTTCGGCTTCTGCTTCCGCTTATGCGCTCGCTGCAAAAGATGCACGCTGCGGGGGTCATCCACCGCGACATCTCACCCGAAAACATAATGTTCGTCAACGGCGAAAGCCTGACGCTCACCGACTTCGGCGCGGCGCGCTACTTCTCCACCGAAGAAAAAAGCAAATCGCTCTCGGTGGTGCTCAAGCCGGGCTACGCGCCCTATGAACAATACACCCGCAAGGGGCGCCAGGGACCGTGGACAGACGTTTACGCGCTCTGCGCCACCGCCTATTACTGCATAACAGGCGTAACGCCGCCCGACTCTCTGGGAAGGAACTTTGAGGACGACCTCAAAAAGCCCTCCGAGCTGGGCGTGAACATAACTCCGCGGCTGGAAAGCGTGCTGCTGTCGGGGCTAAGGCTGCGCAGGCAGGAACGTCTGCAAAACATGGACGAGCTTATCGCGGCAGCAAAGGCGGCGCTCTCGGCTGAGGGCGACTCAGAGCCAATTCCCCATCCCGCCGAACCACCCCTGACCCTTGAGGAGGAAAACCTGACCCGCGTCGCAGACGACACCGCCGCTCTCACCCGATTTCAGATACAGGGCAGCATACCGACCTACGGCGAAAGCGATCTATACCGCAGCGAGCCCACTGAGCCGCGCCACGCCAAAAAGCGGCGCGGCGGCAAAAAGCTGACTCTGCTTATCATGGTTTTCTCAATCATCCTTTTGGTGCTGGGCGCTATAGCCATTTCGGTAGCTGTTTCACAGCGAAAGGCAGCCGCACCAAAAAGCGGCGCGCTGAAGGACGACGCGCTGGTATTCACCGCAGCGCAGTCCACCGAGCTGCGGCAAAAGCTTGATGAGGCAAGCCGTGAAACCGACTGGCAATTAATTATCCACACCTCAAAGGACGGCGTCACTGCCGACAACGCGGCGGAGCATTACAACAACTACTACGCCGACCGCGACTTTGCCGACGACGCCATTATGCTCGCCATCGACAACACCTCCGGCGAACACGTCATCCTGTCCTACGGCACAGCCATGAGGTACTTTCAAAACGGAAGCGAAAACTACCAAACCCTCATTTCCGCCGTCAAGCCGTATCTGGATAACGGCGAGATATACGAGGCGTCCAAGGTATTTATAGACCGGGTAGTCGCCATACATCAGGCGGGAGAGCCGACCACCGCGGAGTCATCCGTACAAAGTGTCCCGACAGCCGTCTAAGCCTCGGCTGTCGGGATATGTTTTTGCGAAAACGCCCTGTTTATCCCGTATATAGGAAACTTTTCCATAAACAAAAGAGCTAAGGTAAAAAGATTGTTACATAATAGAGATTGACAGGATGCGACAAAATCCGCTATAATAAAAAATAGTATATAATTGATAAAATATCATAAAAAGGAGATCTTCCAATGAATCGGAGTAGAATGACTGTATCCATTCTGGTCGGTATCGCGGCGATCATTCTCGCCATTTCGGTAGTCAGCTTTTCCGCTGCCAACGAAAAACCGCCCACCGCGCCTTCCGCGCCGCAAACATCCGTGCCTGACAATACAAATTCACACCACATCCCGATGCCGGGTACGATAACCGGTGTAAAGAAAACCAGCAGCGAGGCAAACCTGATCTCTTTGAGCTGGTCGCCCTACGGCGGCGCCACAGGCTACTATGTATATATCTGCGAGCCGGCGGTTTCCGATAACTACGTTCTGATCTCCACTGTCACTCAGCCCAAGGCTGAACTGATGAACCTCAAGGACACCACGGCTTACAAAATAAAGATCTCCGCTTTCAAAAACAGCAACGGTGCAATTTGCGAAAGCACTCCCGCCGTGTTATCCACCGCCACACAGGCGGCGGACGTCGCCTCGATCGACAGCCTCAGCTCGTCTTCGGTGCTGAAATTCTGCTGGCCCAGAACCGACGGCGCTGTCGGCTACGACATCTACCGTGCCGACGAGCAGAGCAACACCAAGTACTCCATATACAAAAGCCTTGACAGCTCCACCACCTCGTTCGAGGACAAAAACGTAAAAGAGGGCAACTTTTACAGCTACAAGGTATGCCCCTATCATATCGTAGACGACGTCAAGTACTCCGCCAAGGGCAAAGCCATCGACTTCATCAGCGGACTGGACGCACCCGAGGATCTGGTCGCCCGCAGCGGCAAAAACCACATCACCCTTCACTGGGCTGAGCAGGACATAGCGTCCGGCTACGACATCTACATCTCAAACTCCGAAAACAGCGGCTTCAAGCTGCTCGGCTCCACCGACGAGAACTCCTTCTCTGCCGAAATGCCGGAAAAGGGCAAAACCTATTACTTCCGTGTTCAGCCCTTCAAGATTCTTGAAAACAAATCGAAGGCTCACGGCAACTGGAGCCCCTGCAGCGTAAAGGCGTCCGATCCCTCGGACAAAAGCGACGGTTCTCCCAAGAGCAGCATAAGCGGCAAGGGCACCTATATCGAAATAAGCATTGAGCAGCAGCATATGTGGTTCTATGAAAACGGCAAGCTGCTCCTCGAAACCGACGTAGTAACGGGCAACAATAACAGCTCCGACACCCCCACAGGCAACTACGGCATACAATCCCGCGCGAGAGATACCACCCTCACCGGTGAGGGATACTCCTCCTTCGTCAACTACTGGATGGGCTTCTCAGGCGGCTACGGCATCCACGACGCGAGCTGGCGTTCCAGCTTCGGCGGCGAGATATACAAGGGCAACGGCTCACACGGCTGTGTAAACACCCCCTACGAAAAGGTCAAGATAATTTACGAGCACACCGACTACGGCACGCCCGTATACATATACTGATAACAAACTAAAACGGCACAAGGCGCGTACACGCCCTGTGCCGTTTTTTGCGCGGTAAAGCGCCCCGCCGCCGAGCGGAGGGTGAAGCTGATTATACTTCAAAGCATTAATAAGATGTCAGCGGATTTTGCGCGACACGCGACAATAGAATAAAACCCCCACCACACGTTAAAAGAGCGCCCTGCCGTGCAGAGCGCTCTTGTGTTTGAGCTTATTTATAACGTTTGCCGTTTTTCGGGGTTTTGGTTTTCTTCTTTCCGGCGTCGAAATCATCGTCATAGTCGTCGTTTGAACGATAGCGGTATGACGACGCGCCGGAAGCGCCGTGAGAAGCGGATCTTCCGCCCTGATTTGCCGCCGCGACCTGCTTTCTTCTGGACACCGTAGAAACTATCAGGTAGATAAAGCCCACCAAGCTAAGCAGCACCAGCGCGAATCCGAGGATCAGCAGCTTTTGACCGTTGTTCTCGGTGCCGGTATCCCGCTTGATTGAGGAGAAGCTGTCGCTGTCCGAACCGCTCGATTTACCCTGACTGCTTACGTCTGCCTTAATGGCTTCCCAATCACTGTCGGTCAGCGTAGGCGAATCGACCTTGCTGTTTGAAGTGTCGTAATGCCCTGCCGTGGTATCGGGAATACTTGCAGGCGGATCATATGTCTGCTCGCCGCCGACATAAACGTCCGAGGGGTTGGAGTACTGATTACCGTTGTCGTCGTAGTAAACTATGTTGTTGTCGCTCGGCTCTACATAGCTGGGCTCATCATAGCTTGGCTCTACATAGCTCGGCTCAACATAGCTGGGCTCGACATAGCTCGGCTCTACATAGCTCGGCTCTACATAGCTGGGTTCTTCGTAGCTGGGTTCGACATAGCTGGGCTCAACATAGCTGGGCTCAACATAGCTGGGCTCATCATAGCTCGGCTCTACATCCTCCGCAAAAACCGGGAGAACAGCCGCGGAAAGCAAACAGATCGCCGAAATGATCGCTGTGATAATCCTTGAATGTTTATTCATATAAACACCTTCCTTTCAAGGCACTTATCCCTATCCTTAAAGCCAATTATTATTCCGTCCGCCTTGTTCAGCGTTAGCCGGTGATGACGGATGTGCCGGTGTTCTTGGGCTTCTCAAAGAACATAGAGGGCTGATACTTGCCTACATACTTGCTCTTTTCGTAGCCGATATCCTTGATGACGCCCGCGAGATACTCACGATATTCCTTCGTTTTCATCTCTTTTATAACTTCGCTGTCGTTAGCGCCGTCCTCGGTCAAATAGTCAGTCTTTGCCTTGGCGGTGCTGTAGCGGTACACACAGTAATACTGCGCGCTGTCTGCCTCGCCGACCTTCAGCGTGACAGCCTTGCCCTCTTCCAGGGTCTTGAGCGCCTCGTCCAGTTCATCGGTGCCGGTGTTGACCTTCTTCTGAACCGAGGTAGCTGTAGTGAGCGAATCCTCTGTCAAGCCGTTTGCGCTCATATATTCCGCGATAGCGGCAGCGAACGCCTCGTCCGCGGCAGCAGCGTCGGCAGACTTGTTGACGGTTTCCTTAACGGCGTCAACAGCGGTGGTCACCTTGTTCGCCTCTGCCTCAGACAGCGCTACCTTGCCGGTCGCCGCCTCGTCGGAGGTAGCCGTGAGCGCTACGGGCAGATAAGCGTACTCGATGTAGTTCTGCTCAAAATACTTGGTGATCTCGTCCTTGCCGGGTCTTTTGGTGCCTTCTTCGCCGTAGAAGAGGTCGAACAGCTTCTCGTACTCCACGGTGTATCTGGAGGTGTAGTACTTAAAGCTCTCAAGCGAAACGCCCTTGGGCTCGAGGGTCTTTTTCAGTCCCTGATACCAGTAGTTTTCCATGCTTTCGGCATATCTGTCGACAGTAGCCTCGTCTACGGTAGCGTCCATCTTCTTCAGCTCTGCCTCAATAGCCAGCAGCTCAAGGCACTTTCTCTCGGTGTTTTCCTTGATCCAGTCCTTGGCGACGGCGGTGTTGCCCTCGTCGTCGGTGATTTCAAGATCGAGCCACTTTGAGCTGGAAGCGTCGTAGTCGTCCAGCTTGGAGGCGTAGTTCTGTGCCTCTAAATAGCACTCATACATAGCTGTCAGATAAACACCGATAGCCAGAGTTTTGTCTTTTGTTTTGTAAGACCATTCCTTGTTGAGGGTGCAGCCCGACGCGAACACGGAGAACAGCATCAGCACAGCCAGAAACAAGGAGGCAAGCTTAACCGTTGGTTTCATTTTTTATACCGTCCTTATTTATTATTGCCCATTTAAGTTAGATTATGGGTACGTACCTTTTCATTATACACACTTTTTTTGCGAATGTCTATATTTTATGAAAAATTTTAGTGCTTTTTCCGAAAAAATTCTCAAAAAATCAGCTCGTAAGTCCGAAAACTCGCTTTAATGTCGGTATAGGCAAAGCTCCGTCGGAGCACTTGACCGCCAAATACGGCTTGCTTCCCGCGTTTAAAGTCGCCTTTCCGTTGAGCGAGATAAGCAGATCTGCCACCGCGGGCGAGCGCAGCTCCTTGACATACAGCAGGATGGAGCTGTCGTTCTGCCTTATCTCATACACGCCCATAGAGTGCGCCTTGTTGCGTATAAGGGCAATATCTATCAGCCCGTTGACCGCGGGCGGTATCTTGCCGAAGCGGTCCCAAAGCTCGTCCTTGACGTCCTCGCTGTCCTCCGCGCTGCGTATGTCCGCTATCCGGCGGTACACGTCCAGCCGCAGGGTCAGGCTTTCGACGTAATCCTCGGGGATGTGCGCGTCCACAGCTATGTCTATAAGGCAGTCGAGGTCGTCCGTCTTGGGCGTTTCGCCCTTTTGCTCGCTGACCGCTTCTCCCAGCAGCTTTAGATACATGTCATAGCCCACGCTCTCCATGTGGCCGTGCTGCTGCGCGCCCATTATGTTTCCCGCGCCGCGAAGCTCCAGGTCGCGCATGGCTATCTTGAATCCGCTGCCGAACTCGGTGAATTCGCGGATAGCCTCAAGCCGCTTTTGCTGGATCTCGCTGAGCACCTTGCTGCGCCGGAAGGTGAAATAAGCGTAAGCGCGCCGCGCACTGCGCCCCACTCTGCCGCGAAGCTGGTGGAGCTGCGACAGTCCCATGCGGTCGGCGTTGTCGATGATGAGGGTGTTGGCGTTGGGCAAATCGACGCCCGTTTCGATGATGGTTGTGCACACCAGCACATCCACCTCCTGCGCTATCATCTGCCGCCAGACCTCGCTTAGCTCCTGCTCCTTCATTTTGCCGTGACCCACGGCGATACGCGCCTCGGGTACAGCCTCCGCTATGCGGTCCACTACCCCGCTTATGCTCTCTATATCATTGTGCAGGTAAAACACCTGTCCGCCTCGGCGCAGCTCGCGCCTTATCGCCTCGTTGACGATAGCGTCGTCGTGCTCAAGCACATAGGTCTGCACGGGCTGTCGGTTCAGCGGAGCCTCCTCAAGCACGCTCATGTCACGCAGACCGCTCATCGCCATATTCAGGGTGCGCGGGATAGGCGTAGCCGAAAGCGTAAGCACATCGACGTTTTTCACCAGCTCTTTGAACCGCTCCTTTTGCTGCACGCCGAAGCGCTGTTCCTCGTCGATGATAGCCAGTCCCAAGTCGCGGAACACCACATCCTTTTGTACCAGCCTGTGGGTGCCGATGACCATGTCAAGCTCGCCGCGCCTCAGCTTTTCCAGTATCTCCTTTTGCTGCTTTGCCGTGCGGAACCGCGACAGCAGCTCTACGCGGATGGGATAGCCCTCAAAGCGCTTGCAAACGGTTTGGTAATGCTGCCACGCCAGAATAGTAGTAGGACAGAGCAGCGCGCACTGCTTGCTGTCCGAAACGCACTTGAACGCAGCGCGCAGCGCCACCTCTGTCTTGCCGAAGCCCACGTCGCCGCAGAGCAGTCTGTCCATCGGCGCGGTGCGCTCCATATCGCGCTTGATCTCCCCTATGCAGGTAAGCTGGTCGGGGGTCTCCTCATACTCAAATTTTGCCTCAAAGTCGCGCTGCCATTCATTATCGCGCGAAAAGGCGTAGCCCTTTGCCTTCATGCGGGCGGAATAAAGGGCTATCAGCTCCTTGGCGATGTCCTTTACCGAGGTCTTGACCCTCGCCTTAGCTTTTTGCCAGTCGCCCGAGCCAAGGCGGCTGAGGCGCACACGGCTGTTTTCCTGCGCGCCGATGTATTTCGCGACCATGTCAAGTTGGGTGACGGGCACATAGAGCACGTCGCCCTTGGCGTAGTCGATTTTGATGTAGTCCTTGGTGACGCCGTGGGTGTCGATCTTGCGGATGCCGCCGAACACACCTATGCCGTGGACGCTGTGTACCACGTAGTCGCCGGCGCTTAGCTCAGACAGGCTGTATATCTCCTGTCCCTCTTTTTTGCGCCTGCGCTTCTTTTCGGGGCTGTACGCCGCCTGACCGTACGAGATAAGGAAAAACTTCTCAGCCGGCAGCTCAAAGCCCGCGCTAAGCGCGCCGGGCATCACATAAAGCGTGCCTTTTTCACAGCGCGGCAGCTCTTGCACATACGCCGCCCTAAAACCGTCCTCGCGCAGCTCGTCCGCAAGGTTACGCGCCGCCTTTTCGGTGCCCGCCAAAACCACTCCGCCGCTGTCGGCGGAGTACAGTCCGCGCAGATCCTCCTGAAGCTGATTGCGTGAGCCGTTCCACCGGCTGATCTGCTTAGCCGAAAAGCTGATGACGTCACTCAGCGGCAGAGGGATGCTGCCGTGGACGAAGCTTTCGAGCACTATAACGCCGTGAGCCTCAAAAAACGACAGGCACTCGCTCCAGGTCAGCGAAAAGCGGTCGAAACCTCGGGCGAGCACGCCGTCCTCTGTCCCCTGTCTGAGCTGCTCGCTGTTGCGGAAGTCCATCGCCTTGCCGCGGTCGCGCACATTGTTGAACTCCGAAACAAAGATAAAGCTGTCGCGCGGGATGTAGTCGAGCAGACAGGCGGGCTTGCCGTATATCTGGCTGATGAATTTGTCGGCGTTCGCTATCATGGCACCGCTGCGGATAAGCTCCGCCTCGCTGTAAAGCCGCTCGCGCGCCTTGGCTGCCGCCTTGCCGCGCAGCAGCCCCGCCTGACGGGTGATATTGTCCGCCAGCGCGTCGCGGTCGTCTATGACGATCTCGGTAGAGGGCGTAAGTCTTATGGTGCCCGCTTTTTCAAAGCGCCGCTGGGTCTCCAAATCAAAAAAGCTGAGGTCGCAGATCTCGTCGCCCCAGAACTCAGCGCGCACGGGATATTCGCTGTCGGGCATAAAAAAGTCCAAAATGCCGCCGCGCAGAGAGAACTGTCCACTGCCGTCCACCGCGTCAAAGCGCTCATAGCCCAGCAGAGTAAGCGCGCGCACCGCCTTTTCAATGGGGATCTCCTTTCCCTCCTCAAGGGTCAGAGAGGTGTCGCGCAACACCTGCGGCGGCACGGTAAGCTGGCAGGCGGCGTCCGCGCAGGCGATGACCACGTCGCAGTCGCCCTCAATAAGCTTGAGCAGCGCCTTTAGCCGCCGGTGCTCGTACTCGTGCGAGCGCACGGCTATCTCCTCCAAAAAGTTGTAGTCGCGCACAGGGTATACAAGCGCCGAAAGCCCCATGCAGCACAAATCGTTGCACAGGGTCTGAGCCTCGCGCTCGTCGGAGGCGACGCACAGCGCCGTTTTCTTCTTGGCACGGCAGAGCGCGTTGATTATATTTGCCTTGACCACGGGGAAAAGCCCCGAAACGCAAAGCGATTTTCCCGTTTTGGCGCTGCGCAGCAGGTTTTTAAACGCCGCGTCGCGCCCAAACACTTCGGTTAGATAGGATGATTTTGTGACCGTATTCACTCAACTCTCAACTCTCAATTAAACCTGTTCATCGCGCGGTCGATTTTGCCGTCTACCATCAGCTCCACCGCCTCAAGCGCGTTGTCAAACATCTGCTCCAGCGTCTTTCGCTCGCTGTCGGTAAAGCGGGACAGCACCCAGTCCGCCAAGTCCCATTCGGGACCGGGCTTTGAGCCGATGCCGATCTTTATGCGCGGAAAGGCGTCGCTGCCGCTGAGATAAATGATGCTGCGCATGCCCTTTTGACCGCCGTCGCTGCCCTTTTGGCGGATGCGCATTTTGCCTACATCGAGCGAAACATCGTCAAAGATAACGATAACGTTTTCGGGTTTTAGCTTGTAAAACGCCATCGCCTCCACCACCGCCATGCCGCTGTTGTTCATATAGGTGGTGGGCTTCATAAGCAGAGCGCGCCTGCCGCCCACGGTACACTCGCCCACATAGCTCTTGTATTTTATACGGTTGACCTTGGCACCCAGCTTTGAGGCGATGTGGTCAATAGCCAGCCAGCCGCAGTTGTGGCGGGTGTTTTCGTACCTGCGGTCGGGGTTGCCCAAGCCGACGATAAGGTATTCCACACCGCCGCCGTAATTCTTTTTTCCAAACATCGTATTCTCCTGTTCACGCGCCGCAGGCGCGAGCCTTTGTATCACGGCGCGGATATGTCTGTCCTGTAAAACATATATACGCAGACAGGGCGGACTTTTGCAAGTCCGCCTGTGTAAGCATTATATCATTTTTGCCCTGTCGAAATCAGCTGAACGCCGCGGTGAAGGGCTTGTCGTTGTAGATACGCGCGATAGCCTCCGCGAAGATGGGCGCGGTGGGCAGGATGGTGAATTTGTCGATCATCTTCTCCTCGGGAACGGGGATGGTGTCGAGCAGGATGACCTCCTTGATAGCGCTGTTCTTGATGCGCTCTACCGCGGGACCCGAGAGCACCGCGTGGGTCGCGCAGGCGTATACCTCGGTGGCGCCGCCCTTTTCCACTATGGCGTTCGCCGCGTTGCAGAGGGTGCCGGCGGTATCGATCATATCGTCCACAAGGATGACCTTTTTGCCCTTGGCGTCGCCGATGATGTTCATTACCTCGCAGACGTTAGCCTTGGGTCTGCGCTTGTCGATGATGGCAAGACCCGTGCCGATCTTTGATGCGAAGTTTCTGGAACGGGTAACGGAGCCGAGGTCGGGGGAAACCACGATAAAGTCGTCAAAGTTGCCGCCGATCTTCTCCTTCATATGGTTGGCAAGGATGCCCGCGCCGTGCAGATGGTCAACGGGGATATTGAAAAAGCCCTGGATCTGGTTAGCGTGCAGGTCCATGGTCAGCACGCGGTCGGCGCCCGCCGTGGTGATGATGTCGGCGCAAAGCTTTGCCGAGATCGGATCTCTCGCCTTGGCTTTTCTGTCCTGACGGGCATAGCCGAAGTAGGGCATTACCGCAGTGATGCGCGCGGCGGAGGCTCTCTTCATTGCGTCGATCATAATGAGCATTTCCATCAGATTGTCGTTGACGGGAGTGCAGGTGGACTGGACGATGAAGCAATCGCTGCCGCGCACGGACTCGTGCAGCGAAACGGCGATCTCACCGTCTGAGAAGTGAGTGCAGTCGCTTTTGCCGAGCTGTAAGCCAAGACAGCCGGCAATTCCCTGCGCAACGTCTACATTTGAGTTGCCTGAGAAGATTTTGATGTCTTTTCCGTGAAAATTCATGGTTTCTCTCCTTTTCAGTATCTCTGTATTTATAATACTTTCAACTTTCTGTTTGTCAGGTCCCCGATCTCAGCAGGTGTAGCCCTTCGCCTTGGCGATTTGGTTGAGCTCCTCGAGCTGCTCGGGGTCGTTGGCGCCCAGCACCGCGTCGCTGCACTCGGCTGTGAACGCGCCCACGGTGTCGCCCTCGCTGAGCAAAAGCTTTATCGCGTCGGGCAGATAATACTCGCCTGCGGCGTTGTCGCTCTTTATCTTGTACAACACGCTGAGCAGCTTTTGGCAGTCAAACCAGTAGCCGCCCGAATTTACCTCGCGTATCTTAAGGGTCTCCTCGTCGGCGTCCTTGTGCTCGACGATAGCCCTGAGGTTGCCGTTTTCGTCGCGGACTATCCTGCCGTAGCCGGAGGCGTCGTCAAGCTCCGCCGAGATAATGGTAGCCGCGCAGCCGGTATCGGTGTGCTGCTTCAGCGAGTCCCCTATTGTCTGCGCCGTCATAAAGGGCGCGTCGCCGTTGAGGATGACCACGTTGCCGTCGTGACGCTGCAAAAAGTCCTTTGCCATCATCACCGCGTGGCCCGTGCCCAAACGCTCGCTCTGATAAACGCTCTCCACGGGGAAATCAAGCGTTTCCAAATATTCCTCGATGTACTCCTTGTGATAGCCCTTGACAACGCAAATGTCGTCTACGCCCGCCTGCCTGAGGGCGGAGATCACCCACTGCAGCATGGGCTTTCCGAGCACTAAAGACATGGGCTTGGGCTTGTCGGACTTCATCCGCTTGCCTTCGCCGCCCGCCAAAATAATAGCGCAGTTACTCATATAAAACCTCGGGTTTCTAATGTTTTTTGATAGAAAAATCGGGATAAAAAGCCGTTTTTAAGCGCTTTATCCTATATTACTATTATCGCACAAAAAATCCAAAATTCAAGTGAAATTTACAAAAAAACGGCGTTTCTGCTCAAATTAAACGATTTATACAATATTAATAAAATTTGCCTGTGTTTTTTATAAGAAAAAATTTTGCAAAATAGGTAGCTATTTTCGCCAAACTTTGGTATAATATCTGTTAGGCTACAATATGCTGGCAGAATATTACAAGTGTGATTTTTGCCACAGCCACATAAAACTTTTTTATAGGAGGACTACCACTATGGCAAGAAAATGGGTTTACCTTTTCTCGGAAGGTAACGCAAACATGCGTGAGCTCCTCGGCGGTAAGGGCGCTAACCTTGCTGAAATGACCAGCATGGGACTTCCCGTACCCCAGGGCTTCACAATTACCACAGAAGCTTGTACTCAGTACTACGAGGACGGCAGAAAAATCAATGACGAGATCCAGGGTCAGATCAACGAGTACATCGTAAAGATGGAAGAGATCACCGGCAAGAAGTTCGGTGACGAGAAGAACCCCCTGCTTGTTTCTGTTCGCTCCGGTGCCCGCGCTTCTATGCCCGGTATGATGGATACTATCCTTAACCTCGGTCTGAATGAAACTGTTGTCAACACCATCGCTGAGATGAGCGGCAATCCCCGCTGGGCTTGGGACTGCTACAGAAGATTCATCCAGATGTATTCCGACGTCGTTATGGAAGTCGGTAAGAAATATTTTGAAGAGCTCATCGACGAGATGAAGGCTAAGAAGGGCGTTACTCAGGACGTAGAGCTTGACGCTGACGACCTCAAGGAGCTCGCTGCCCAGTTCAAGGCAGAGTACAAGGCGAAGATCGGTGCGGACTTCCCCGACGATCCCAAGGAGCAGCTGATGGGCGCCGTTATGGCGGTGTTCCGTTCCTGGGACAACCCCCGCGCGAATGTTTATCGCCGCGACAACGACATCCCCTATTCCTGGGGTACTGCCGTTAACGTTCAGTCCATGGCATTCGGTAACATGGGCGACGATTGCGGTACCGGCGTTGCGTTCACCCGTGACCCCGCTACCGGCGAGAAAAAGCTGATGGGTGAGTTTTTGACCAACGCTCAGGGCGAAGACGTTGTTGCAGGCGTCCGCACTCCCATGCCCATCGCTCAGATGGCTGAGAAATTCCCCGAGGCGTTCGCGCAGTTCAAGGACGTTTGCGCTACCCTCGAAACCCACTACAGAGATATGCAGGATATGGAGTTCACCGTTGAGCACGGCAAGCTTTACATGCTGCAGACCAGAAACGGTAAGAGAACCGCTCAGGCTGCTCTGAAGATCGCTTGTGACCTCGTTGACGAGGGCATGAGAACTCAGGAAGAGGCTGTTGCGATGATCGACCCCAGAAACCTCGACACCCTGCTCCATCCCCAGTTCGATACCGCTGCTCTTAAGGCTGCGACTCCCATCGGCAAGGGTCTGGGCGCTTCCCCCGGCGCTGCCTGCGGTAAGATCGTCTTCACCGCTGAGGACGCTGAGGCTTGGAACGCCAGAGGCGAGAAGGTCGTTCTGGTTCGTCTGGAGACCTCTCCCGAGGACATCACCGGCATGAAGGCTTCTCAGGGTATCCTGACTGTCCGCGGCGGTATGACCTCTCACGCTGCCGTTGTTGCGCGCGGTATGGGTACCTGCTGCGTATCCGGCTGCGGCGACATCGCTATGGACGAGGCGAACAAGAAGTTCACCCTCGGCGGCAAGGAATTTAACGAGGGCGACTACCTCTCCATCGACGGTTCCACCGGTAACATCTACGACGGCGCTATCGCTACCAAGGACGCTGAGATCGCAGGCGAGTTCGGCAGAATCATGGAGTGGGCAGACGCTGCCAGAAAGCTTAAGGTAAGAACCAACGCCGACACACCCGCCGACGCCAAGAAGGCAAGAGAGCTGGGCGCTGAGGGTATCGGTCTTTGCCGTACCGAGCACATGTTCTTCGAGGAAGACAGAATCGCCGCGTTCCGCGAGATGATCTGCGCTGACACCGTTGAAGAGAGAGAAGCTGCTCTGGACAAGATCCTGCCTTATCAGCAGGGCGACTTCAAGGCTCTGTACGAGGCGCTCGAGGGCTGCCCCGTAACCATCCGCTTCCTTGACCCGCCGCTTCACGAGTTCGTTCCCACCGAGGAAGAGGACATCCAGAAGCTGGCTGACGCTCAGGGCAAGAGTGTTGAGGACATCAAGACCCTCATCGCTTCCCTCCACGAGTTCAACCCCATGATGGGTCACCGCGGCTGCCGTCTTGCTGTAACTTATCCCGAGATCGCGAAGATGCAGACCAAGGCTGTTATCCGCGCCGCTATCGAAGTACAGAAAGAGCATCCCGATTGGAACGTTAAGCCCGAGATCATGATCCCGCTGGTTTGCGAGCTTAAGGAGCTCAAGTATGTCAAGAAGTTCGTGGTTGAAACCGCTGACGCTGAGATCGCTGCCGCAGGCATCGACCTCGAGTATGAAGTAGGTACCATGATCGAGATCCCCAGAGCTGCTCTGACAGCCGACGAGATCGCTACCGAGGCTGACTTCTTCTGCTTCGGCACCAACGACCTGACCCAGATGGCGTTCGGCTTCAGCCGTGACGACGCCGGCAAGTTCCTCAACGCTTACTATGACGCTAAGATCTTCGAGAACGATCCCTTCGCTAAGCTCGATCAGACAGGCGTAGGCAAGCTGATGGAGATGGCTCTCAAGCTCGGCAAGCCCGTTAACCCCAACCTCCACGTTGGTATCTGCGGCGAGCACGGCGGCGATCCCTCCTCTGTTGAGTTCTGCCACAAGATCGGTCTGGACTATGTTTCCTGCTCACCCTTCCGTGTGCCCATCGCCAGACTGGCTGCCGCTCAGGCTGCTATCGCAGAGAAATAATTTGATACACAAAGCGTGATTTAAATTATAAATCATACCTCCGCTTATCCTTATGATAGGCGGAGGTTTTTGTTTTTGTCGCTTTTTATTGGCGGAGGGCATTTGTACAATATTGCTAAATCCGGCTGCTGGTTTTTGATTACAGTCCTGAGATAAATATGCTTTGATTAAACTAAATAACCGCAAAGGAGCGTTATTTATGTCAAAAATCTGCAAAAACTGTGGCGATGTACTCGATGACACATCTGTCTTCTGTTTTAAATGCAAGCACAATCCTGACGAAATATGGACGGCGGAGGATGAAAAAATGCGCAAAAGAGGGAAACCATCCGCGTGATCCTGATCGTGGTCAGCGTTCTGCTGGCAGCGGCGATCACGTTCGGTATCATCTTTACGGTCAAAGGCTGCAACAGCATCTACCGCGATATTAAAGTGGGCGGCGCTACCGTCAAGCTGACGAAGTTTTCGCAGCACCTCGAAATGATTGATGAAGAAAATGAGGATGCGGACAAGGTAACCGTCCCGAAAACAATCGTGACCCTGACCTTCAAAGTCAAAAAAGGACAGCTAAAAAAATCGGGAAATACGGAAAGTGCAGAGGGATATATCAGAAGTTTTGCAACTAACATCGAAGTCAAGGGCTGCGAACTCTATCAAACAAAGACGATCAAATCGGAGACGGGCGATAAAATCACCGGCTTTAAGGTGCAGTTCATCGGTCCACCCGATTATAAGGTCAGCGAAAAGGACATCTTCATCGCGCCTTCCTCGACCTACTGATGTGCCATACTGCTGTACGGAGGTTTTAATATGTCAAAGTACCGCATAAACTGCGGCGAGAAGCTCGACGACGAGTCGGTATACTGCTTTAAATGCAAACACGACCCCAACGAGCTCTGGTCACCCGAAAAAGAGGATATAATTATCAAAAAAGAAAAGAAGCGACGGATCGCGGGAAAAATAGTCATCGCGGTCATCGCGGCAGCAGTTATAGTCGGCGTGGTGCTTTTGGTGAGAAGCTGTACAGGCATCCACCGGGACATCAAATATAATGACGCTACGGTGAAGCTCACTAAAGTGTCGCAGGTCGGCGATAATGTCATCCTGCACTTTGAGGTCAAAAAGGGCTCTCTGGATAAAACAGACGTTAAGCACTTTCAGGAAAAAGTCAAGGTCACGGTAGATGACTGCACTTACTCGGAAGTCGCTTACGATGGAACCGGAGTGTGGTTGTCTCGTCGTCGCTCGCGGTGCTTGCTCGCAACGGTCAAGTGTGACCGTTGTCGTGCGCGCGTTGCGGCTCCTCCTCTCCCCACAACGCCAAAAGGCGCTGTGGGGTCCCGTGTTTGCCGTCAGGATTCCTGTGTCCTCCGCCTTGCTCTGCAAAATTTTCCGCTGACATCTGTTTTAAAGCGTTTTATCAGAAAATAGTATTAGATAAAGGGGACAGCTCCCGTTGAGCTGTCCCCTATTGTTTCAAAGCATAAAGCAAAAGGGTCGGCACAATGTGCCGACCCTTGTTGTTGCTATGATAGGAAACGCAAACTAGATTATTCTGCCTACGTTGCCGATTTCGGTGGTGTACTCTGCAAGATACTTCTGAACGAGAGTAACGTCCTTAATGGAAACTCTGTTGTCGTTGTTGCAGTCCGCAGCCTTAAGGCCGTCGCCCTTGAGCCACTTGATCTCTGCGAGGTGCTCCTGGATAGCGGTAGCGTCAGTGATATTGATAACCGCGTCGAGGTTTACATCGCCGATGAGGATACCGTTGGGATTATCGGTAATGGGCTCGGTAGTGGTGGGCTCGGTGCTTGTGGGAATGGGGTTCTCACCGCCGTTGGTGTAGAGGTAAACAACGTTGATGATACCGGGAGTATAGGTGCCGCTTGCGTTGCCGGGAACGATAGCGTCGTCTCTGCCCGCGAGTACCGAAGTGGTGTAGGTGCTGGAGGAGGTGACCTTGTCAGCAGTCTGTACTACGTCGGGGCTCAGCTTCTCGCCGGTGTTAACGTCGATGTGGCTGGTCTTAACGGTAGAGGTGTAGGTAACGCTCTTGTTCTTGATCCAAGCTTCGCCTGCTACGAGGTAGCCGGACTCGCCCATGCCGGGTTCCTGCTTACCGCCGCTGATGCGGAAGATAACGTAAGCGCTGCCCGAGGGGATGTTGCCGACCCACTCACCGTTGGTGAGGGTCATTCTCGCCTGAGAGCTCTTCAGAACGTCGTCCCACTTGCCAAAGACTTCAACGCCGTCCTCGGTGTAAGCGTACATCCAAACGTTCTTCGCGCTGGTGTTGTCCTGATAGTGGACCTTTGTGGTGGTGACCGCAAGCTTCTTATAGGTGAAGACGATGGTCTTGTCGTTGCCGTCGAAGGTACCGATGGTGCCCTGCGGGAACTTGGTGGTGTCGAGCTCGTAACCCTGGATAGCGGGAGCGGTAACGGTGTACTTGTCGCCCTCTTTGTAGTGGGTCTTGGTCTGCTCTTTACCGGAGATGTTCTGGTTGTTGGAATCAACATACTTAACGGTCAGATAGCCGTCCTTGACAGCCTGATCGCTGTAGGTGAATACAACAGTGTAGTTGCCGTTAGCCGCAACGGTGCCGGTGGTGGTACCGGTGGTGTTGACGAGTCTGCGGCTGAACAGGATGGTGTTGTCGGGAAGTGCGCGGTAGGTGTTGCCTGCGCGATACTTAGCGTTCTGAGTTCTCAGAAGCTGACCGCTCTCGGTGACGTGTCTTACGGTAAGGGTGCCGTAGCTGTCGTTTATGGTCTTGTTTCCGCTTGCGAGAACGATTGTGCCCTTGGCGGGAACCTTGATGGAAGTGCCGCTGTAGCTGGTAAGACCGTTGATGTTAGCGCCGGTCTGAGAGACGGAGCTGCCCGCAACGCTGTTGGCGATAACTTTCCAGTTGCTGTCGCCGAGACCCGCGATGGGATACTCCTCAGTGCCGTTGTTGTAAAGCACGCAAACCTTGCTCCACTCGCCGGAAGCGCCGCCGCTGTAGGTGTAAGCTACAACGTGACCCATAGCGGAAGGCCAGGAGGGAGAAGTAAAGGTGTTGCTCTTGATGGGTGTGAAGTTGCTGCGCAGCTGAACCATGGTCTTGTACCACTGGGGCAGTCTGTTCATGGTGTTGGCGCGTGACCAGTCGATCTGGTTGATGGCGTCGCTGGACTTGTAGCTGTTCTTATCGCCTTGCTTGGTGCGGCCCATTTCGGAGCCTGCGGTCATGAAGGGGATACCCTTGGAGGTGAGCAGCAGAGTCATTGTACCGATAACCTGGTTCTGAACGCCGTTGTCGGTGCTGGTGTAGGACTTGCCGTTGGAAACAGCCAGCTTATCCCAGAGGATGAGGTTGTCGTGCGCGTCAGCGTAAGCGATGGTCTGAGCGGGCGCCTTAGCGGCGAAGCTCTTGCCCTGGATACCGGTAACTATCTTGCCGGTGTCGGTCTCGCTGCCCTGGATGAAGTTGCCGTCGGTGCCGTCGGTGCTGCCCTTCAGAGCGTCGCGGTAGGTGTCGTTGAACATACCAACGCCATTGTCAAGAGAGGTAACTCTGGACTGTACCGCGGAGTTGGGGGTCTGAGAGGAACCGCCGGTCCAAGGCTCGCCGTACATCAGGATCTTGTTGCCGTTCTGGATCTTGTTGAGCTCAGTGCGGATAGCGTTCATGGTGGTGACATCATGCAGACCCATCAGGTCGAAACGGAAGCCGTCGATGTGATACTCATTTGCCCAGTAAGCGCAGGACTCAACCATGTACTTACGATACATGATCTTATCGGAAGCGGTCTCGTTGCCGCAGCCGGAGCCGTTGGAATAGGTGCCGGCGGAGGTCATTCTGTAGTAGTAGCCCGGAACGGTCTTGCTGAAGCAGGAGCCGTCGGAGAGGTAGGTGTGGTTGTAAACAACGTCCATAACAACGGTGATGCCTCTGTCGTGGAGAGCCTGAACCATCTGCTTGAACTCGGTGATTCTTACGTTACCGTCGTAGGGGTTGCTGGAATAGGAACCCTCGGGAACGTTGTAGTTGACGGGGTCATAACCCCAGTTGCGGTTGGCGGAGGAAGAAGCCATCGTCTCGTTTACGGAGCCGAAGTCATATACAGGCTGCAGCTGAACGGTGTTGATGCCTTTTTCTACAAGATAGTCAACGCAGGTAGACATGGTGCCGGCGCTGCCGTTGAGGGTGGTGCCGCCTTCGGTAAAGGCGAGGTATCTGCCCTTGTTTTCCTCGCTTACGCCGGAATTCTGGGCGATAGAGAAGTCACGTACATGAACCTCCCACACGACGGAAGCGGTGGGATCGCTCTGGAATACGTGATGGTCGTTTTCCCAACCGGCGGGGTCGGTGGAGTCAAGGTCAACTACCATTGAGCGGTTGCCGTTGACGCCGGTCGCCTTGGAGTAAACGTCCTGTGTTTCGTTTGTTTTGCCGTCGACGGTCACAAGATAGGTGTAGTACACGTTCTTGTAGTCGCCGGTGAGTGTGACAGACCAAATACCTGAGCTGTCCTTGGTCATCGCGTGCTCGCCGAGAACGCCTGAGCCTGTCTCGTTGTCGGAGCCGGTTTTGTAAAGCTTTACCTTAACGGCAGAAGCTTTAGGAGACCATGTTTTCCAGGTAGTGGATGCCTGGGAATAGGTCGCGCCAAAATCTTTGGTGTTTTGCGCTGTGCCTGCCTCGGATTCCAAGAAACTCTGGTTGTAATAGCCTACGGGTTCGCTCTCTGTCGTGACAGCGTTTGCCACGAAGGTAGCTGAGCCCATGACCATCACCGCGGAAAGCAGCAACGATAACGACTTTTTGAATTTCATCTTATCACTCCTGTGTCATAAAATTTCATAGTTTCACATAATATGATAATTATATTTTATCAAAATCGGCTCTCAATATATTTCCGATTTAGAATTATGGTTATTTGTACAATACAAAGTTTGTACCTCGTTTTTGGTGATAATGCCTAATAATTGGATTTTCGGCATGAATTTGAGCTCTTTTTTCTTTCCCGAAAAAACCTGATTTCCGCTTTGCCTAAGCTTTGGTTTCTATTATATAGGCGCGAAGACTTTTTCGCGCGTCTGCTGTCCGCTAAAAAGCCACCTCCCCTATTCTTTCTTGAATTTTATAAAAAAATTAACGTTTTTCGTAAAATACCTATTGACAAACGATTTATTTGTGCTATAATAGACTTAACGCTAAACGTTAATTAATTAATTTTTAAGTTTCAGGAGGCTATTATGGAAAACAACAGTATCAAAAGAAAAATCAATATATTCGGCAAGGTCGGAAAAATCATCAGCTCAGTCATAATCGTTTTGCTGCTTATTGCGGAGGGCGCCATGCTGATAGGCACGGTGGCAGTGGCGTTCATCCCCAAGGAGACCGTCAGCGCGGACGTTCAGGGCAAGGCTGACGTGAAAATAGACGCCGACTACTTCGGCTTGGACGACGGCGACGTCGCCGTTAAGGCGGGCAACACCAACATCAAGATCGCGGATTTCGACGCAAAAAACGTACAGACCCACATTGAAAACGGCGTGGTCAATCTGAACGCGGAAAGCGGCATTATGCACTTCAACCTGACGGACGCCATCAAGCTGCTGGTCATCGGCATGGTTAAGGTGGCGGCTCTGATTGTCGCGCTGTACTTCTTCAAGGCGCTGATGAAGGCATTTATGACCTGCGACACCCCCTTTGCCGATGATGTCATCAAAAAAATGCGCGCCTTCGCCATCGCACTCATCCCCACCGTGGCGGTGTCCTCCATCGCGAGCGGCATACTGGGCGGAATGTTCACCGACAGCTTCTCCTTCGGCAACACAAATCTTATCTCCGCCGCCTTTGTGCTGGTCATCTTTATTCTGACCGCTATCTTCAAATACGGCGCGCAGCTGCAAAAGCAGTATGACGAAACGGTGTGAGGCGCGTATGGGACAAATAATCGTAAGACTTGACCGTGTGATGGCTGACCGAAAGATCGGGCTAAACGAGCTGAGCGAACAGGTGGGCGTTTCCAACGTCAACCTCAGCAAGCTAAAAAACGGCAGAGTAAGCGCCATCCGCTTTTCCACCTTGATAGCCCTGTGCGAAGCGCTGCACTGCCAGCCGGGAGACATTTTGGAATATGATGGTGAGGCGGAAAGCTAAAGCCGCGCACAAGAGGGGCGACCGACGGTCGTCCCTTAGTTTTTGGTTTTTGGTTTTCGTCGCCGTTCGTTAATTTGAAACCGTCCGCTCTGCTTTTCATACTAATCTCAGATAAAAAGTGGACAAAGATTTGCAAGGATACTTTTCGCAAGACGAGGCGAAGGACGCCGCAAGGCTGGCGCCTTGCAAGGACGACAACGAAGTATTGCGGAAAATAGACCGCAAAGATTGTCTATTTTTT
>CADBHB010000012.1 GCA_902794395.1 uncultured Ruminococcus sp.
CTATGGTTACAGGGACGATGACTTTTTCTTCACATTGATTCGTTATCTCTCTATTCCTTCTGTTCGTTCGCTATCCCACAATAATCCGTGAAGAACCAATAATTTGAAGGAATCTTAGCATATCTTCGCCTTAAATCTGGAATACATTTCTTGAGTTAATAAAGAAGGTAATTTCAGAATGCTTTCTGTATGTATGAGTTGATTTACAGAAACATATGAAATGCATTTTTTTAAATCCACACGAGAAAGCAACTTAACTGTGTACGGTCTCTTACTGTCTAAAAAGGCAATCGACGTTAGATAATCCTGAACAGGCTGGCTATTCAACAGCAACATCACAGTATAAGCATCATCATAGTTGTCGAAAGAAAGAAAATATGATGTATCATCAGTCATAACAGGCTTATCTGCAGTTAAAAGGCTAAAAAGCGGTTTCTTATAGAAACCGGATACACCAACTTTATAAGGCGCAAAGCTATATTCGCCCACGCCAAACATAGAAAACGATCCGGATTTTTTGTATATGATGCTTTTCCTATTGCTGAAATCTTCATTATGACTACTCAAATATGACCATAAGTGCGGATATTTCTGCTCGATATAGCTTGTGTCTTGTTTCGCTTTCTGTTGTGTTACAATAACAAATTTTTTAAAATCCCTGATAATAGGAGACTTGAAAAGACTTGACTTGACCAACGGAAAGACAAGATCGCCTTCTACATCAACGACTTCCTTATACTTGTTGACATAGTTCCCGTTTACCAGTTCTAACTCCATAACCTTTCCGCAGTCGTGTTTTACACCGCTTCTCCAAGTCATCTGACAAGTTCCCTCAAAATCTTGGATATTTGTGTCGGAAGAGACAAAGTGGTGATTATTGATAGTAAGAGTATCTATTGTTTCTAATGAATCAAAGTCTTTTACATGACAAGAAATCGCAGAATCATAAGTAGAAGACAACTGTATAATTAAGACACACGCAGCCGCAGATACGCCAAATACCTTTCGGCTATTGAAATTAAGCATTTCAATAATATTGCAGGGAATGGAATTTCTATCTATCTCTAAAATAACATTTCTTGCAACTGAGGTTTTGCAAAGCATGCATATTACACTATCAGTGCCTTTAAATTCATTGAGCATTTGCAATATCACATATTCGCATATATCAAAGTTAGAATAGCCTGTCAATGCATCTATTCCTTTGAGTTTTTTAAAATTGGTTTTGTGCGGTAAATTGTAGTCAAGATCAGAATTCGTTGCCCATGGAGGGTTCCCAATTACAAGCACATTTCTATACCTGCATATATCTGAAACAGAGATATCAAATATATTATCGTTTAAAAACTTACCTGATGGAAGTCTTTCATGTGCTGTCTTAATGTAAGAGTTATTTATGTCTATACCTATCGCAGGAATATGAAATCTCTCGGCAGCAGAAACTAAAAAATTACCAAGTCCACAAGTTGGCTCAAAAATCGCTTCAATATTTCTGCTTAAGCCCTGCTCATCAAGATATGAACATACTCTGTCACAAAACTCAATAGGAGTTTGGTAATCGCCAAACTCTTTTTTATTACCAGACAAAATTTACAACTCCTTGAATCTGATTATCAAGAGAAATAACTCTCTTGTATTGTAATCTCCATTGTAGAGCATTACTGATAGTAAGGTAGCCCTGTTCTGGGGGATTGGCAAATATCTCATCGGCGAGATCATTATAGGTGATTTCATCACCAGGTACGTTTTTATCAGTCAGTAAAGCTATTATATCTTCTTTGTTAGCTCCTATATCAAGACTTTGACGGATTAATCGAGTAAGCGTATAATCAGCCGTTCTATCTGCCTCTATAAAAGTACAATGCGTCATGAATAAACGGCACTTACTCACAGTATCTTTTTTGTGATAAACAAAAACAAGCAGATTATAACCTAATCCGAATATTTTCTGTCTTGCAGATTTAAACGGACAACTACTTTGCGGCTGAACAATGCTTGTAGTTTTTATATCAGTGTTCACTGATGGAAGATCAATTCCGAGAGCTGAGCTGCCAACAGACATTTCATATCTTTTATTAAGATAGTCTTGAAAAGCGTGTTCAACATATGTACCAACCGCCTTGCCATCGGTAACTCCTATTAGTTCTATATGGTTGAGTGTTGAAAACCATTCGCTAAAAGCCGCTGCTTCATCTATCAAATCATTTATTGTCAGTCTCATTTTAATCATTCCTTTCACGCTATATATTTAAATTATAGCATAATACAAACGAATATTTCAATACACAATCCAAGTTTTTATCTATTTTTTGCCAAAAGTAAAATCTTAAAGTAAATTCCACATTGTAATTAAGTCTAGAAGAAATCAGTGGTAGAATTAAGTCTGAGAAAGAAGGCTCAGACTATGCCTAATAATAAGTCAACACTCTAACTCACAAAGTAATATAAAAACCCTACCTAACCGATTTAGCTTTTCAAAGGGCGCATAAACACTGCGTTTTGAAGCCCAAAAGCGTGACACTTTTTCGATCTATTATCAAGCTCAAAAAACTCAATTAATTCATCGCTTTAAAGTGTTGATTTTAAAGATCGTTTTTGTTATAATAATCTTGTATCGTGGCAACTAAATGGCAACAGAATTTTTGATAGCCCATATTTTACTTGCAATACAAATAATAGAAATACTCCGTGCTAAATTCCTTAAACAAATACTGTTAAGATTATTTTGCAGGGAGCGAGTGGGAGTAAAATTCTAATTCAGAATTATAATAGCAGCCGCCAAGTGGGACAATTTCTGCTTGGTGGCTTTTCTGTTGTCATATTTTCAGTTTTGTGGTAGAATTATTATGTAAGTAAAACGGTTTTATGTTGAAAGGAGCGGCTATGAAAATTCTTATTACGGGCGGAACGACATTTGTCAGCAAATATGCGGCGGAATTTTTTGTTGCGAAAGGCAATGAGGTTACCGTTATCAACCGCGGCAGCAGGGCGCAGGTCAACGGTGTTACGCATGTCAACTGCGACAGGACGGCTTTAGGCGACAGGCTCAACGGCTGGCACTTTGATCTGATCCTCGACATCACCGCCTATACGGAAGAACAAATCAAAACGCTGCTCAATTCAGGTGTTAGCTTTAACGATTACATTTTCATCAGCTCCAGCGCCGTCTATCCCGAAACGAATCCTCAACCGTTCACCGAGAAACAGCCCTGCGGTTACAATTCCGTTTGGGGCGATTACGGAATGAACAAGCTGGAAGCGGAGCGATACTTGCAGGCGAACGTACCAGACGCCTATATTCTCCGCCCTCCGTATTTCTACGGCGTATACGAAAATCTCTACCGTGAAGCGTTTCCGTTTGACTGCGCTATGCAGGACAGACCGTTTTATCTTCCGCAAAACAGCAATATGAAGCTGCAATTTTTCAATGTATCCGACCTTTGCCGTTTTGTCGAAATCCTGACAGACAAGCACCCCGATAATCACATTTTCAATGTCGGCAATAAGGATATTGTGACCGTTAAGGAATGGGTGGAGTTGTGCTATAAGGCAGCATGCAAAACCGCCGAGCTAGTCAGCGTAAGCAAAGATGTTCCGCAGAGAGATTACTTCTGCTTCTACGATTATGAATATGTGCTCGACGTCAGCAGACAAAGCGAGCTGATGCCTGATACCGTTCCTCTCGAACAGGGTTTGAAAGAAGAATTTGAGTAGTACAAAAACAACCTAGACAGCGTGTATAACCGCAAACCGTATATGGATTATATTGATAACAATTTAAAATAGGAGAACAAAATGGAGCTTGGGGACGCTTACGATAAGGACTTTAATATCATCGTGCGTCATACAGACGGAGAATCGCCGTTGCAGTGCGCCGTGAGAGAGCTGTTTGAAGAAACGGGAATCCGAGCGGAAACATTGACCGAAGTCGGCAGAGTGGCAGATGAAATGAAACAACTGTTGTTATTAGACGCGAAAAACTATGATGAAGATATGGATGAGCTTGTAAGGACAGCCGTGCGCGGTATTATCTTTGTCGGGGACAAGCTGCTTCTGATCGAGGATAACAAGGGCGAGGTCAAGCTGCCCGGAGGCGGTCGGGAAGCGGGCGAGTGCGATGCCGATACTCTGATTCGTGAGATCAGGGAGGAAACGGGCTGTATTGTGATACCTGAAACGATCAGACCTTTCGGATACATTGAAGAAAAGCGAAAAGGCATCAATGAGGACAGAATATTTCACCAGTTCAGCAGACTGTATTTTTGTGAAGTGGCTGACGAGTGCGGAGAAACGGAATACAGTGATAACGAAAAGAGCTATGGTATGCGTTTCAAGGCATATACCCTCGACGAAGCGATAGCTAAAAACCGTGCTATGCTCGATAAAGTCGGCGAGCTTGCGTGGAATCAGCGGGAATACAATACACTGCTGATAATAAAAGCGCATATTGAAATGGGCAAGACGTAGCGAATGGCAAAAGCTTTAACCGAAGAGCTTTCTTTGACAGCGTTATTCTTAAAATTGACAAAACGAAAAGAATACGCTATAATACGACAGACAGGAGGGCTGTGTTTTGAAAAGATATGTTATCGCCGAATAAGCATTGGCTATTCGGTATCGTTTAAATATATAAATAGCCATTGCTTACCCTAAAGCATTACAACTTTCAGGAGGCAACAATGAGCTATATCAAGGCAGACGATGTGCTGCCGCAGAATATTATAAAAATAATTCAGCAATACATAGATGGGGAAAATATATATATTCCCAAAAAGGACGGCTCCCGCGTCGATTGGGGAGCGAAAACAGGCGCAAAAAAAGAGCTGCGCCGACGAAATACATTGATTTATCGGGAATACCTTGACGGCGAAAAGGTTTCGGTATTGGCAAGTCGGTATTACCTTTCCGATAAATCCATTCAGCGCATTATACGTGAAATGAGAATAAGTGAGTCTGCTTAGCGCAGGCTCATTTTTTCTTATAAATATTTTTAAGGTGGATTTTTTCCGTGATCTATGTTATCATGGGATCAGTAAATCGAAAGGGTGCTTAAAATGGATAAATATAAATACATCACGCTTCGTCAGCGTCCGGAAATAAAGGAATCAGCCGCCATGTGGTTTCACGAAAAATGGGGAGTACCCAAGGAGGCGTATCTAGAATGTATGGAGGATTACCTCAGCGGTAATACCGAATACGGCTGGTATTTATGCCTTGACAAAGATAAGATCGTCGGCGGTTTGGGAGTCATCCAAAATGATTTTCACGAGAGAAAGGATCTGTTCCCGAACGTCTGCGCCGTCTATACGGAAGACGAATACCGCAAGCAGGGGATAGCAGGAAGGCTGTTGGATTTTGCGGTAGAGGATATGCGGTCAAAGAAAATCACCCCGATATATCTTATAACCGACCACATCGGCTTTTATGAGCGGTACGGCTGGGAGTTTTATTGTATGGTTCAAGGCAGTGATCCCGAGCCGTCAAGAATTTATGTACACTATTAAATGAAAGGATAGCATTATGTTTGAATTACTAACCGAAAGATTGATGATTACGGAATTTACGCCGGATATGGCGCAGGCGGTCCACGAAAACTCGCTTGACGAGGATAACCGCCGATTTGTTCCCGACGAGGTTTTTGAAACCGTTGAGGACGCGGCTGAGACGATCGACTTCCTTATGTCGCGGTACGGCGGCTGCGAGGGACCGTTCGTGTATCCCGTACTGCTGAAGGACAAAACCAACATAGGTTATGTGCAGGCGATTCCGATTGACGACGGTGTATGGGAAATCGGTTTTCATATCGGCGCGCGCTATACAAAACACGGCTACGCCACAGAAGCAGTTAAGGCGTTTCTTCCTGTTGCGATGAAAAAGTTAGGGCTTGAAAAAATGGCGGGTATCTGCCTTGCAGAAAACATCGCTTCGCAAAGGGTAATGGAAAAAAGCGGCTTTGCTTTGGAGTTCAAGGGCATTGACAATTACCAGGGCGAGCAAAGAGAGATTTGCCGCTATTGGTATGAAAGATAGTATAAGATGGCAACACCGCCGAGCGGGATTATCCCCGTCCGGCGGCGTTTTTTTAGCTCGACCGCGACGGTCAAAACAGCAAAAACGTGATGTGTGTTTAGAATAATTACCACTTATCTTCAAAAACCGACCGACTATCGAAAAACGCTGGAATTTGGTTTTTTCGTGTGATATACTGTTGTCAGCAAAGGAGGAAATCACGATGCAGGTAGAAATCAAAATCGACGACAGCTGTATTGAGCCTAAGGTGATAATCATTACCGATAAGGTGAATGATGAGATCAACGATATTCTCAATGCGCTTTCATCAAAAACGCCTGAGGTGCTCACGGGCTTTTACAACGATCTGGCAGAGATATTATCGCCCGAGGACATTATCCGTATTTATGCGGAGGGCGGCAAGACCTTTGCCTCGGTGAATAAGAAAGAATACGTCCTAAGACAAAGACTGTACGAGCTTGAGGAACAGCTTATAAAGCACAGCTTTGTACGCATCTCCAATTCTGAGATCATCAATCTGAAAAAGGTGCGCAACTTCGACCTGAGCTTATCAGGTACGATCTGCGTCACCTTGTCCGACGGTACGGCAACATATGTTTCAAGACGTTACGTGTCAAAAATCAAACAGGTTTTAGGTTTGTAGGAGGTCAACTATGAAAAAGAAAGTGTTCCTGCGCTGTCTTATCGGCGCGCCCATCGGTTTCAGTATCAGCTTTATCATCACGCTTGTCATTTCCATAATCATCAACAGGGGAGAGTATTATCCCGTTGTACCGCAGCTTACTGTCTTTTGCGGCAACGAGCTTAACGCCGTCATCCTTCAGACAGTTTGCTCCTTGATATACGGAGCCGCGTTCGGCGGAGCTTCGGCTGTTTGGGAAATGGAAAGCTGGAGCCTTTTGAAACAAACAATCGTCCACTGCCTTGTAATATCTGTATCGGCGTTCCCGATAGCTTATTTTATGTACTGGATGCCGCATAGCTTTTGGGGTATCGCGGGCTATATCGCCATCTTCTTCTTTATATATTTCTTCATCTGGTTAGGTCAGTACTTTGCTATGAAGAATAAGATACGGGCGTTTAACGACAAGGTCAAATCAGACTCTGTTAACAGCCGATAAAAACTCAGCCGCCGAGCGGGATTATCCCCGTCCGGCGGCGTTTTATTATATGCCCGTATCGGGGCAAAAGCTTTTATATATTGCCGCGCGACTCAGGCGGTCAGTGCATTTCAGAGTCATCGGACATAAGGTCGCGCTTGAATTCCTCGTTCATATCAGGATACGCGGACAGCATTGGCTCAAGCTTTTTGCCGCGTTTGCGGTCAAAGTAGTTCTTCGTGATCCGTGCCACCAGACCGCTGAGAGCTACCAGACAAATCAGGTTGGGTATAGCCATCAGCCCGTTGAAGGTGTCGTCGATAGCCCAGATAAGGTCGCTTTGGATGGTGGTAGACACAGCTATCAGCACGATGTATACGATCTTGAACACGGTGGTTATTATGCTTTTCGCGCGTTCGCCCGCAAAGCCGAAGCAGAACTCGATAGCCTTTTCGCCGTAGTATGACCAGGCGATGATGGTGGTGAAGGCGAACAGCGGCAGTATAATTGAGAATGAAATGGTGCCGAAATCGCCGAAGTTTTGGGAGAACATCGCCATCGACCAGTGCGCGTCCTCCTCCTTGCCGTTAAAGTTGTTCAAATCAAAGGTGGTAAGGAAGGTCAGCGCGGTCAGGGTGCAGATGATGAAGGTGTCGAAAAATACCTCAAACACGCCCCAAAGTCCCTGCTTAACCGGCTCTCTGGTTTCGGAAGCGGAGTGGGCGATGACCGATGAGCCAAGTCCCGCCTCGTTTGAAAATACGCCGCGCGCCATGCCCTTGGTTATCACCTGAGTGAAGGTGTAGCCCAGAACGCCGCCGCCTGCCGCCTGAAAGTTGAACGCCTTGCCGAAAATCAGCGCGAAGGCTGCGGGAATAGCCGTAAAGTGACTGCCGATGGCTATAAGCGCCAAAATGATGAACAGCAGCGACATAAAGGGCACCAGCATCGAGGTCACCTTGCCTATGCGCTGGATGCCGCCTATGATTATCACGGCGGAAACAGCCGCGACCGCGATGCCCACTACCAGTCTTGCCGCGGTGGTCTCGGGAGTGTTAAGGTAAGCGGACGAAACGTGCGTCAGCGTGCCGGAGATCTTGTTGGTCTGCACGCCGCTCATGCCTATTGCGGCAAAAACGCAGAATATCGCCGAAAAGTAGGCTAGCCATTTCCACTTCAGACCGTTTGCGATATAGTAAAATGAGCCGCCCGACAGGTTGCCCTTTTTGTCGCGTCTGCGGAAATACAGTCCCAGCACGTTTTCGGAGTAGTTGGTCACCATTCCGAAAAAGGCGGAGATCCACATCCAGAACACCGCGCCGGGTCCGCCGGTCAGTATTGCTGAGATAACTCCGATTATATTGCCGGTGCCTACTGTTCCCGAAATCGCGGTGGAAAACGCTTCAAACTGCGATACCGATTTCAGTCGGGTGTCCTTGCTTTTCCTTCTGCCCAGGCTTTTTAAAGCGGGGATGATGGTGGTGTTAAGCGATTCGCCGAAGTGGCGGACCTGCAAAAAATTTGTGCGTACCGTCAGCAGTATTCCGGTCCCCAAAATAAGTATGACTACAGGCATGCCCCAAACCAGGCTGTTGACAAAGCTGTTTACGCTTTCAACTTCCTTTAAAAATTGTTCCCACATGGATTTGCCCTCCTTAGGTACAGATACTCGATTATTATAGCATAACGGCGCAGTTTGCGCAATAAAACATCCTTACAAGATTTATAGGGCTTTTTTGTGTTATATGTCTTATTTCCCGCTGCCTTCTCACAGGCTTATGCCGATATGTTAAGCGGTATAGCGGGCGAAAATGCGAATTATTCGCAAATTGCTTGACAAAGGGGTGGCGCCTTGCTATAATAATATGCGAATGAATCGCAAATTGGAGGTGCGCGCTTTGCCGAAATACATAACCAAGCAGCGAAAGGCGCTGCTTTCTTACCTTTCACGTCACGCTGATGAAAAGCTGTCCGCGCGGCAGATGGAGGCGGAGCTGGGCGGTGAGGGCATAAGCATCAGCGCGGTTTACCGCAACCTTGCCGACCTTGAAAAGGAGGGAAAGGTAAGGCGGGTCAACTGCAGCGGCAGCCGCGAGGTTTTTTATCAGTACACCGAGGGCGAGCACTGCAGAGAATGTCTGCATCTCTCCTGTGAAAAATGCGGCAAGACCTACCACATGAACAACGCGGGCGCCGAGATGCTGATTCAAAACCTTGCCCAAAGCGATGAATTTGCCATAGACAAGGCAAACACAGTGCTTTACGGCGTGTGTAAGGAGTGCAGGGAAAAATGATAAAACATATAAAAAGGCTGGTTTGCGCCGTGCTGTGCGCGGCTGCGGTAATGGCGATGCTCTCGGGCTGCAGCGGAATAAAAAAGAACGGCAAGCTCAAGGTGATCGCAACCATCTATCCCGTTTATCAGTGGGCGCAAAACATAATAGGCGACAACGACAATGTCGAGCTGTCGCTGCTGATGGACAAGGGCGTGGATCTTCACAGCTTTCAGCCCACCGTCGGGGACATCGTAGAGATCTCCTCCTGCGACGTGTTTATCTATGTGGGCGGTATCTCCGACTCATGGGTGGACGACGTGCTCAGGGACAAAAAGAATAAAAGCATGATCGCCGTTGACCTTATGCAGGAGCTGGGCAACGCCGCCAAGGTAGAGGAGCTGGTGGAAGGCATGCAGGGCGAGGAAGAAGAGGAGGACGGCGCTCCCGAGTATGACGAGCACATTTGGCTCTCGCTCAAAAACGCCTCGGCGCTCTGCGGCACCATCGCCGAAAAGCTCGGCGAGGCGGACAGCGGAAACAAGGAAGCCTACAAGGCTAACGCCGAGGCTTACATCGAAAAGCTGAGTGCGCTGGACGCACGTTACACAGCCGCGTGTCAGTCCGCGAAAAACAAGACCCTCATTTTTGCCGACCGTTTCCCGTTCCGCTATCTCACCGACGACTATGACCTGACCTACTACGCCGCGTTCGTCGGATGCTCGGCGGAGAGCGAGGCTAGCTTTCAAACGCTGGTTTTCCTGGCGGGCAAGCTCGACGAGCTAAAGCTAAATAAGCTCATCGTCACCGAAAGCTCCGATAAAAAAATCGCAGACGCCGTAATTGATACCGCCAAAACCAAGGACGTCACCATACTGACGCTTGATTCGATGCAGTCGAGTATAGGCGAAAACGACACCTACCTTTCGATAATGGAGCGCAACCTTGAGGTGCTAAGTCAGGCGTTGAGCTGAATATATGTAATGATATGAAACAGTTTTGAGGTTTTATGATGCCGCAATTGATTTGTAAAGACCTGACCCTGGGCTATGAGGGACAGGAGATACTCTCCGGAGTCGATTTTTCCGTTAACAGCGGAGATTACCTGTGTATTCTCGGCGAAAACGGCTCGGGCAAGACCACTCTTATGAAAACCATCCTCGGGCTGCGCAAGCCCATGAGAGGTTCCATCGTAACAGGCGAGGGGCTGTCGCGCCGCGAGATAGGCTATCTGCCGCAGCAGTCGGAGATACAGAAGGATTTTCCCGCTTCGGTGCGCGAGATAGTGGTCTCGGGTTTTCAGGGACAGTGCGGCCTGCGTCCGTTTTACAACAGAGAAGAAAAACGGCAGGCGGAAAAAAACATGGAGCTTATGGGCATATCTCATTTGAAAAAGCGCTGTTACCGCGAGCTTTCGGGCGGTCAGCAGCAGCGCGTGCTGTTGGCGCGCGCGCTTTGCGCCACGCAAAAAATGCTTTTGCTGGACGAGCCTGTGGCGGGGCTTGACCCCAAGGTTACCGAGGAGATGTATCAGCTTATAGGCTCGCTGAACAAGGAGCACGGCATAACCGTTGTGATGATCTCGCACGATATAGAGGCGGCGCTGCACTACGCCACCCACGTGCTTCACATAGGGAAAAAGATATTCTTCGGTACCACCGCGCAATATACCGAGCGCCTGCGCGCAAGGGAGGGGGACAGCTATGGAAAAGCTTGATACTCTGGCGTATTACCTGCAATTCTCACAGGTGCGCTACGCGCTTATAGTGGGCGTTCTGGTGGCGCTGTGCTCCTCGCTGCTGGGAGTCACGCTCGTGCTGAAGCGCTTTTCCTTCATCGGCGACGGACTGTCGCATGTAGCCTTCGGCGCTATGGCAGTGTCCTCCATAGCGGGAGCGCTGGTGTCGGGGCTTCAGCCCTATATCGACGCTTCAAACGATATGCTTATAGTCATGCCAATCACGATAATCAGCGCCGTGCTGCTGCTCAGGACCGGCAAAAACGCCAAGGTAAAGGGCGACGCGGCTGTGGCTATGATCTCGGTAGGAGCGCTGGCGGTGGGTTACCTGCTTATGAATCTGGACATTTTCCCCAAGTCCGCGAACATCTCGGGCGACGTCTGCTCAACGCTGTTCGGCTCGCTGTCTATTCTTACACTCAGCCGCAGCGAGGTAGATTTCTGCATCATCATTTCTATCGTGGTGGTAGCGGTGTTCCTGTTTTTCTACAACAAGATATTCTCCGTCACATTTGACGAGGACTTTTCCACCGCTACGGGCACTAAGGCCATCGTTTACAATTTGCTTATTGCGGTCATCATCGCGGTCATCATCGTTATTTCGATGAATCTGGTCGGCTCGCTGCTGATCTCGGCGCTCATCATCTTTCCGGCTCTGTCGGCTATGCGGCTGCTCAAAAGCTTCAAGGCGGTCACCATCTGCTCCGCCTGCCTGTCCGTGTTCTGCGCGGCGCTGGGAATTTTGGCGTCGATACTGTTCAGCACGCCTGTCGGAGCCACTATCGTAGCGGTAAACATAGCCGCTTTCGCGGTGTTCTCGCTGATAGGTGCGGTAAAGGGAGGATTTAAAAGATGAAACGTATCTGTTTGCTTGCGCTGCTGCTGACGCTTGCGCTGCTCTCCGGCTGCGGAAACGCCGCGAAGGGCGAGATGCGCGCCGTGCAGAGCAGCCGAAAGACCATCAACGAGATATTGGCGGAATCTCAGACTAACGAAACCGTAGCCGATACGCCCCGCGAAGGTCCCGCGCTCGACTATGACGCTGAGGTAGACCTGACCAAGCTGGGCAGCAACATGGTGTATTCCACGGTTTACAACATGATGAACACGCCCGACGAATATCTGGGCAAGACCGTCAAAGCCAGCGGTACGCTCGACTCAAGCGTTGACCCTGATTCGGGCAAGACCTATTATTTCTGCGTCGTTTCGGACGCCGCCGCCTGCTGTGCGAAGGGGCTGGAGTTCCATGTCAGCGACGAGGCAGGCTTTGAAAAGTCGCCGCCCGCTTTGGGAACGCCCGTTACGGTAGGAGGCACCTTTACGCGCTATGAGGAAGGCGGAAAAAGCTATTTAGCGCTGTTTGACGCTGAAATCGCCTGCTGAAAAAGCGCCGCTGCGCGGGATGTATCACATTAAAAAGATAATCGGCAGTCGCAATTAGATTTGCGGCTGCCGTGTTTTTATGGTATTGAGTAATAGTCGTTAATGAGTCGCTCTCGGCGTTTTGCGGTGCGTAACGGGGGTTATTCGCGGAGCGTTTGGGCTAACAGCCGCACGCCTTCGTCAATGTCCTTTAAGGCTATGCCCGAAAAGCTCAGGGCGTAGGCTGTTTTGTCGCGGGTGTAGGTCATCAGGCGCAGGCTTTTTTCCGTGAGCTCCGCCTCCACGGCTTCACGCTGCGTGTCATAGGGCAGCTTCACCGTGAGGTACAGCGAGGTCTCGTTAAAGCTGGTCTGAGCTTTGGGCAGGTATTTTGCCAGACTTTTCAGCATTTCCTTGCTCTTTTCAAGATATACGCGCCGCGCCTTTCGCAGGTGGACGTCGATCTTGCCGCTCTCGATGTAGCGCGCCAGCGCAAGCTGCTCGGTTTTGGAGGCGGTTTGGTTCATCAGCCGCTTAACGCGGTTGTAGGCTTTCATAAGCTTAGGCGGCAGCACCGTGTAGCTCAGGCGCACCGACGGCAGCAGCACCTTTGAAAACGAGCCGATGTAAACGGTGTTGGCAGTGTCGTAGTGCTGAACGCAGGGCATGGGCAGGGTGCTGTAGCGCAGCTCGCCGTTGTAGTCGTCCTCCAGAATGAGGGCGTTATTTTTTTGCGCCCAGTCTATCAGCTCAAGCCGCCGCGTGACGGGCATGTTGTCGCCGCGTGTGCCTATGCTGTTTGGGTTTATCAGGATGATGTCGGGGGACAGCTCCTGTAAGGAATCGATTTTTACGCCGTGAGAGTCGCAGTCAAAGCAGACGACGGTGTAATTGAAGCTTTGAAAGATAAACTCCGACTGCACAAAGCTGCCGCGCTCCACGGCTACGGTCTTGCCGAAGCCCATAAGTGAGCAGAGCAGGTAGAGGATAGCCTGAGTACCCGCGCCCACTACTATGTTGTCTGACTGCGCGTTGACGTTCCGCGTGCCCAGCGCGTATTTTTGCAGAGCCTGCCTCAGCGCTTCCTCGCCCTGAACATCGCCGTAGGAGGTCAAAAGGTAGTTGCGGCTGACTACGTCCTTAAGGCATTTTTTCCATTCGGCAAGGTCAAATACGGTCTCGTCTATGCTTTTGCCGCTGAAATCATAGCGGGCAAAGCTCATGCCTGAGCTCTGTTTGGCTACGCTGTCCGCGGCTTTGGGGCGGGTGTCAAACTGCGCCGCAACATAGTAGCCGCTCTGCGGCTTGTTGAGTATATATCCCTCGGCGCAAAGCTGGTCATAGGCGCTGCTTACCGTGGTCTTTGATATGCCGCGCTCCGCGCTCAGCTTTCTTATCGAGGGCAGCTTGCTGCCCTTTTTCAGCGTTCCGTTTTCTATTGCCTGCCGCACCGAGAGGTAGATCTGGCGGTACATCGGCTTTTTGTTGCCCTTTTCGGCAACGATAAAATCATACAGCATAGTTTTCGTTCTTTATCACGGTGTAGGTTTTTGTTTCGTATTAATATTACTATAACATTTCCGAATAATTATTGCAAGACAGTTGCAATTTTTCCTCAAAGTAGTATAATAACTATGTATGTAAATTTCTTGTATGAGAGGGATAATATGAATATCGCAACCAAAGATTTTTTTGATTCAGTCAAGGGAAAAACTGTCGCCTTTATCGGCATTGGCACCAGTAATCTGCCGCTGATAAAGCAGTTTGCCGAAAAGGGCGCCAAGGTGCTCGCCTGCGACCGCAAGGACCTTGAGTCGCTGGGTGAAAACGGCGTGCTCGCCAAGGAATACGGCGCTCAGCTCATCCTCGGCGACGACTATCTAAGCAACATCCGTGCCGACATAGTCTTTCGCAGCCCTGGCACGCCGTTTTACAAGGAGGAGCTTGTAGCTCTGAGGGAAAACGGCGCTGTGCTTACCTCCGAGATGGAGGTGTTCTTTGACCTCTGCCGCTGCAACACCATAGCGGTGACCGGCTCGGACGGCAAGACCACCACAACCACCATCATATCCGAAATGCTCAAGGCTGCGGGCAAGACAGTCCACCTCGGCGGCAACATCGGCAAGCCCCTGCTGCCCGAGATAGAGACCGTTTCTCCCGAGGACTGGGCGGTGGTGGAGCTGTCGAGCTTCCAGCTTATTTCGATGCGCAAAAGCCCCGACATAGCTGTAGTCACCAATTTAGCGCCCAACCACCTCGACATCCACAAGGATATGCAGGAGTATATCGACTCCAAAAAGAACATAGTGCTGCACCAAAACGCCTTTTCCAAGGCGGTGCTCAACCTCGATAACGAGATAGCCGACGGCTTCTCGGACAGCGTGCGCGGCAGGCTGGCGAAGTTTTCGGTAAAGCAAAAGCTGTTTAACGGCGCGTATCTCGACGGCACCAAGCTGGTTTACAGCGACTACGGCAACGTGACCGAGATAATGGATTACCGCGACATCAAGATACCCGGCATGCACAATGTGGAAAACTACCTTGCCGCCATCGCCGCGGTGTGGGGCATAGTGGATGCGGACACCATAGTAAAGGTCGCCAAGACCTTCGGCGGCGTGGCTCACCGCGCGGAATTTGTGCGCGAATACAAGGGGGTCAGGTACTACAATGACTCCATCGCCTCCAGCCCCACAAGAACGGCGCTGGGCACACTGTCGCTCTATGACGAAAAAATCATCATCATCGCGGGCGGCTATGACAAGCACATCCCGTATGAGCCGCTGGGTCCCGTCATCAACAACAAGGTAAAGACGCTCATCCTCCTCGGCGACACCGCGCCCAAGATAGAGGCGGCGGTAAAGGGCGCCGATAACTACGATCCGGACGCTATCACCATAATCAACGTTTCAAACATGGAGGAGGCGGTAGCTGCCGCGACTGAGCACGCGCAGAAGGGCGACATCGTCTCGCTGTCACCCGCGAGCGCCAGCTTCGGGCTGTACAGGAATTTTGAGGAAAGAGGAAATCACTTCAAATCCATAGTAAACGGATTGGAGTAAGCGAATATGAATTTAAGATCCGTATTATTTGAACTCTGTGCCGCCCACGGCGTTTCGGGCGGCGAGGCGGCGGTGCATCATGTGGTGGAGCGGCACCTTAAAGCGCCCTGCCGCACCGATAACTGCGGCAATCTTTACGCGGTGCTCGGAAACGAAAACGCCTCCAAAACCATCTTGCTTGACGCTCACCTCGACCGCATCGGCTTTATGATAACCGATATAAACGAATCGGGCTTCGTAAAGATAGACAAGGTGGGCGGCGTCGACGCGCGCGTGCTTCAGGACGCCGTGCTTCAAGACGAAAACGGCCTAAAGGGCACGGTTTGCTGTCTGCCGCCGCATTTGACCGACGGCAAGGAGGACAAGGCGACGCCGCTTTCAAAGACATGGGTGGACTTCGGCTTGCCCGCCGAGGAGGTCATGCGCCGGCTCAAACCCGGCGATACCCTCACCTTCGCCGCGCAGCCGCAAATGCTGCTGGGCGACAGGATTACTTCTCCCGCGCTTGACGACCGCTGCGGCGTGGCGGCGCTGTTGCGCGCAGCGGAGCTTATCGACACCGCACACTACCGCGTGGTACTGCTGTTCAGCACGCAGGAGGAGACCTTCGGCACAGGCGCAAAAACGGGAGCTTTTACCCTTGACGCCGATGAGGCGATAGCCGTGGACGTCAGCTTTGCCGCGCAGCCCGATGTGTCGGGGCAGTACGGCAAGATCTCTCTCGGCAAGGGTCCGATGATCTGCCTGTCGCCTGTGACGGACAGAGCTATGTCACAAAAGCTTAAGGCGCTTGCCAAGGAGCGGGACATCCCCTTCCAGCTCGAGCCTATCTCCGGCACTACGGGCACCGACGGCGACCACATCGCCGTTAGCAAAAGCGGAGTGAAGACCGCTGTGGTGTCGATACCTCAGCGTTATATGCACACGCCCGCCGAGGTCATCTCGCTTGCGGACGTCGAAAACACGGCAGTGCTGCTTGCCGCCTATATCAACTGCGGAGGTGCTTACCATGATTGACCATTCATTGTTGCGGCGCCTGTGCGAGGCAAAGGGCATCTCGGGCGACGAGGGAGCTGTGCGTGACATCATCATAGAGGAGATAAAGGGATTCGCCGATCACCGCGTGGACGCCCTTGGGAATATCCTTGTGCATAAAAAGGGAAGAAAGCCCGCCAAAGCGCGGCTGATGCTCTCGGCTCATATGGACGAGGTCGGCTTGATGGTGACCGACGTTACCTCGGACGGCTTCTTAAAGTTTGACGAGGTGGGCGGCATCGACAGGCGCGTGCTCATCGGCAAGCAGGTCACGGTGGGCAAAAACAACGTTATGGGCGTTATCGGCGTAAAGCCGGTTCACCTTTGCAAGGGGGAGGAGAGCCTTTCCATCCCCGAATACGGCGAGATGTACATCGACATCGGCGCCGACAGCATGGAGCAGGCGCTGGAGGCGGTTGGCCCGGGCGACAGCGTCAGCTATGTTTCCGAGTACAGACAAAACGGCTATACAATAGCTTCCAAGGCGATAGACGACCGCTTCGGCTGCTATGTGCTTATACAGCTAATAAAAAGCGATCTTGAATATGACACCGACTTCGTGTTCGCCGTTCAGGAGGAGGTCGGTCTGCGCGGCGCAAAGGTCGCCGCTTACACCGTTGACCCGCAGTTCGCGCTGGTGGTCGAGACGACAACCTCCGCCGAGATACCCGAGGTGGAGCAGTCAAAGCAGGTCTGCCGTTTGGGCGAGGGCGCGGTGATCTCGGTGATGGACAGACGCACTATCTACGACAAAGAAATGGTGCGCCTGGCGCTCGATACCGCCGAAGAAATCGGCGTCAAGGCTCAACTCAAGCGCGCCGTAGCGGGCGGCAACGACGCCGGCGCCATCCATCAAAGCCGAGGCGGCGTGCGCACTCTGGCGGTGTCGCTCGGCTGCCGCTATCTGCACGCGCCCGACACGGTGGCGTCTGCGGCGGACTGCGAAAGCGTTTCGGCGCTGGTTTCGGCGCTGAGTGAAAAAATCTCGGGAGGAGAGCTGAACGGATGATACTCACGTCCGGGGAAACACCCGATTTTGTCGGTATGCTTACGCGGCTTTCGGGCAAAAACCCCTTTGCCTGCCGTATTCTGTCGCTTTATAACAGCTATGATCCCGACCTTGCCTTTGTAGATTACTGGATGACCGCCGACGCGCACGGTGTGTGCAGCGGAGCGATAGCCCGCAACGGCTCCAACTTTATTCTGTTGCTCACACCCGAGAGCGATCTTGAGGAGATCTCCTCCTTCATGCGCGTGTCGGGCGCTGCGGGTATACTGCTCGACGGCTCCTACCGTCTTGACTTCTCCGGCGCAGAAACCACCGGTGTGCTTATGAAGCGCACTCAGGCGGTGGTCGAGGAGGAGTCGGAGGTCGGCTGTTTTGTCGCGCCCGAAATAAGGGACGTGTACGAGCTTATCGTGAAATGCGCGGGCGAGGGCTTTAAGCCGCCCGCTTTTGAGGATTTTTATGTGGACGTCAATCATAAGCTGCGCCACGGCGCCGCGCGGCTTGTGGGCTTGTCCGAAGGGGACAGGCTTGCCGCCGCCGCTATGACGGTAGCCGAATGTGCCGGAGGAGCGGTGCTGGGCGCGGTCGCCTGTGACCCCGAATATCGCCGCAAGGGCTGCGGTTCGGCGGTGGTGTGCCGTTTGGTCAACGCCCTTACCGCTGAGAACAAGACCGTTTTTCTGCACCGCGCGCAAAACGCCAACGCGGGTTTTTATAACAGGCTCGGCTTTGAGGAATGCGGCACCTGGCGCGAATACAGCTCACAATGATTAATTACGGAGAGTGAAGGATTGAACTTTTTTGATATAGACGCCCGCGTGCTTGAAGCCGCCGATAAGGCGATGTCACTGTGCGCGGACAGGCTTAGAGAGATAGAGGACATTCAGGAATACAACCAAATAAAAATGATAAAGGCTTTTCAGGACGCTGGCGTTCGGGAAAGCTGTTTCAGCGGTTCCACCGGTTACGGCTACGACGATTCAGGCCGCGACGCCCTCGACCGCGTATACGCCTATGTGTTTGACGCGGAGGACGCGCTGGTAAGGCATAATTTTGTAAGCGGCACCCACGCTCTGACCGTGGCGCTCTTCGGCGTGCTGCGCCCGGGCGACACCATGCTCAGCGTGACAGGTATGCCGTATGACACCATCCGCTCAGCCATCGGCATCGAGGGGGACTACCCGGGTTCGCTCAAGGATTTCGGCATACGATTTGACATGACGGAGCTGCTGCCCGACGGCACGCCCGACTACGCGCAGATAGGCAAAGACATAGCGGAAAAGCAGCCCGAGATGGTGTATATTCAGCGTTCGCGCGGTTACAGCACTCGCCCTACGCTTACTTGGCGCGAGATAAAAAAGCTGTGCGACATAGCAAAAAAAGCCTCGCCCCGTTCTGTTATTATGCTCGACAACTGCTATGGCGAGTTCGTGGACAAGGTCGAGCCCCTGACCGTCGGAGTCGATCTGATGGCGGGTTCGCTCATTAAAAACGCGGGCGGCGGCATAGCGCCCACGGGCGGATATATCGCGGGCAAGCGCCGTTTGGTAGAGATGTGCGCCTACCGTCTTACCACCCCGGGCACGGGCAAGGAGATAGGAGCCACGCTAAACCAGAACCGCGAGCTGTTTATGGGCGCGTATCACGCGCCGCACGTCACGGGCGAGGCGCTCAAGACCGCTGTGTTCGCCTCAGCCTTGTTTGAGATACTCGGCTTTGACACCGCGCCCAAGTACAGCGATCCGCGCGGCGACATAATCCAGCTCATCATGCTTGAAAACGAGGAGCGCCTCTGCAAATTCTGCGAGGGCATACAATCAGGCTCGGCAGTTGACAGCTTTGTCGTGCCCGTGCCCTCAGATATGCCGGGCTACGAAAGCAAGGTAATAATGGCGGCGGGAGCGTTCACGCTGGGCAGCTCCATCGAGCTTTCCGCCGACGCGCCGCTGCGCGAGCCATACGCGGTGTGGATGCAGGGCGGACTTAACTTTCACGGCGGCAAGCTGGGCGTTATGCTGGCGGCGGACAAGATATTAAGGACAGAACAAAACGCTGTATAGTCAGAACTGTTCATCAAAAAGGTATCAGTTTTTTAAACTATATTGCAATCATGTACAAAATGTGATACAATAAACTTGAAAATTTGTAAACACTATAGATGGAGGGTTTATTATGTTTTGTCCGAAATGTGGTTCTCCTCTGGAGAGCGACGCAAAGTTTTGTCCCAAATGCGGAGCGTCGGTCGCGGAACAGGCAGTTAAGGCATCTGCGCCGGACGTTGATCGCACTGTAGCCGCCGATGGTCCTGAATATGTCGCGCCAGGCAAGACTTATCAGCAGGCTGTACCACCGCAGGCTTCTCAGTATTCGCAGACGCCGCCTCAGCCCGCGCCGCCTCAGCCCGCGCCGCCTCAGCCCGCACCGCCTCAGCCCGCACCCGGGCAGAATTACTACACAGGCGCGCGGCAAACGCCTCCGAACAGACCGCCTCAGCCCACGGCTAAGAGGGCTTTGGCTCAGTACGAAAAGCCTTCTGTTGCCGCCCGTATCCTGTCTGTCTTTATTTGTATCCTTATTTTCAGCTTCTCCTCATCCATTGTGATGATAGGCGTTGTCCGCTCGAATTTCAGCGAGGAAAGCATCCGCCAAAAGATGAACAAGGGCGAAATTTCCACCCTTACCTTAAAAGACAACGGCAACGAAAAAAAGCTTCCCTCGTTCGTGATTGACAATGTCAACCAGAAGCTTTTGGATCAGTTCAACATCACCGAAGAGTCCGTCTCAGGGATACTCGACAGCGAGGAAGTAAAGGGTTTGGTAGGCGATCTTATGATAGATTACGCCAAGCTGTTCGTGTTCGGCGAATCTACCGAACACCTCAACGAGGACATGATAGTAAGCGATATACGCAGTCTTGACCCGCTGGTGTACAGAAGGACAGGCTACAGCTTCACAAATGATGATTACAACTACATCCGTAACGAGATGCGCGATAAAGGGAAACTGAGTTTTCTGTCCGAGGAGGGCATAAAGGAGACCATAGGCGTCAGCCCTAAGCTTATCTCCTTCAACTTCTCTATCCCGATGATGATAATATACATCGTGCTTGACATCGGCTTGCTGTTCCTGCTGCTGCTGTGCAACCGCTGGCGCATAAAGTCCGTGATAGGCTATCTGGGCGTGACCCTGATGGTACTGGGCGGCGCCATGCTTATCACCGCTTTGATGGCGCTGATCTTCTCGCTGGTATTCGACATCTTCCTGCTGGCGGCTATTTTGAAGGGTATCGCCACCGGCTACCTTATCGCGGGAATCCTCTTCTTTGCTACCGGTCTTTTGTTTGTGATAGTAAAGGTCGTTTTAAAGAAAAACGAGATCCGTCAGCCCAATGCTTTGGGCTTTATGTAAGACAAAGTAACATAAAACGCGGAAGCGACACCTTAGGTGCTGCTTCCGCGTTACTGTTTTGCGGTTTATTCGCTCAGCTTGTTTCGCTTAATTACCTTTAAGCGGCTGAATTCCTCTCTGTCCTTTTCGTCCAGAGCGTCGGTGATGGTTTTGACGGTCTCCTCAAAGCGGGGGATCATAATGTTCTTTAGCGCATTGGCGCGCTTCTGCGTCTTTTTTATCGCGTCGGCAAGGCGGTAGACGCTGTTTTCTATCTCCGCCAGCTCCACGGTCAGATACTTTACTTTGGTGAAAAGCATGTATGCCTTGTCTACGTCGGAGTTGGTGGTCATCATGCCGTAGTAGGTGTATTTGCGCTCCGTTTGCTCGTCAATGGTCAAAATGGGTATCTCAACACCCATAACGCTGCGCGAGTCCAAATGAAGCCCGTCCTCGATGGGCACAGCCTTCGAGATGTCGTCGCAGAAGCCGTTGGTCACGCAGGCGGTCTGCAGGGCGATATACGCCTCCTCGTACGCCTTGTCTATCTTCTCCTGGATAGCGTTTACCTGATCTATCAGGGTCATCATTTCGCGTATGAGGATGTTGCGCTTGCGGTCGAGCAGCTCGTAGCCGTTTTTTGCGAGCGACAGCGATTTTTTTGTATTCATCAAATTGCCCTTGGTGGGCACAGCCTGAACAGCCATAGGAACCTCCCGTTTCAGCGGTCAACTCAGCCTTTGTAAAAGACGTCCAGGATCGCGTCGTCCACGCGGTCCAGCTCGGCGCGCGGCAACGAGGACAGCAGCTCCCAGCCCAAATCAAGGCTTTGCTCTATGCTGCGGTTCTCGTTGAAGCCCTGATTGACGAATCTGGATTCAAACAGCTTTCCGAATTCGATGTATTTCTTGTCGATGGGGGAAAGCTCCTCCTCGCCGATGACGCTGGCGAGCGCGCGCGCGTCTATCACCTTAGCGTACGAGGCGAAAAGCTGGTTGGCAAGCGCCTGATGATCCGCTCTGGTGTAGCCTTCGCCTATGCCGTCCTTCATAAGACGCGACAGGCTGGGCAGAACGCTTACAGGCGGATACAGCCCCTGACCCTGCAGGGCGCGGTCGAGCACTATCTGACCCTCGGTGATGTAGCCCGTAAGGTCGGGTATCGGGTGGGTAATATCGTCGTTGGGCATGGTGAGTATGGGTATCTGCGTAACAGAGCCGGGGTGACCCTTTATCATGCCCGCGCGCTCGTAAAGTGAGGCCAGGTCGGAGTAGAGATAACCGGGATAGCCTTTTCTGCCGGGTATCTCTCCCTTTGAGGAGGAGAACTCGCGCAGCGCCTCGGCGTATGAGGTCATGTCGGTCATAATGACCAGAATGTGCATATCCAGCTCAAAAGCGAGGTACTCGGCGACCGTAAGCGCGCAGCGCGGGGTAAGGGTGCGCTCGATGATGGGGTCGTTGCTGAGGTTTAGCAGCATGACGACGCGCGACAGCACTCCGCTTTCCTCAAAGCTTCTTCTGAAATACTCGGCTACGTCCTTCTGAACGCCCATGGCGGCAAACACCACGCCAAAGTTGGTGCTGTCGGCGCCGCTTATCTTAGCCTGGCGGACTATTTGTACCGCCAGATCGTTGTGGGACATGCCCGAGCCGGAAAAGATAGGCAGCTTTTGACCGCGGATAAGGGTCATAAGGGTGTCGATGGAGGATATGCCGGTGTTGATGTAGTTCTTGGGGTAGATGCGCGACACGGGGTTGATGGGCGTGCCGTTGATGTTCATTTTTTTGACAGGGAACACGTCGCCCAGACCGTCTATGGGTCTGCCCGCGCCGTCGAGCACTCTGCCGATTATCTCGGGAGAGAGGGGCATTTCCATCGGGTGACCCGTCAGGCGAGTTTTGGTGTTGGTTAGGCTGATGCCGCGGGTGCCCTCAAACACCTGCACCACTATCCTGTCGCCGTCTATCTGCACCACGCGTCCCTGTCTTGAGCTGCCGTTGTCCAGTCTTATGTCTACTATCTCTTCGTTGGAAACGCCCCTGACGCCGTCCATCACGATAAGCGAACCGTTGATTTCCTTTACGCCTACATAATCAATAATCACAGCGCGTTTCCTCCTTATCTGTTGATTTGAGCAAGCTTTTCGTCGATCTCTTTAAGGTAATCGTCAAACATTTCGGGCTTGCTGTTGGGTATATCGTACTTCATCTTGGTCAGCTTGTCAAAAAGCCCCAGGGCGAGTATTCTGGAAAGCGGTATCTCCTTTGCCACTATCTCCTTTGACTTTTCGTGAAGATGAAGGATGGTTTTCATCATAAGCTTTTGCTTTTCAAGCGGCACATAGGTGTCGTCCGCGTGGAAGGCGTTTTGCTGCAGGAAACCGACGCGGATAACGCGCGCGGTCTCAATTACGAGCTTTTGGTCGTCGGGCAGTACGTCCGAGCCTATCAGCTTGACTATCTCCATCAGCGAGGCTTCCTCCTGAAGCAGGGCGCTGATGCGGTTGCGGTACTCCACGAAATCATCGCCCAGATTTTCCCTGAACCAGGGGTCGAGGTCGTTGAAATACTCGCTGTAGCTTTGTATCCAGTTTATGGCGGGGTAGTGACGCGCGTAGGCGAGCGCCTTGTCCAGCGCCCAGAACACGCGGGTGAAGCGCTTGGTGTTTTGGGTGACAGGCTCAGAGAAGTCGGAGCCTTGAGGTGACACCGCGCCTATCAGGGTCACGGAGCCTTCGGCGTCGCAGAGTACCTCTGCTCTGCCGCCGCGCTCATAAAATTCCGCCAGACGCGAGGGCAGGTAAGCGGGAAAGCCCTCCTCGGCGGGCATTTCCTCCAAGCGTCCCGAGATCTCGCGCAGAGCCTCTGCCCAGCGTGAGGTGGAATCCGCCATCATCGCCACGTGGTAGCCCATGTCGCGGTAGTACTCAGCCAAGGTTATGCCGGTGTAGATGCTCGCCTCGCGCGCCGCTACGGGCATGTTTGAGGTGTTGGCTATCAGGGTGGTGCGGTCTGTCATGGGTCGGTTGGACTTGGGGTCGATAAGCTCCGAGAACTCCTCAAGCACCTGGCTCATTTCGTTGCCGCGCTCGCCGCAGCCCACATAGATAATTATGTCCGCGTCGCACCACTTTGCAAGCTGGTGCTGGTTCATGGTCTTGCCGGTGCCGAAGCCGCCGGGTATAGCCGCCGTGCCGCCCTTGGCGATGGGGAACAGGGTGTCCATTATGCGCTGACCCGTAATAAGCGGGATGGAGGGCGTGAGTCTGTCCTTGACGGGGCGCGCCGTGCGGATGGGCCATTTTTGGCAGAGCTTTAGCTCGTGCAGCTCGCCCATATCGTCCTCAAGGGTCGCCACGGTGTCAAACAGCTTGTATTCGCCGTCGGGCTTTACGCTTTTTACTACGCCGGAAAGTTCGGGGTGAAGCATGAGGCGGTGTTCGATGATGGGGGTTTCGGGCATGGTGGCGTAGATCTGTCCGCCCTCTAATCTGTCGCCCTCCTTCACCTTCAGGGTGACGTTCCAGTATTTGTCGGGGTCAAGCGGAGAAACGCCGGCGCCTCGGCTGATAAACGCGCCCGCCTGCTCCTCGATAGCCTTCAGCGGACGCTCGATGCCGTCGAAGATGTTGTCTAGTATGCCGGGTCCCAGCAGGACGTTCATAGGCGCGCCGGTGCCCTCTACGGGGTCGCCGGGCTTCAGTCCGGTGGTCTCCTCATATACCTGGATGGTGGTAAAAGCGTCGGTAATGCCGATGACCTCGCCCACAAGCTTTTGCGCGCCGACGTGTACCATTTCCATCATTTCAAAGCAGTCGGCGTTTTTTACGGTGACAACAGGGCCGTTTATTCCGTATATCACATTGTTGTTTTCCATATTGCTCACTCTTTTTCGTTGATAAGGTTATGCGTCTACGCGCAGCTCGGCGTTCTCAACAAACCATTCTCTCTGTGACAGCAGCTTGCTGTCAAGCGTTTCGTCGGCGATCATGCGCATTTCCTTGCAGTAGCCCTTTACGCCGCCTATGCGTATGGTCTTGTCGGCTTTGACCGAAGCCTTGCCGTTAAAGGGAGCGCAGAGCGCGTCGGCAAAGCCCATATCCTGCTCGCGCAGGAAAAGTACACATTCTTTGTCCCTGAACAGCTCCGCTATCCGCGCGGCGCTGCTTTCAAGCTTTTGGCGGTAGTCGTCGGTTTGCGTATATTGGAGCAGCTTTTGCTCCGCCGTCGCAAACACCTCTTCGGTCATTTTGACGCGCTCCTCAAAGAGCGCCTTCTGACCCTTCTGTGTTTTTCGGGCGAGGATGGCTGTCTGCTCGCTGCGCTTTTGCTCCAGCTTGTCATTGATGAGCTTTTCGCTGTCACGCTGCGCCTGCTGTTCCGTGAGCTTGGCAGACTCGTCCCTTAGCTGGCGCACTTCTTTCTGTATCTGGTTTTTCTGCGCCTTGGCGTACTTTTTTATAGCCTTGAGAAAGTTGTCGGTTTTTGCGCTGTTTCCCATAGTGTTTACCTCACAGTGGTTAGTCAGTTGGTGTTATTCGGCAGGGGAGCTTCATAGCTTGACGCCGATGGCGTCGCGGACATACTTGGTGATGCTGTCCTTTGTCCTGCCGTTGCCGTGACGGTCGGGGATCTCCACGATCAGCGGGCGCTTTTGGCTGAGCTTTAGCTCGTAGATGATGTCGGGGCAGAGCGATACCAGCTTTTCGGTCATCAGGATGACCGCTATATCCTCGCGCTGCATCGCCTTTTCAAGCTCTCGGCGCACCTCGTCCTCCTCGTGCACGACCACGCCGTCGATGCCCGCGAAGCGCATTCCCATTTTGGTGTCGACGTTATCGCTGATCAAATAGAATTTCATCTTTTTGTCCTCGCAGGTCAGGCGATGTTGTTGATTATCATAATAGAGATAAGCATGCCGTACAGCGCGATACCTTCGCCGAGCGCGACAAAGATTATAGCCTTACCGAACGCCTTGGGGTCCTCGCTGGTTGCGCCGATAGCCGCGGGCGCCGCCTTGCCTACAGCCATGCCGCCGCCGATGCAGGAAAGACCGGTAGCCAGTGCCGCCGCGATGTAGGCTATGCCGTTGGCGTTAGCTTTTGCCACATTTACCGCCGCGTCATCGGACACCGCGCCTGCGGTGAGGGGGAAGATAAGGCAAACCGCAAACACTGCCGCGAAGGACGCAAGCTGCATAAGCAGCGAGCGCTTTTTGCTTTTGCCGCGCGCGACCGCCCTGGTGGCGACAGCAACGGAAGCGATAAGAAAAATAACGGGTACCGTCAGAAAGATGATATTGAAAATTGACATGATGTTTACCTCCAAATATTAGTCAGTCATTAATTTTACAGGCTCGTATGCTCTGCCCTCTCCGGAATAGAAGCGGCTGAACATCTCATAATATTCCAGTCTGAGCACTTGTATAGCCACAAGCAGCGCCTCAAGCGCCATAACCAGTCCGTTGCCGATAACGACGACCACCCAGTAGCCGACGCCGCCCACGGTCCTGGCAAGTACAAACACGACCAGCATCATGCCGGCGTGCACCAGCACGAACGCGCCTACACGCAGAAAGCTCATAGTGTTGGTCACGTAGCTGAGAAGCACCTCAATAGACTCAAACAGCTTTTCCACTATATAGCCGCCCCAGCTTTCGGGCTGCCACTGTTCCTCGCGGTTTATAAGCCCCGAAAGCGGCTCGTCAAAGAATATCAGCAAAAACGGCAGCACGATGAAGCCGATGATGTAGGGAAGGGTGAGTACCTTTATGCCGAACATCAATTGACCCGCCAGTCCGAAGATCAGCGCGCCGTAGAAGATGAAGCCCGCCAGTCCGCTTTGACTGAAAAGCGCCCTTCCGATGTTGTGCTGTCTTATTGAGGAATAGATGTTAAGCAGCATAGCCGTAAGCAGCAGCCCCACGCCGATGCCTATAGCCGCGAGGATGATGGTGTTTATGTTCCCCATAACCTCAAAGGGCTTTTCGTGGAAGCCCATCGCCTTGTACATGGGGTTTAAAAGCTCCTCAAAGCCGAAAACGCTGCCCAGTACCGTGCCCATCACCGCGGAGGAAAGTCCGCAGGGAAAGAGTATTTTGCCTATTTTTAGCTTTTTAAGCTTCCACATCAGCAGCCCCACAACGGACAGGCACAGTCCCTGTCCCAGATCGGCAAACATTATGCCGAAGATTATGATATAGGTTATCGCCACAAAAAGCGTTGGGTCTATCTCGTTATAGCGGGGCACGCCGTACATTTCCGTAAAGAACTCGAACGGCTTTGCCAAAAAGCAGTTTTTCAGCTTGACCGGAGGCGATTTTTCCATCTCCTCGCGCGCGTCCGAAAAGTCCAGCTCTACGCTGTCTATCCTTTTCAGCCGGTGGCGCAGCGCCTTTACGTTTTCTGTCGGCACCCAGCCGACTATTATGAAGCTGTTGTTGTACTGCAGCGCCTTGCTGCGTATGCCGGCGTACAGATAAAGCTCCTCAAGCTTTGACAGGCAGAGGGTGATATGATAGCGGTTGGCGCCCAAATAATCCTCCAGCTCGCGTTTTTTGTCGCGCACGTCCTTTTCAAGCTCGGGTATCAGCTTGTTGTATTTCTCGATTTTTTCATTAGGGGTCTCGCCGTCGCAGGTGATGTCCGCCGGCTCAAAATACAGCCCCTCAAAAATGCGATCTATCTGTTCGCTGCGCCCTTTGGGGGCAAAGTACACGCCCCAGCAGTGCGACCTGTCCTCGGTGCATACGGCGAAGTCCACAAAGTCGTCGTCCTTGTACGCCTCCAGCTTTTGCACGCTGTCCTTGGGAAGTCTGCCGAACCGCGCCTCTATAAAGCGCATTTTCAGCACCTTTTCCACCTCTACGCCCAGTCCCTTGAAGTGACCGGCGGTCTCAAGCTCCCGCTTTGCCTGCGCCAGCTTGTCATTGAGCTGCGCGATGCTGTCGGTGTAGCTGTCGACCTCGGACGAGATCTTCCGCGCGTTTTCCTCAAGCTCCTCAAAGCTTGGATTATACTCGCTTGTGTCTGCCGGTTCAAAGCTCCGCTTGGTTTGGTTAAGAGAAGCTTTAAGATTTGTAAGGGGTTCGGCGTAAATGTTTTTTGTTTGCAGGTGGGTGAAATCGCGTGTGTTCCTGTAGAAGTCGGAGACCTCGTCGGGGTGGAACACGCCGGATTCGCCCAGCACGGTTATTACCTCGTCTATGTGGTCCATCAAACCGATGACGTTCATAGCCTGCATGGATGATACAGCCAAACTTAAATCACCTCTTTACGGAAAACCGCTGCGTCGCTATAGTATAAGCAGCGATTTTATTCTTTTTCTGTCAAGTTGGTATCGGATGCCCTCAATAAGGCTGATGATGTTCATAAGCTCGGTTTCCGAGGTGAACATAAAGGAGATCATCACCACAGAGGGGTTGGTGGAGAAGTGGATGTTGTGCTTCGCCAGCTTGTATTTCACCCTCGGGGGAATGTTGCCCGCGTAGTTGTATCCGATCTTGTTTATCATTCTGCCAGCGCCCGAGTTTTGCATTATGGTAAAGACCTCACCCGTGCTTTCGGCGCGGCACATACGGTCAAGCACCTTGGGGCTGATGTTGGTATAGCGCAGAAACAGGTTGTCTTTTAGCTTTTCGGGCGGCATGTCGTAGTATTTTTTGAAGCGCAGAATCTTTGAAAAGATCATGTAGTCGTTGATGGTGAAAAACATCGACTTTAGCTCCTCAAGCTCCTGCCCCTTGGTTTTGGAGAGCACCAGTTCCAGAAGATGCTTGAACACATAGCCGAACAGCGTCATTTCTATCTCCGACACGGGAAGCTTGCCGTTTTCGTCGGGGCTGTAGTTTTTCAGCAGCTTGTAGTAGGGGGTGGAGGAGAGTGACGACAGAAACTCGTCGTAGTCCTCGGCGTTCGCCAGCCGGTTGACGTCGATCTCGGTGTGCTTGGCAAAGAACCCCGGAAACTGAAAAATGAACTTTTCGGTGGAATTTGAGCTGAGCAGTATCAAAAAGCGGATGATCTGGTCCACCTCAAGCTGTTCCGCGATGAACTGCGAAAAGCCCGAGCTGACGTCCGAATCATATCGGCAAAGCGTTTCAAACTCGTTGAACAGGTTTTGGCGCAGCAGCATTTCAAGTCTGCCGCGGTGAACATCGCGCTCGTTGACGTCGGCGAGCACCGAGGCAAAATGCGTGTGCGATTTCAAATACACCATCACCTCGGCAACGCTTTGGCAGGCGAGCAGATTATCGTAATCGCGCTCGCTTAGCTGCTTGCCGAATTTTGCGCGCGCCTTTGTAAGCACGGCCAGGGATGTTGATGACATAAATGCCTCCTAAGCGCCTTCGATCACGCGGGCTACTATCTCGTCTACCCAGCGGTCACGGTTGTTGTCGTAGTCGGATCTCAGCTTTATCATCGCCGAGGCTTGGCGCGCGGAGATCTCAGCCCATTTTTTCTCGGTTTGCTGTTCCTCGTATTCGTCGTTCTTTTTAACGGTGTCCATCGCCTCAGCCATCTTGCGGCGGTACATCTCTTGCGATTTGCGCTCTATCTTCGCCTTTTGCGCTTCGGCGTCGCGGCGGTTTTTTTCTTCCAGCGCGCGCGCCTCGTTGTCGGCGTCGATTATGCGCTTTATCATGTCCTGCATAAATACACCTCCGATGTTATGTATTTACGAAATCAGTTTTTCAAAGCCTGCAGCGGAGCGGGTATCCTGCCGCCGCGGTTGATGAACACCGCGGGCGAGCCTTCTCTTACGGGCATTACGGGACCCGAGCCAAGCAGTCCGCCGAATTCAAGCATATCGCCCGCCTGTCTGCCCACTGCGGGGATAAGGCGCACGGCGGTGGTTTTGGTGTTTACCATGCCTATGGCGGCTTCGTCCGCGATGATCGCCGAGATGGTCTCGGCGCTGATGTCTCCGGGGACGACTATCATGTCCAGACCCACCGAGCAAACGGCGGTCATGGATTCCAGCTTGGTTATGTCCAGCCTGCCGCTCTTGGCGGCGGCTATCATGCCCGCGTCCTCCGACACGGGGATAAAGGCGCCGCTTAGTCCGCCTACGTGCGACGAAGCCATAACGCCGCCCTTCTTAACGGCGTCGTTTAGCAGCGCCAGCGCCGCGGTGGTGCCGTGGCAGCCGCAGGTCTCAAGACCCATCTCCTCAAGGATATAGGCAACGCTGTCGCCGACCGCGGGGGTGGGCGCAAGCGAGAGGTCAACTATGCCGAAGGGCACGCACAGCCTGCGGCTGGCTTCCTTGGCGACCAGCTGACCCATTCTGGTGATTTTGAAGGCGGTCTTTTTTACCATATCGGCTATCTCGGTTATGTCCTTGCCGGCGCCGTCCTTAGCGAGCGCCGCTCTGACTACGCCGGGGCCGGAAACGCCCACGTTGATGACGGTGTCGGCTTCTCCCACGCCGTGGAAGGCGCCCGCCATAAAGGGGTTATCCTCGGGGGCGTTGCAGAACACCACCAGCTTTGCCGCGCCTATGCAGTTGCGGTCGGCGGTGATCTCGGCGGTGCGCTTTACTGTTTTGCCCATCATTTTTACGGCGTCCATATTTATGCCCGCCTTGGTGGAGCCTATGTTCACGGAGGAGCAGACGAAGTCGGTTTCGCTCAGCGCCTGAGGTATGCTCTCTATCAGCGCGTAGTCGCCGCTGGCAAAGCCCTTCTGCACCAGCGCTGAATAGCCGCCGATGAAGTTTACGCCCAGCTCCTTTGCCGCCTTGTCGAGCGCGTAGGCAAAGCGCACTACGTTTTTGCTCTGGCAGGGCGCCGCCACCATGCCGATGGGGGTGACCGAAATGCGCTTGTTTATGATGGGAATGCCGTATTCGCTTTCAATATCCTCGCCTGTTTTTACCAGGTCCTTGGCGCTGCGCATGATCTTGTCATATACCTTGACGCAAGCCTTGTCTATATCCTCGTCCATGCAGTCGAGGAGCGAGATGCCCATGGTTATGGTCCTGACGTCAAGGTTTTCGTTGTCGATCATATTGATCGTTTCCAGTATATCTTTGGTTTCCAGCATAGGTGAATCCTCTCTGTCGGCGTTATATTTTATGCATACTGTTAAAGATGTCTTCGTGCATAAGATGGATCTTGGTGTTGGTAGTTTCGCCCACACGATCCAAAGCCTCGCGCAGCTCCTCAAAGCCCACCGACGCCTTGTCGATTTCCACCAGCATTATCATGGCAAACATGTCCTGAAGCACGCTTTGGGTCACTTCAACGATGTTCACATTTGCCTTGGCGCAGGCGTCGGAAACCTTTGCGAGGATGCCGACGGTGTCCTTGCCTATTACGGTAATGATAGCTTTCATAAATGTCCTCCTTCTTATACATATTATATGTATAGAAAATTTACCTTGTAATTATAGTCTTTTTTCATTAAGAAGTAAAGTCTAAACTTGCATAAAGTTGTCAAATATGCTATTATTTTTTTGTGAAACAAGAAAACCGCGCTTTGTGATTGTTTGACCGCGCGGCGGAAAAAGCAAGCAGAGCGCCCGAAACGGCGCAGGGGGAAACCGTAATGAACAGATTATCAGACATGCACACCCATTCCAGCCATTCCTTTGACGCCTCAAGCAGCGTGGACGAAATGTGCCGCGCGGCGATAGACAGGGGGCTTTTTGCGCTGGCGATAACCGACCACTGCGAGGCTCCGTTCATCCGCTTCGGAGCGGACTGCGAGTTCGGCTGCTTTGACGAGCAGATACCCGCGTCCTTTGCCGACGCCACCGCCGCCCGCGACAAATACGCCGGAAGGCTGAAGGTGCTGCGCGGGCTGGAGCTGGGAGAGCCGACGCACGACCCCTCAGCCACCGAGCACGCGCTTTCCTACGGCGATTTTGACTTTGTGCTCGCCTCTGTCCACAACATCAAGAACATGCAGGATTTTTACTACATGAACTACAGGGGAGTGGATATTGACGACCTGCTCGCGCGCTATTTTGACGAGCTGTGTCAGACCGCCGGTTTCCCGCGTTTTGACAGCCTGTCGCACCTTACCTATCCGCTGCGCTACATAGTGGCGGGCACGGGAAGCTTTCCCGATCTTTCAAAGCACGCCGACGCGATAGATGATATATTTAAAATTCTGATAAAGAATAAAAAAGCTCTCGAAATCAATGTTTCGGGGCTGTTCAAGGAGCTTAAAACCACCCTGCCCGACGAAACGCTGGTGCGGCGCTTCCGTGAGCTTGGCGGCGAATACATCACCGTAGGCACCGACGCGCACAGCGCCGATATGGTCGGCAAGGGCATAGAGCAGGGGATAGCCGTGGCAAAGGCGGCGGGCTTTGACAGCTATGTCATCTATGAAAAACACAAACCCATATCAATTCCTATTGATTAACGGAAAACAACAAAAAAAGAGGGACGTGTCGGTAAAGAAACACGTCCCTCTTGTTTTCATTTTCTGTATGAACGCACGCATTAAAACTGCGCCGCCAGCTCCTTGATATACGCCTTTAGCTGATCCCCGGTTTCGGGATGCTCCAGACCTACCTCTATCTGAGCCTGCAAAATGCCGAACTTGTTGCCCATGTCGTAGCGCTTGCCCTCAAACTCTACGGCGGTCATGCCCTTGGTAACCGCTATCTCGCGCATAGCGTCGGTAAGCTGTATCTCTCCGCCGACGCCCGGCTTTGTGCGCTCGAGTATCTCAAAAATATCGGGCGGCAGCACACAGCGGTCAAGGATGGAGTACAGCGACATCACATCCTCCTTCCTCTGCGGCTTTTCCACCATATCGGTGCAGGCGAACACGTTGTCGTGCAGGTTTTCCACCTTTAGCGAGCCGTATTTGTGTATCTCGCTCTCAGGCACCTTTTTCACGCCGACCACGCCTTCGCCGAACTCGCCGTAGTGCTCGATAAGCTGGGCGATGGCGGGCTTCTTTTTGCTGACGATGACGCCGTCGCCGAACAGCACCGCAAAGGGCTCGTTGCCCACAAAGGACTTGGCTTTGAGTATGGCGTGTCCCAGTCCTTTCATCTCCTTTTGACGGATGAAGTTGATATTCGCCAGATCGGCGATGTCTTTGACGATATTCAAAAACTCGGTTTTGCCGCTTTTTTCAAGGATATGCTCCAGCTCGGGAGAGCGGTCGAAGTGATCCGCTATCAAGCCCTTGCCGCGGGTGGTGATTATAAGAATATCGGTGATGCCCGCGTTTACAGCTTCTTCAACGATATACTGTATAGTCGGCTTGTCAACGATGGGGAACATTTCCTTGGGAAAGCTTTTGGTCGCGGGCAATACTCGCGTACCGAATCCCGCTGCGGGGATAACTGCTTTGGTGATCTTCATTTTTTCCTCCTGAATCTCGGTGTTATAGCATGGGCAGAAGCGAGCACAGCTCGCGAATTATCATCAGCGTTGCGAATGCGGCGATACCTACCGCCAAGTTGACGCCGCCGTTTTCTTCGAGTGCCTTGTTTAGCTCTGAGCCTGCGGTGTTTTGCTTGAGCTTTTTAACCTGCTTTGTGCAGTGCTTGTAATAAATGCGGTTTGCCGTGAAGCCGCACACTGTCATTACAGCCCAAGGCGCGAGCATCAGCGTAGACAGTACGAACGCCATCAGCATTTTGTCGCCCGACAGCAGCGACGCGCTGTCTGCGGTGGAGCTGCTGAAGATAGACATGCTTGAGGCTACCTCCTGTATCTCGCGGTAAGTGTTGCTCCACGGGGGAGTAACCAGCAGGTAGGCTGAGCCTACGGTCAAGCCGATCATCAGCAGGGTGAGAATTATGCCGAGGGCGTACATTTTTCTGTAAAGGAAAAATGCGCCCGAAAAGATGAAAGCCGAAAGGTTGAATTTACCCGAACCTGTGGTTTTCAGACGGTTGAAAACAAAAAGATAGTAAGGCGTGTTTTTGCCGATGAATTTCGCGGCTTCGCTAACCTTGACGCCGTCCGCTATCTCGTCCTCGCCGTTCAGACCGGCAAGCGGGTCAAACATGGGAAAGCCGCCGTTGCCGCCAAAGGGCATTTGGTTTTGGTTGGGGTTTTGCTGAGTATTTTGCTGTCTGTCTCTGGCGTCAAGCGGATACCCGCAGTTGCCGCAGTAAAAGTCCGTTTTCTCGTTTTCGGCACCGCAGCCGGGGCAGGTGACGGTCTGTACGTTTTCTCCCTCGGTGTTTTCGCTGTTGGCAGACTCGTTTTCAAAGGAAAAGCCTTCCGCGTGTCTGTCCCTGTAGAAGCAGTCGCCGTTTTCCTCATAACACTCTCTGTGATGAGGGGCGCCGCATTCGGGACATACCACCACGTCGTCGCCGTTGACGAAGCGTTTTCCGCAGACGGGGCAGCTGTATTGAGTAAATTCCATAAATTTCCTCCGTAAACATTCATATTTATTTATTATATCAAATAATGACCGCAATTGCAACAAATTTTCAAAATATAAATCTTTAAAAATTCATTTACATTTTTCCCGATATTTGCTATAATAATTATTCAGAAGAAAAGAGAGAGGTTGCACTATGGTACAGTTTGAAGAATTACTGCTTTCCCTGCAGGCGCTCAAGCCTGAAATCGAGGACTTGTCGGACGCGCTGGGAATGAAAAGCATGAAATCGGAGATAGAACAGCTTGAGCTGCGCGCCACCGAGCCGGGCTTTTGGGACGATGTGGAAAAGTCCCAGCAGGTGCTGCAAAAAACAGGCGTGCTGAAGGGCAAGGTAGAAGCCTACGAAAACCTCGTCGCTAAATACGACGACGCTCAGGCGCTTATCGAGCTGGCTAATGAGGAAGAGGACCTGTCCCTGCTTGAGGAGGCGCAGAGCGAGGTGGACGGCGTGCGCGAAAACCTTGAAAAACAGCGCCTGCAAACCCTGCTGACGGGTGAATATGACAAAAACAACGCTATTTTGACCTTCCACGCGGGCTCGGGCGGAACCGAGGCGCAGGACTGGGCTGAGATGCTCTACAGGATGTACAACCGCTGGGCTGAGGCGCACGGCTTCAAGGTCAAGGAGGTAGATTACCTCGACGGCGACGAGGCGGGACTCAAGAGCGCCGTGCTGCTCATTGAGGGCGAAAACGCCTACGGCTACCTAAAGAGCGAGGCGGGCGTGCACCGTTTGGTGCGTGTGTCGCCCTTTGATTCCCAGGGCAGACGCCACACCAGCTTTTCCTCGCTGGAGGTCATGCCCGAAATAGACGATACAATTGAGGTCAACATCCCTCCCGAGGAGATAAAAATGGACGTATACCGTGCCAGCGGCGCGGGCGGACAAAAGGTAAACAAGACCTCGTCGGCAGTTCGTCTTACCCATATCCCCACAGGCATAGTGGTCGCTTCTCAGGTGGAGCGCAGCCAGTATCAAAACCGCGATGTGGCTATGAAGATGCTTATTTCAAAGCTGATGGAGATAAAGGAGCGCGAGCATCTGGAGCGCATCGAGGACATAAAGGGCGTGCAGAAGGAGATAACCTGGGGCTCGCAGATTCGCAGCTATGTGTTCATGCCCTACACCATGGTAAAGGATCACCGCACCGGCTTTGAAACGGGCAACGTGCAGGCGGTCATGGACGGCGACCTTGACGGCTTCATAAACGCTTATCTCAAGTGCGCCGGTCAGGGCACCCTGCAAAAGTAAATATGAAATCGTATTTTCGATAAAATTATCTATTATTCTTTTTTATTATTTCAAACCTCTTTCTTTGTGATACAATTATGGTTACCACAAAAAAGAGGTTTTTCTTATGTCAGTTAAAATAAATCTCGGCGCATGGCAGTCGGTGTTTGCCGTGCCCTCGAAAATCGTGGACGAGGGGCTGAAATTCGCCGACGGCGTCAAGCTCAAGGTGCTGCTCTATGTGCTGCGCAGCGCGGGGCAGGATATGGAGCTGGAAACCATCTCAAAGGCGACCGGCGTTAATGTCACCGATATTCCCGAGGCGCTGGAGTACTGGGTCAATCTGGACGTGCTTAGCAAAGGCGACGGGGAATACGCGCCCGCCCGTATTGAAAACGAAACAAAACCGAATAATAATTCTGTAAAAGAAGAAAAAACCGTTGAGAGAACAGCTGCCGAGGTCGAGGAGCAAAAGCGGCGTTTTGTGGTCACCAAGCCCCAAAAGCCCGACTACGTCTTTACCGCGCAGCGCTTGGCGGTGGACGGGGAGTTGAAGATCCTCGTCAACGAGGCGCAGTCAGTGCTGGGCAAGGCGCTGTCAAATTCCGACATAGCCACGCTGCTGATGCTCAAGGACACCTGCGGCCTGCGTCCGGACGTAATTCTGATGCTGATCTCCTACTGCGTCAGCATAGACAAGGCGAACATGCGCACGGTCGAAAAAATCGGCATTTCATGGGCTGACGAGGGCATCGACTCGGTAGAGGCGGCAGACCGCAAGATCGCCTCGGCGCACCACGCGACCGATTGCTTCGGCGTGGTGTCAAGGGTGTTCGGCTTGAAGAACGTAGGCTCTCCCACCAAAAAACAGCTTGAGTACAGCACCCGCTGGGTAGGGGAGTGGAAGTTTTCTTCGCCCATGCTGCGTGAGGCTTACGAGCGCTGCGTGGACAGCAAGGGCGAGGTGAAGTTCAATTACATAGACGGCATCCTCAAAAAATGGCAGGCTATGGATATAAAGAATCCGGAGGATCTAAAGCGCAGCGAAGCGGCGCCGAAAAAGCCCGCCGGCAAGCAGGCGTCCTCGTATAACATAGAAGAACTGGAAAAGATCGACACTTTGGATTTTATTGACTGAGGTAGACTATGGGATACAGCAAAAGTGTTTACAAAAAAGCGGCGGACAGGCTGTTTGAGCAGCGTCAGCTCGCGCAGAAGCAGGCGGAAGCGCGCCGCGAGGAAATATACTCAAGGCTGCCCCGTGTGCGTGAGCTGGAGCAGCAGATAGCCCTCTGCGGCAGCGAAGCGGTGCGCACGGTACTGCGCGGCGGCGACGCAGCGGCTGAAATGGCAAAGCTGAGGGACAAAAACCTTGCTTTGCAGGCGGAGCTCAGGGAGCTGCTTGTTTCCAACGGTTACGACCAAGACGTGCTTGAGCCGCGTTATCTCTGCAAAAAATGCGACGACACGGGCTATGTGGAAGCTCACGGCAGAACAGTGGTCTGCACCTGCCTTAAGCGGCTGCTCACAACGGTCGCCTGCGAGGAGCTAAACCGCACCGCGCCGCTAAAGCTTTGCACCTTTGAAAGCTTTGACACGGACAGCTATTCCCAAACCCCCGACCCCGACACGGGAATGGTGCCGCGCCGACATATGGAGAAGATATTGAAATACTGCCAAAGCTACGCGCAGAACTTTACGCCGCAGTCGAACAGCATACTGATGAAGGGCGCTACCGGTCTGGGCAAAACACATTTGTCGCTCGCCATCGCGAACGAGGTAATACGCCGCGGCTACAGCGTTATCTACGCTTCCGCGCCCGAGATATTTATGAAGATGGAAAAGGAGCATTTTTCGCGCGAAGCCGCCGACACCACCTTTGACTCGCTTCTGGACTGCGACCTGCTTATCATCGACGACCTGGGCACCGAATTCAAGACCGCGTTCACCACAGCGCAGGTGTACAATCTGTTCAATTCCCGCGTTTTACAGGGAAAGCCGCTCATCATCAACACCAACCTGACCATGGCGCAGCTTGAGCGGGAGTATTCCAACCGCTTTGTGTCGCGGGTCAACGGCGCCGCGCAAAAGCTTGACTTTCTGGGAGAGGATCAGCGTATAGCCCGAAAGCAGGTTAATTGACCGCGGCACAGCGCCGTAGAGCCGACTGAAAAAAATAAAAAAATTTTGGATTATAGTATTGACAAATCACGGTTTTTACAGTATAATAATCAACGTTGCATACGAGATGTAACAAATTTTGAGGAATAGTGTAACGGTAGCACGACAGACTCTGACTCTGTTTGTTGGGGTTCGAATCCCTATTCCTCAGCCATCACAGCCTCGATGTATGTCGAGGCTGTTTTTATCGAGGTGTAGCGCAGTTTGGTAGCGCACATCGTTCGGGACGATGGAGTCGCAAGTTCGAATCTTGTCACCTCGACCAAATCAGGACAAAACCGTTGATACAATGTCAGCGGTTTTGTTTTTTGCCTTTATTAAGCCATTTTTACTCTTTTTAATGATTCCATAGCACTATCAATAAAAACGATATAAAGCCCATCCTGATTCCTTATATGCAAGGTATCAGGATGGGTTTGATTCAAAAAACAGGTTATGAGAGCTAAAAAGCATCAAACACTATCTACTATTCTAGTAAATCATCGGCAGGCGAATCATAGCCCTTTCGGCCTCGTACTCATCGTTGGGATCGCCTGAGGTCATCAGTACATCAACTGTTCTAAATTCGATAACTTCCATCTCAGAACGCTCATATTCTTCTTTTTTCATGTGACTCTCTCCTTATCACCCAAAGTATGTATTCGCCGCTTGATTATAGCGATAGGTCGCCTCGGCGAGAGCCTTCATGTCGTCGCTTGTCTTATCAGACAGCAGACACGTTTTGACATAATCGAGCACGGAATATTTATACTCGGTGTTGCCGATTTTCAAGGTGTAGAGCGAATCGAGATTTGACGCTGAGATATTCTTTAGCTCGAAGTAAAACTCGTCTCCCTTTTGGACAGGATCGACCTCATTGCCGTCAAACGTAACGGTTAAGCTGCCCAAGTCTCCCTGATAATAATGGCGGATCGAGGTCTGGGTCAGATAGACGATGGTCGAACCTTTGTATGTAAGCCCATCAGGCAATCCGGCGGTCATATTGCTCGCGCCGGTGTTGATCGCATTCGCGTCAACGGCTGACGGAACATAGTAATACGGAGAAGTTTGGTCATCCGTTACCAACTTCTTGTTTGCAAGATTGTTCTCGTCGCGGTAGAACTGCGTCTGCGCCTTCGCGCCGTAGTCGAGCATGGATTTAACAAGCGTTGCAAGTTCCCAATACTTTACCGCGCCCTTTGCGTCGGAGAAACCGTCAATAAACTCCTGATCAGCCAAAATGACGTCTGCATACTGAACAGCAGAGTAAGTATCGGTATCGACAAGTTCTTGGTCAAAATTCAGTGCAGCAGTAATATCATAGGTCATTTCCGCAACCGGGATCGGGCACGCCGCCTTGTAGTAACCGGTGTCGCTGTCCAATGTCAGCTCGGACGTCGAGGTCTTTTCTTTACCCTCTACCTCCCAAGCGAAGCTGACCGTTGTGTCTGCCGCTTCTTCCTCGGTTAGATCGAGATAGAAGTTCACGCCGATATCGCCGTTCAAGCTGAGAGAGTGACCGGTAAAATATGACGGGAGCTTTGCGATCTCTGTGCTTTCCTCTGTGCCGCAGAGGATACATTCACGGATTTGAAGCCCGGTGTGCATTCTGTCCGGTTCTACGACCGTGTGCCATTCGCCGAACTCATGCTCGACAGCTGCCTTTTCCAACTTGTTGCCGAGGGAGATACGGTTATTGGTCATATCGTCGCATCTTGTCCACCAATAGTCGCTTTTCTCCTTCCATGTGGGACGATCTGCCTCCGGCAGGAACTCGTCGGCAAGATACAGATAGTCTTCGTCGTCAAGACCTGAAGCGATCTGCTTGATGCGCAGCGAGCCGATAGGCGTACAGGGATCCTCGCCGATGGGATCGCCCGGATACAGCAGCAGTCCGTTTCCGTTGCCGGTGCTGGTGCCGTCGCCTGAGGGCAGCTCTTTTGTGCCCCAGATGTCATAGTTGTTTGCGATATATCCGCAGTTCCAGTACATCAGACAATCTTCATTGTTGTTGTGCTGCTGCCAGAACGGGAGTCTGCGGTAAATGCCCGCCGAACTGTTCCTCCAGAGCCACAGTTCAAAACCGCCCGTACGCATCTCACAGGGATAGCGCCATTTATAGGGATAATTGTTATAATAATCGTTGGATAATGATTCGCTGTAGTAGTTGGTGTAATACGGCGTCAGAAGCGTTGTGTTGAAACAAACATAATTGTTATAGGGATCAAGCACTGACATAGCCTGCGAATAATCGGTGCCGGAGTTTCCCTTTCCGTTATAGGAGAACAGCTTCTTCACCTCGGGCCACGCGCTGTTGCCCGCGCTGATCAGCGAATTGATAAGTTCATACTGAGTTGCATTTACCTCATCAGCGCTGTATAAGAACGCTTTTGACCTCAGGTAATCATTATCGCCGATGACAGACTTATAGTGATTGATGACCGAAAGCGTTTCAGCGTCATAGGTACCGGTCTCCGTATACCAATTCTGCAAAGGAACCGAAAAATACTTTCTTCGGACATCCGCCATCGCCAGCTCGGCGCTCTTTTCATCCTCATCGATCATGTAACGCGGCAGCTCTAACGGCGTTATTCCGTGATCAAGCAGGTATTCATCCCAGCCCTCAAGGATTTTTTCCGCTTTCGCTTTATCCTCGGGGAGGATCTCCTCGTGTGTTTTACCGCCTGACGTATAGGTATAAGTTCTTACGCCGTTTTGTTTGAGGAAGCTCATCGTTCCCTCATAACCGGACGATGCATTGTACAAGCCCATAACAACCTTACCGTAATGCTGCTGCGGAAGGGCAAAGTCCCATACGATCGCCGCGATGGTTTTTGTTGCGATAATACCGTTGTCATCCGAGAAGGTCACGGTCGCATAATATGCGCCTGCCTCCTGTTCCGCGGTCGAACGAGTTTCGATATAGAACGCCTGATTGTTGTCGGGCTCGACAGTCACTTTCTCGCCTTTATAAGGGAGGAGAGGATCGGCGATATAGAGCTTTCTGGAGTACCATTTCGTTCCGTTTGGAGACACATACTCCTCCTTGAAAATTTCTGAGGAGAGAGTATTGTCGTTCGCATTGCGGAACTCGGAAACCTCAACCTGAATATCGAACGCTTCTTCACCGGGGTTCGTAAGATAGATCTGGATACCCTCGCGTTCATTCTGCGCCAGATAGAAGATACCGTCACAGCTGACGCCTCTCGCGGCGTCCGCGGTCGGAAGCTGGTGCCTCCAACTCGTTGCAGAAAAACAATAGTCGGAGTAATCCGATTTGATCTGCGTCTGCTCCGCCTGGATGTCCGCGTAAATAAAGTAGATTTCCGGACCTGTCGAATCTTCCGCGCTTACAGATATTGACGGTACAACAGTAAATAACACCAATAATAACGCAAGCAAGAATGAAAGGGTCTTTTTCATGTTCATTCCTCCAAAACCAGTTTATGCAATAATTATAGCATAAAACACCTTTCTCGTCATTCCAAAATCTGATGCCTGTTTTTTGTGCACTATAGCCAAATGTGCGAATGGCATTTTGAAATGTGCGAATTTGAAATTGTATCATTCTTTTGGTGCTGACCCATTAGAGACGGTTTTTCAGCCGTCTCTTTTCTTTTGCAAAATTACGCGAAAATGCTCAAAAACGGCTTAAACACTGAGGTTTTGAGCACTGCCACAATCAAGTTGGGAAAACTTGATGTAAAGAAACTAACACGTCATAAACTGTCAAATAAACAGTCATTTTAACTGTCAATTATTTAGAGCCGTAAAATCACAAATAATCCTGAAATTTTTTAATTTATCTGAGGTTGAAAGTAACCGTCAAATTAACCACCGTATTGCCTTCCGCTCGGCAAATGTGCGAAAATATAAACAAAAACAAAGTGTGCGATTGTAGTTCGTTGTTTTCG
>CADBHB010000013.1 GCA_902794395.1 uncultured Ruminococcus sp.
GCTATGGTTACAGGGACGATGACTTTTTCTTCACATTGATTCGTTATCTCTCTATTCCTTCTGTTCGTTCGCTATCCCACAATAATCCGTGAAGAACCTCTTTTTTTGCCGCAAAAAGCAACATTTATTCTCCCGACAAAAAGCAACATTTTTTCCCCGAAACTATTGAATTATCTTCCGAAATATAGTAAAACAAATCATAATTATGTATTGGCAGAAAGCGAGGCGTGGGGTACATAATACAATGCCCGTAGGCGTGACCTTTACCGGCGCGACAGTATCGCTGAAATCTCAAACATCCCTCTCACTGTATTTTGAGAGCGACCAAAAGATCGAACTGACTTGTGACGGTTACACGAAAGAAACGAAGCACAGCGGTAAAGAGTTTGTCATCCGTATCCGAAACATCGCCGTATACAATTTGAATAAACCTATTACTGTTAAAGTGAACGGCGAGGACGCGGTTACCTACAGTCCGCTGACATATTGCTATAAGGCGCAGACGACAGACAACGCAAAGCTCGTCAATACAGTTAAGGCGTTATACAATTATTATCTTGCCGCGAAAGAGTATTTTGGCGAAAGAGTATTTTGATTGATTGGAGGTGCTTTTATGGATAAAGAATTATACGAACGCGCCGAGCTCGAGATAATCAAATTCCAAACCGAGGACATCATCACAACAAGCGGCAATATCCCCTATGAGGATGACGAAACCTCGCGTATAAAATAACACTTTAACAACGGCAGAAGAGAAGCAAAAACGTTTTTCTTCTGCCGTTTGCCATTCCTTTTAAGATAAAAAAACCGATTGTAAAATGTTTAAAAAATCTTGAAGTCTTTTCTTGTTTCTGTTATACTTAAAATGTATATTTATATGCAGATGAAGGAGGAAACACTATGAAAAGTAAATTTTTCAAACGGCTGACGGCGTGTGCTGTCGCGCTCATTACCACGGCTGCAATGCTGCCGCTGTGTGCTGTTGCAAGCTCAGCGCAGAATCCCGAAGTGAACTACACGAAGTACTACCCGGATATTAAAGAGGGCTCGTATTTTACGATAACTCATACGTCAAATAATTATACCGTTGTCACAAAGGATCTGATGACCAACAGCTCCGGCGGTACAGGCAAGGGCCTCACGAGCGGAACCTATGTCGTAAATTCAAACACCACGATAGACGAGCGCGTGAATATCGTAAAGGGCGCTGAGGTCAATCTGATCATTCAGCCGAATGTGACGCTTACCTGCAACAAGGGCATCGGCTGCGGCTACAACAAGAAGGGCGAGTACGCGACGCTGAATATCTGCGGCAGCGGAAAGCTTGTTGCAACGGGTACCAAGAACACCGCAGGCATCGGCGGCAATGACGATGAAACCAGCGGAAATATCTTGATCCACGGCTGCAGGGTCGAAGCGACGGGCGGCAAGCATGGCGCGGGCATCGGCGGCGGCGAGGGCGGCAAGGATCCCGATGATGCAACCTCAATCGAAATCTTTGCCGGCGATATCACAGCAAAGGGCGGTGTTGACGGCGCAGGTATCGGCGGCGGCGACAATCAGCAGGGCGCGCTCACTTATATCTACGGCGGCAAGATTACTGCGAGCAGTGAAAAGCACGGCGCGGGCATCGGCGGCGGCGATGAGGAAAATACTCGCGGCATCTATATCTACAATGGTAATATCACCGCGACAGGCGGCAGTCACGGTGCGGGCATCGGTGCTGGTGAACACGGCGGTAATATCCATAAAATAAAAATCACGGGCGGCAGTATCAATACCACCGGCGGCAGCGGCGGCGCGGGCATCGGCGGCGGCTTTGACGAGGATATGAGCGGAGAAATAAATATCAGCGGTGACGTGAAGCTCACGGCTAAGGCAGGCGAAGGTGCAGCGGGCATCGGCGCAGGTGCGGGAGCCGATTGGTATCCTGATGGCGATATGTGCGGAACCATCAACATCGACGCAGGAGCCAACAGCGATATTAAAGTATACGCTCTTAATACGGAAATATTTGAACATGGTGATACTTGGACGTCCTATACATACGATGAGGATCAAATAGACTTCAGCGGAGCCGGTATCGGTGCCGGCTATGGCGGCAATATGGAAGGCAAGGTATATATCACAGGCGGCAACATGGAAATCTGGAGCGGCGTCGGCGGCGCGGGCATCGGCGGCGGTCGTGAGAATTTTAAGACAGGCGGTGAAGGCGGCGATGTTTATATCGGCGGCGGAAATATAAAAATTCGCACGGTAACTTATAGTTATGGCGGTAGTAACGCAAAAGACCAAAAAAGCTATAACAGCGCGATAGGCTGCGGTCATTACGACAGCAAGGATGGCTCGGTCTATATCCATCCGAACAATAATAAGACGGGCAAGTATATGAAAGTCGTTCATACTCATCTCGGTGAATATATGGATGATGATTTTGAATCGACAGTAACGGCGAATGCGTCCGACCGCGCCAAAAAATGTCACACAACAGCATGGCTTGAGATCAGCGAATGTAATCATAGAGACCATGACGGCAACAGCGGACTTTCTTATACCATTGAGGGTGATAAGCACCGCGTAAAGTGCAAATACTGCGGCTATGACGCTTTAGAAAACCATGACGGCAGTATTCCCTGCGGCGATTGCGGCTACAGAGACGGTGTTACTTATTACAGCGTAACTCTTAATACGCAGTTCGGCGACCCTGTACAGCTTGATACGACGTTTCAGTACGTTGCCTCGGGCAAGAAATTTACATTCCCCGAATGTGACAAGGTTCCGGTTGGCAAGCGTTTTATCGGATGGCGTTTGGTCAATGACACCAACCTGAGACAGCCGGGTGAATCCTTCACGCCGGGCTCAAATAGAACATATGACGCTGTATACGCTGATCTATACAGCATTACGATCGATCATCAAATCCCGAATGATAACTGGATCTCATTAAATAAAACAGCTGCTGACGAGGACGACGAGATCATCGTTACGGCGCACCCCTACGGCGGCTACAGAATGAAAACCGTAACCGTCAGGGAAAACAACGAAAACGGCGAGATAATCAAAGAGATAGGCTGCGAACCCGGAAAGAACACCTGCAGCTTCAAAATGCCGGCGAAAAACATCTATATTACGGCGGAATTTGAAGAGGCAGGATATGTCGTCGGCATAAGCGACACGGAAAACGGAACGGTGACCGCCGACCCGCCGAGCATTGCTTATACTGCATTTGATAACGGCGCCACTCCGAATGTTACGCTGACAGCGACGCCCGACGAGGGATATCATCTGTCCAAGCTTATCTGCAAAACAGAAAGCGGCACCGTGATCGAGACGACGCAGACCGCAAACGCCAACGGATATACCTTTGCAATGCCTCAGGAAAATGTTGAGGTATCGGCAGAGTTTGAAAAAGATTCAATTTTCACCGGTCATACCCTGACGCTCAACGGCGACATCGGTGTGAATTTCTATTTGAATTTGACAGCGGAGCAGGCAGCAAATACTACCGTCAGCTTCACATGGATGAAGGACGGCAATGAAAAGACCGCTTCGGCGGATATGAGCCAAGCCCCGCTTACCGGCCACGGCTATATGGCGACCTGCCATGTGGCGGCTTCCGAAATGCGCACGGAAATCACCGCGACCGTTACCATTGACAGCGAGCTTGTTGAGGAAACAAATACATATTCCGTCGCGCAGTACGCGGACGTTATACTGACAGACAGTAAATTCGCCGCAGATTATGTTGCCTATGAGGACGGCAGGGGCAATAACGGTCAGCAAAAACTGATACAGCTGCAAACACTTGTGGAAGAAATGCTTGTTTACGGCGATAACGCCAAGGTTTATTTCAACAAAAACGTCGAGGCTCTGGATGATGCACCGACAGCAGAGATCCCCGAAAAAGGCTCCGATATAACGGGCTTGCCCGAAGGCGTATTGTTTGACGGCGCCAGCCTGTCTCTCAAATCGCAGACGACCCTTTCACTCTTCTTTAAGAGCGAAAGTGGAATGACCCTTACCTGTGCGGGAAAAGAGGTCGTTACCGACAGAAGCGGCAACGAATATGTCATCCGCATCCGCAATATCCCCGCCTACGAGCTTGACCAGCCCATCACGGTAACGGTGAATGGCACGGGAACAGTTGCCTACAGCCCGCTGACCTATTGCTATAAGGCGCAGACTTCCAGCGACGCAAAGCTCGTCAACACCGTCAAGGCATTGTACAATTATTACCTTGCGGCGAAAGCATATTTTGATTGATCGGAGGTGCTTTTATGAATAAAGAATCATATGAACGTACCGACCTCGAGATAATCAAATTTCAAACCGAGGACGTAATCACGACAAGCGTCATCCCCTATGAGGATGACGAAACCTCGCGTATACCATAAAGAACAAAGGGGCTTCTAACATAAGGAGCTTCTGACATGGAGCGTACATTTTTTATAATAAGTTTTGCATTATTTATTCTGGAAGTGACTTATGAAAATATTAATCAAAATAAGCGAAATCATCGGCAAATACATGGCGTTGATTGTGTTGGCGGTGGCGGCGCTCGCTCTGTTTGTGCCGCAATCCTCGCTGTGGATACAAACCTCTTGGGTGAATTATTTGTTAATGATCGTGATGTTCGGCATGGGATTGACCATGAAGCCCAAGGATTTTGCCCTGATTTTCAAAAGGCCGAAGGATATCCTGATCGGCTGCGCGGCTCAGTTTATTATTATGCCTGCGCTCGCGTTCGGCTTGAGCAAGCTGTTTGGTCTTGATGTGGCGCTGACCGCGGGAGTAGTGCTTGTCGGCACCTGTCCGGGCGGCACGGCGAGCAACGTGATCACCTATCTGTCAAAGGGCGACGTCGCGCTGTCCGTGGGAATGACGAGCGTCAATACCCTGCTTGCGCCGCTTCTCACGCCCGCGATTACCTATCTGCTCCTGCAAACGACCGTCAGCGTTGACGTTTGGGCGATGTTTTGGAGCATTATTCAGGTTATCATCATTCCGATCGCGCTCGGCTTTATCATCAATCATTTCTTCGGAAAATTTACTGAGAAGGCGGTCGGCGTGCTCCCAATGGTTTCTACCGTTGCGATTTGCCTGATCGTTGCCGCCGTTGTTTCACACAATGCCGAAAAAATTTATACCTGCGGCGCGTTGGTGCTGTGTGTTGTGATCCTTCACAATCTGCTCGGTTACGCCTGCGGCTTCGGACTTGCTAAGCTGCTGAGACTGCCTCCCGCAAAAACCAAGGCGCTCTCCATTGAGATCGGTATGCAGAATTCCGGTCTTGCCACAAGTCTCGCGGGAACCGCGTTCCCGAATCTTGCCATGGCGACCGTACCGGGCGCGATCTTTTCTGTTTGGCACAACATTTCGGGCGCGATATTATCGGGCTTTTACAGAAGATGGAAAAACGAAAAATGAGTAACATGATTATAATAACGGCACCTCATATAATTTGCTGTCGCTTATAAGTAAGGCAAAAAAATGCCAAAACCCCGAAGATATACGGATGTATATCTTCGGGGTTTTGGCAAAATCCTCTATCAATATTAGGCAACACAACGCCTTTCTTTGATGGTTGATTATTTGAGTGTGATTATTCCTTTTCAGTGCACGCTTTTCTGATGACAAGCGGCCACGCGATGATCGCAAAGAGTACCATTATGAACATTGCAATGAAATTGCCCCAGTGACTGCCAAGCAGCGAAACGATCGTAGCCGGAGCAAAGAGCTCTTTCCACGCAAGCATTAAAGCAAAGCCGACGCACGCTAGGATCGGGAGATTTGACGAACCTGACGGGATCTCATAGCGGATAAAATACCTGTCGACAAAGCTGCCTATCAAGAAGGCGAGCAAACCGCCGCAGCCCTTAAAGCAGTCGTTCATCATCTTCTTAGGATCGACCAGCAGCTTTCCTTCCTCATTATAGTCCATCGGATAAGGTTTCAGCGTGATGTACAGAATCGTTGCGACAATCGCCAATATACCGATGACCGTCAGGATGTTTTGCACCTTTTCTTTGCCTTCGATCTTCTTTGATACGATACCGATGACGGTGACCAGTACCAGACCTTCCGTGATACCCACGATAACATCCTGCGGCGTATGCACTCCGAGGAAATTGCGCGAAAAGCCGGTCAGCAGAATCAATACGATACACACAACGGAAATCCATCTTCGCCTGTTCCACTGCCATGCGGCGGTATTGCCGTAATGGAGCGCTGACACAACCGAATGACCGCTGGGGAACGAATAGCCTGTGGCAGCGGTTTTGGAATCGCCGGCGGGTTCGATCTCAGCCGAACGAATCCACGGACGGTACGCACAGACAGACAGCTTGATAATGCCGTTTACCACTTCGCCGATCCAAGTTGCGGCGATAAAGCGGTAGCCCCACTTTTTGTCGACGCACCAAAAAATGATGTACGGGAGAAACGGCAGGATGTCAACGGCAAACTTTGACAACGCATTAAAGAACTCGTCAAAGAAGCCTCCCGTCGCTTCTCTGATACCTTGCAGAAACAATAAGTATTGAATATCCAAATTCAAACCTCCTTTTTTATGATGTTGTAATGTTTCCATCGTTATTATTATAATCCCAATGAAGCATCAGTTCAAGACAAAGACTCTGAGTATTATACAAAAATTTCAAAGTATTCAAGGCGTTCTCAATCATTTTGAATTTTCCATAACTAATTATTTCGATTTGAAAGATAGTGAAGGGTGAGGCTTGCACGCTGCAAGCAGGATAGTCCTGCGTTTTACCCTTCCTTGATATATTCGGTATTCAATAAAAATTTATATAGAGTAAAATGATTGGATTGCTGCGGATTCGCGCCAATGCGATCACAATCAAAAAAGGAGGAAATTTTTATGCGAAAACTCAGGAAACCATTGAGCGTCCTGCTGTCGCTTGTGATGGTACTCGGCGTGTTTGCCATTGTGCCGTTCACGGTCAGCGCGCAGGCTGCAGTCACCTACACCGAGTACAGTTGGAACGGTTCGGCTCTGCAAACGACCGAAAAAACCGTTACGGATTATACTGTGGTTACAAAAGACATTATAAAGAACTCACCTGATAACGGCAGCGGTCTAAAGACCGGTACGTATCTGGTAAATTCAGACACAACGGTAGATGATTATTTTTACATCAGAAAAAACCAGACCGTGAATCTGATTGTAAAGCCGGGCGTAACACTGACCTGTAAAAAGGGTATCGGCGGCGGAGAGGAGAGCGATAGCGGCAAATACGGCGGCGAAGGCGGAGATGTTTACATCGGCGGCGGCAATATCACTATCTATACGATAAATACTGAGTGGTACAATGAGGAAAAGAATCATGCTATCGGAAGCGGATTTGAAGACATCAAAGACGGTTCCGTTTATATCCACGCAAACAACAATACGACCGGAAAGTATATGCGCGTTGACTATACGCCCCTTAACAAAGACGATTTCAGGACAGCATCGGCATCCCAGCGTTCAAAGAAAACTCACACCAGATGTACGCTGCATATACAGGAATGCAACCATAAGGACTATTACGGCAAGGACGGACTGACTAAAAAGATAACCCCCTCGCAGCACATTATAACGTGCAAATACTGCGGGTATACAGACAAAGGAGCTCATGAATCTGAAACGTACTGTTTCTGCGGCTACAATTCCGAAAATTGCTGTACGGTAACGCTCCGTGATACTGTGGGCAGCGAACAGTTTAAGGTTATAAAAGGCGGCGAGTTTATTCTTCCCGATTACAACGGCGCTGTGTCTCAAACCACTGAAATCCCCGAGCAATATTACAGAGTGTCGGGCTGGACGCTGGACGGCGACACCTCCGGCAAGATCTATGAACAGGGCGAAGCGGTGACCGCAAACAGTGATATGACATTCACTACACAAAGGGAGGCTTTGTATAAGCTCAACTTTGAGAATGTGCAGCACGGCAGCATTCATGCAGACATCACAAACAACGAGGCTTATGCTGCTTCCGGTGAAACGCTTGCGTTCGGTGTTGATGCCGAGCCGGGATACAGCGTGAGCAAGGTCACCTATAAGATGATGACGGGGTATGGCTTAGATGATAGTTATAATGTAGTATATCAATATTCCGAGCCCGTCGAAATACAGCCTGTTGACGGTAGGTATCAGCTGACGATGCCCGAATTAACGTCCGGCAACAATATGATCGTTATCTCGGCGGAAGTTAACAAGAACACAGAAAACCCGATAGGTATTTCCGAGGACATCGAGAACGGAACCGTTACATCCGATAAGGAAACGGCGGAGCCGAACGAGACCGTCACGCTTACTGTAAAGCCTGACGAAGGCTGCTTCCTTGATGAGCTTCGCTGCAAAGCTGCTGACGGCACGGAGCTCGAACTGACTCAGACCGACGATACGCATTACACCTTTACCATGCCCGCTTATCCCGTATCGGTGACCGCCGCATTTTCCGAGAATTTCGGAACGCATCTCGCGGGTCATTCGATCAGTCTCGACGGCGACATCGCGGTCAACTTCTATATGCATCTTGATCCCGAGATCGCTTCTCACGAGGGCGTTGTGATGCAGTTCCGCGTTCCCGATACAAGCACAGAATATCAGTATCAGAAGGTTGCGGTCAGCGATAACATCAAGGACGGCGAATACTATGTATTCAAGTGCCGCGTAGCTGCGAAAAATATGGATTCCGTAATTTCGGCGCAGCTTGTCGACAATGACAACAACAAGAGCATTATCTACACCTATTCTGTCAAGGAATACGCGGAATATCTGCTTGGTCACACGGACGATAATGCGGAATACGCAAAAGCGGCTCCGCTTGTTCAGACAATGCTCACCTACGGCGACAACGCGAATTATTACTTCGGCGGCGAAACAGAACCTGCTCAAATCAACACGGAAATACCGGAATATACTTTCACCGTTGCACCGTTTGCCGAAAGCATCTTTGACGGCGCGACCCTTTCGCTCAAATCTCAGACCACGCTTTCACTTTGTTTCAAAAGCAATGAAACTATCACGCTTTCAATAGACGAAAAAACTGAGGGCAAGGATTACTTTACCGCTTACAGCGGAAGTGAATACGTTATCCGTATCCGCAACATCGCCGTATACGATTTGGACAAGCCTATTACCGTAAAAGTAAACGGCGAGGACGCTGTGACCTACAGCCCGCTGACCTACTGCTATAAGGCACAGACTTCCAGCGACGCAAAGCTCGTCAACACCGTCAAGGCACTTTATCTGTATTGGGTTGAGGCATCTCAATACTTCAATCAAAATCAGGGAGGTAACTGATGGAAAAAGAAAAATACGAGAGCACCGAGCTTGAAATCATCAAATTCCAAACCGAGGATGTCATCTCGACCAGCGGAAACATCCCATATGAGGATGACGAAACCTCTCGCATCAAATAATGACAAAACAGGGTTGTATCAGATTGGCAGCCGACCAAAAACAATTCATAGGGAGATTATTTGATAATTAAAATAAATTTGATTTTACCTCTTTTTGTTATTGTTCTGATGTTGATGATCATATTCGTAACATCAACCGGCTTTTTCGCTGCTGAAACAGGCTTCAAGCGCGGTGACGCTAATAATGACGGTTTTGTATCGATCAGCGACGCTACGACAATTCAAAGAAAGCTTGCGGATTTTTCTACGGATATCAACTTAAAGGCGGCAGATGTAGACGGCAATGGACTTGATATCACTGACGCGACAAATATCCAGCGATATTTGGCTGAATTCAATGATCCGTACCATATCGGAGAATATGTCATCGACAACACAGAGCCTACTCGCGACGAATATGAATTGCCTTTTATTCCATATTAAACATTTTTGCAAAGGAAACCGCTGACCTCTCAAGCGCGTTTTCGGCATATCTAAAGCAATGCAGGCAGAAGAAGAACGAAAAAAATCTCGTTTTTCTTCTGCCTTTTGGTGTTTCGGATAATTCGTACATTTTGAACTCTTTTATTTTAGGCTCTTTTTTCGACATAATTAATATGTAAAATCTGGTATCATTGCTGTTAGTGGAAATACCAGCAAATTATGATAGGAAAAAATCTGTTTTAAAGAGGGAAAGCAGATACAAAAACAGAATATGGTTGATTGTTTTGACGGTGATTGTATGTACATAGAAGTGTCCCGCGAGGAACACCAAAAATGGAACAGCCAACACACCGTTTCAGAGCGTAATCGTAAGTTAGGACAAAAGTATTCTTTTTGTTCCTTGGAGCAAGACATTATTGATCACGAAGGCGTATCCATGTTGAGGCACTTGAAGCAGCACTGAAAACATGGAAATCATGGGCGTTGGACTTATATAAAGTATATGGAGCCGAAAGGTGGAAAAACAGTATTCTTCGTATTTTTCTCATAATGAGCATAATCATGCTTGACATTGTTGCTGTGATGTGATACACTTTTTTGTAAAACTGAGATAGAGAAAGTATTGTCTTGTGAACTATACAGAGAGACGCCGCCAAAGGCTGAAAGCGGTGTTTAGGGATAAGACAAGAAGACCCCTCTGGAGTTGCAACACCAGAAAGTAAGTGTTGTCGTGTTCGCACGTTATAGCGAGGAATGAGCGGTGCACAAGCTGAATTAATAGTATCAGGTGCACAAACAAGGTGGAACCGTGGAGCTTTTAACCCCACCCTTGATTTTATGTCAGGGGCGGGGTATGTTTTTTCCGCCTCTAAAAATCTTAATTTTGGAGGAATGAACTAATGGCAGAAAAAGAATTTTCTTTCGAGAATGAGGCTTATCGAAAGACTTATTGGCACACTTGCTCTCACATTATGGCACAGGCTATCAAAAGACTGTACCCGGAGGTCAAGCTTGCCATAGGTCCGGCTATTGACAACGGGTTTTACTATGACGTATTAGCTCCTTTTGGTTTTAATCCGGAAATCATGGAAAAAATCGAGGCGGAGATGCGTAAAATCTGCAAGGAAAAGCTCAAGTTAGAGCGGTTTGAACTTCCGCGTGAAGACGCATTGGAACTAATGAAGGATGAGCCTTTCAAGGTGGAGCTTATTAATGATCTACCCGAAGATGCTGCTATCTCTTTTTATAAGCAGGGAGAGTTTATCGACTTGTGTGCCGGTCCGCACCTTGATTCTACAGGCCGTGTAAAGGGGAATGCTATAAAGCTGCTCTCTTGCGCATCGGCATATTGGCGCGGAGATTCTAATCGCGAGTCGCTGCAGCGTATCTATGGTATTGCTTATCCTAAGAAAGAACAGCTGGATGAGTATATTGCTCGTATCGAAGAAGCAAAAAAGAGAGATCATCGTAAGCTGGGCAAGGATTTGGGATTATATCTCTTGATGGAAGAGGGTCCCGGTTTCCCGTTCTTCTTACCTAAAGGTATGGTGCTGAAAAATACACTGATCGAATATTGGAGAGAGGTTCACAAAAGATTCGGATATGTTGAGATCTCAACTCCGATGATGCTTAATCGTGCCTTGTGGGAACGCTCGGGTCACTGGCAGCACTATAAAGACAATATGTACACAACCGTTATCGATGAGACAGATTTCGCGATCAAACCCATGAACTGTCCCGGCGGAATGTTGGTATATCGTTCCGAGCCGCACTCGTACAAGGAGCTGCCTTTACGTGTCGGTGAGTTGGGTCTGGTTCACCGCCATGAACTCTCGGGAGCGCTTCACGGTTTATTCCGAGTAAGGTGTTTCACACAGGATGACGCCCACATTTTTATGACATGGGATCAGATGCGCGATGAGATCAAGAAGGTCATCGAGCTTTTTGATGAGGTTTATTCCGTGTTTGGTCTGAGTTATGAGATCGAAGTTTCTACTATGCCGGAAGATCATATGGGTGAAGTTGAAGTGTGGGATTTTGCTACCGACACTTTAAAAGCCGCATGTGAGGATATGGGCAAAAAGTATACCATCAACGAGGGAGACGGAGCTTTCTACGGACCTAAGTTGGACTTTCATCTGGCGGATTCTTTAGGACGTACTTGGCAGTGCGGAACGATTCAGCTTGATATGCAGCTGCCGGAGAGATTTGAATTGGAATATACCGGTGCCGACGGAGAAAAACATCGTCCTGCCATGATCCATCGAGTTGTATTTGGCTCTATAGAGAGATTCATCGGAGTTATCACCGAGCATTTTGCGGGTGCGTTTCCGCTTTGGATCGCGCCGCAGCAGGTCATCGTACTTCCTGTAACTGACAGAGCCGGTGATTATGCAGATCTGATAGCTAAAAGGCTGAACGATTCGGGATTCAGGGTCGAAGTTGATCATCGTTCCGAAAAACTGGGTTATAAAATCAGAGAAGCTCAGGGTATGAAAATTCCTTATATGGTTGTTGTCGGCGATAAAGACATTGAGAATAATACTGTTTCTATTCGTCATCGTTCAGGTGTTGACCTCGGCGCGATGTCTTATGAAGATTTTGAAGCTCTGTTAATTGAAGAGCAAAGCACAAAGTCGATCAAGTAAGAAAGTTACCAACTGTATTTCTCGCCAAGTTTTAAGACGGTTGGTACATAACAGCAAGTAAATAGCCAATCATTATATTTCTAGTTTAGAGATGTATTGATTGGCTCTTTTTTTATAAAGACTTGTAGGATAACTACAGGCCTTTTTCATATAAAGCCAAATAATTTAAGATACGCCGGAACCACCGTTGCAGAAAGGTTAGTAAAAAATAAAACCCTTCCAAAGGCGGAGAAAGCGTCCAATGACGCCCAATAGTTTAGAAATAAGCGGTTGGCTTTTTCCTTATCTTTCTTGACGATGTTTTTGATTTTATACAAAAAACCAATATTATGCTGCAAAAAACTTTGAAAATGTACTTGATATTCACAGCGAGCAGGTGCAATATCAGGACGGCGACAGTCTGATTTATAAAAACGAAAGCAAAGAAGTAAATGCTTCCGAGTCCGCCGAAAGCGCTATAAAAAGCCGGACTACCGAAACACCCGCATCGTCATCGGCTGAGTCCGCAGAAACGTTGCCGCGTGAAAAAATGCAGCTCAGCATGGTATTCTTTATCATAAACTTGCTTTACTCATACGCAGGATAGGGCAACGTCGGAGGGCTGCCTGAGCGGCGTATGAGGTTTGCGGGAGAGTAATGCCGTCCGGTGTCACTCTTTTTCTGTTTGCATCAAACATCACTTTCCCGGAAACAAAAGCGATAAACTCCGTGGCTCGGGGGTCGGCTCCCGTTACGCCCAAGTGTTACCAATTATCTTTCGTATGGCTGATACTAATCTCGCGTCGGGCTTGGATAAAAGGCAGTGCATTTCCGCGTTCATCGTAAAAGGCAGAAGAACGAAGCTCTCGTTTTTCTGCCTTTTTTGTTCTTGTGATTATTTGATACCTTTGGTTGGAATAAAGCGGATAAATCAGCGCTTACTTGATACCGACCGACTTATCCTGCTGTAAACCGGCTTTATAGTCAAGCCTTGTATAACAGTAGTAAAGAAAACAATCGCATAGGTGCCTCCGAGTATGATTTGGTAGACCTGCTCAGGCAGCATTTCTTTTGAGCTCATGGCAAGCGCAACGGATAAGCCGCCGCGCAGTCCGCCCCATGTCAGCAGCTTGATGAAGCTGAGCCGGTCATATCCATCCGGTATTTTCCCCATGAACAGAGAGGAAAGCGTTAGGCTGCCGCTTCTTGCTATCAAATTTGCGGCTACGGCAATTACCGACAGCAGCAAAACGTGCTCCATTTGCAGTATACGAACAAACGACAAGCCCAGCATTACATAAAGAATTGAGTTGCAAAGCGAGTCCAGCGTTTCCCAAAAGCTGTCAAAGGTCTGCGCCGCTTCCTGCTCCTCCTTTGAAAAGCGGGAGCGCAGCGCCGAGAACAGCAGTCCGCAGACAACAGAAGCTATCGCTCCCGAAAAACCAAGGCGCTCACATATCGCGTAGGAGAGTGAAACAGTCAACAGGCTGACAAAAATACCCAGGCTTTTGTTCTTGGTAAAGCGGAACAGCAGAAAGGTAAGTGCCGTCACAGCCGCGCCGACCAGGATGGCTCCGAAAAGCTCTTTCAGCATCACGCTGATAAAGCCGCCCGAGGACGAGGCTGTCACCATGCCCGAGAAGCAGACAAACAGAGCTACTCCAACGCCGTCATTAAACAATGATTCCCCTTCTATAAGAAAAGAAATTCCTTTCGGCAAACCGAATTTGCTGAGAATACCGGTCGCGGCGATCGGGTCTGTAGGCGCGACTATGCTGCCGAACATCAGGCAGACAGGCAACGACAGATTTAAACTCAATAATTTGGCTGCTCCGAAGAACAGCAGTCCGTAGAAACACGCGCCTAGCAGCGTACAGACAAGCGACAGCACAGTGACCTGCCTGGCATACTTTTTGAAGTCGGACAGCTTCATGTGGCAGGAGCTTGCAAACAGCATAAAGCACAGCACGCCTTCCATCAGGAAGCCTTCAATATTTATATACTGCGCCTTCGCCAAAACCGTGCCGACGTCCGTCCCGTTAAAAACAGCGGCGGCGATAAGCAGCAAGCCGCCGATCACAACAGAAAACAGCATGAGCGAAATTTCATAGTTCAGCTTGGTGACCTTCTCGTTGAAGAAGCCCAACAAACATACGATAGCCATAATTCCCGCGAACAGAATAATATTCATCAGTCAACCCTGCCTTAACATAATTTCGGAATAAAAGGTTTTGCCGTCATAGCGGAAGTTGCAGTAGCCCCTGTTCTTGCCGACGATCGCTTTGACGGATTCCAGACCTATGCCGTGACCTTCACTTTTGGTGGAGGTGTATTTTTTGTTTTTTTCCTGCACTATCCCGCTGTAGGGATTGGAAACGGCGAGATATAGGTCGCCGTTCGGCTTGGTGTCGGCGACAAAGAGGATCTCCCGCTTTTCCGTTCCGGCTTCCTTGGCGGCGGCAACGGCGTTGTCGAGGATATTGCCCGCGACGGAGCACAGCTCATAGTCGGAGATAATGATGCCCTGCGGGATGTTCAGCTTTGCGGTAAAGCCGATACCCGCGTGCTTTGATTCACGAGCGTAGTAGGCGGTGATGGCGTTGAGCGCGGTGTGCTCGCAGAATTTTGTCGGCGCGGCGTTCGCGTCAATTTTGGCGCCGTAATCATCCAGCAGCCTTTGCAGCTGTTCGGTCTCGCCGTTAGCCGCGAGCGTCTGCGCGGTTTTCGCCATATAAATGAAATCGTGCCGCAGCCTTGCGGAGCTGTCCATATATTTTTTCAGATTCTCATACTGAGCCGCCTGCAAGCTGAGGATATGGGCGTTTTGTTCCGCCTCGGCTTTGTTGGCGACAGCGCGGGCGACAGTATACAGCATGACAAGAAGCACGGTGAAAAACAAGGTCAGCATGATTTCTACCATCACATATTCCTGAAACACCCTGCCGACACGTACGTTTTCGTAGTTTTCGGGTATCATAAACAGATTGGCGGCAGTGATAATCACAGGAACAGCCCATACGAACCGCCATACCATATCGATGTTGCCGTTATCGAAAAGCCAGGTCAGCTTTTTGAGGAATATGATCTCGACGATCATAAACGACAGTGAAACGCCCCATTTTACCGCAAGCGAGATCCATTCGTCATTCGGATCATCGGACATCGCTTCAACAAAATGCGTAGCAAGGCCGCCGAACGAAAATATCGCGGTAGCCGAGATGAAAAGATACCACAGCTTTGACTTATTTACGTCGAACATCAGCAGATAAGCGATAAAGAAAAGCACCATGACCGCAAACAGAATAATATTAGCGTCTGCCTTTGTCGTGTATCTGATGAATGCCATAAGTATAGCGGCAAGTGTCGTAGCGGCTGATACGATGACGACCGTGGGATTTTTTTTGATCTTGCTGTGTCCCAAGACCGGAAGGACGCACATGAACGCCGCCGGAAGAATGATCAGATAATCCATAAAGTATAGCAGCAGTCTTGATATATCCATTTTATTCTCCTTCCGAAAGTAATTTGCTGAACTGCCTGTCCAAAAACGCCTGCTCAACCTCTTTTATCCTGCGGCGGCTTACAGGCACGCGGTCGCCGCTCAGCATAACGCAGTCAAGCCCGCCGATGTGAGAGGTGTTGTCAAAATTGACCGCCGCGCCGCGGCTGACGACAGCGAAGGACGGGTATCGTACAAGCTGTTCGCTCAGCACGGAAAAGGGGACACGCTCTCTGCTGACGCCGTGCTTTGTATGTATCTCACAGTAGTTGGAATCGGAATAGATATATAGTATATCCGAAAGCAGGAATTTGTCGCCCGCTATCTCAAGCACCTCTCCGTGTTTGCCCAGCGCGCGGCGCGCTTCGTTAAGCACCTCAAACACACGCTGCGGCGAGTAGGGCTTCATAACGTAATCAAAGGCGTGGCAAGGGAAAGCCTGCGCCATGAATTCGGGGCTGGAAGTAATGAAGATAAGCAGCGTATCCATGCTGCTCTCCCGCAGAAGTCGGGCGGTCTCGATGCCGTTTTTCCCGTCCATGATGATGTCCATCAATACTATCTCATACCGCTTTTTGTTCAGCGCTTCGGCAAACGCCTCGCCGCTGTCAAAGGCCTCGGTCGTAACCGTTTCATCCTGCGCCCAAGTGCGTATCAACGCCGATAAGCGTTCCTGTTCTGTTTTGCTGTCGTCAACGATCGCGATCCTCATAAGCACACTCCGATAAATTTCTGACTCTATTATAGCGCAAAAGAACCAAAAATTAAATACCATTCGTCCCTAAAATTGACCGTTTGTCCCACCCTACTTGAAAAAATTTGTGTTTTTGGGTATAAATAGAATGGATAATCATAAACAAAGGAGTGTTATTATGGTCAAACGAATATCCAAAAGACTGTGCGCGGTGCTTTTGTCGCTGTGCGTTATCGTTTCCATGGTGACTGTCGGCGTGGTTTCCGGCTCTGCCGCCGAAACGGACAGCGCGGCAGTCGGCAACGCCATCGCGGAACAGGCTGTGGAACAGATGATCGACGACGGTTTGCGCGCGATCTGCATGGGCATGGATGCCGTGGGCGAGGCTACCGGCAACGGCGACGTGCAGAAGGTCTTTTCCGTAATAGAGGAATGGGCTTTTATGAGCACCGAGGAGATCGCGATAGAGGAGCTAAAGGAGTTGTGCGAGGAGATCCTCAACGAGATCAACGAGCTTGAAACTCAGATTGCCTCCGACGATGCCTACATCACCTCCATGCTAGCAGATAAGAATCTCTCCGACGCCAAGACAAATCTGAACAACGCGTGGCAGTCGGACGTTAAGAACTATCTCACGGATTCAGGCGTTGTCAATACGCTTTCCGCATACAAATATTATCTCAACGACGCGGTCAACGGCGCGTCCGAGGACGTGCTGCGCGAAGACCTTAACTACCTGATAAAGCAGTACGCGCTTATGTCCTCCTCATCGATCGACACAAGCAGCTACTCGGTTGAAAACCTCAAAAAAGTGATGTTTGAAACCAACGACATCAACAAAAGCTTCATCACGCTGATTTCAAATCTCGCGGCGGCGCTCAGCCCGCACGGCACGGCTAACACGACCTGCGCTGAGTACGCGGCGCAGGTGGCGTATATGGCTTACCCGTTCAGCCATCAGCAGTATGCGTATGTCCATGAGATCATGGAGGAGCAGCTAATGACTATCATGCTGGTCGAGATGGCGTACAACGAATACCTCTATCAGCAGGGCAAATATCTCAGCGAGACCTATCACGACGAGGACAAACCCGACGGCTGGTACGCGGGCTACCTCGGCTATCAGCAGGATTTTTACGATGAGATGAACCGCGGTTCCGACTGCGTCAACTCAAGGATCGAAAGAATGCTCAGCGCAAAAATGAACGCCGACGGCAACGGTTTTGTCATGCTGTCCCTTTCCGACTACATGAAGCCCGAGGACGCCGTGACCACCACGCTGCGCATCAACGGCTACACAAGTTCCGTAGACGTGCTGCGCGACTGGGCTGACAAGTGCGACGGCGATTACGATTATAAGCTGGACGCTACTAACGAAGACGGCACCCATATTTCGCATGCAAAATACATCGGTCAGAATGTCAAATTCAAAAAGGTTATGACCCATTCGGCCGAGGGCAGCAAGGTCTATTATATCCTCGACCCCGAACAGTTCGACAGCAGTGAGGCGCTGTATGTCAAGAACCTCGACCACAAAATCGTGTTTCACGGCTTGGGCAGCGACACCCACACGGAGTCCTGCGACTATCTGAACCTTTGCCGCGAGATGACCGACGGCGCGAACACCTTTATCGGCATCACCGACGAAAACTGCACGGGCTTCAGCGAGCTGCTGACCACAAACTACTTCTCTATCCGAGATTCCAAAATTGAAAACTACCTTAGCGGTTCGGGTAAATACCTTCCCGACGCGCAGACCAATCCCAACAGCAGCGGCGGTGCTCCGCACAACTATGTACTTTCCTCAAACTACAGCTTAGAGTACAATATGTTCGACACCAATTACGCCAAGATCAAGCTTTTGGACTGCGAACGCCAGTTCCCGGACTGCAAGCCGGTCGCGGACTATGAGATGGATATGAAGCACGGTCAAAACTCTACCGACGAGTGCTACACCGTATTCCTGTGCAACAAGAGCAACGTGTTCTCGCAAATAGCGCACGCCGAGGTCTCCGACCCCGCCGCAGGCGATATAAAGATCACCGACGACGACGTGCATTTCTACGGCAACGGCGAGAGCACCATGGTCGCTGCGGGCAAGGAGATCACGGTCAAAATGAAGTCAAGCGGCGGCAAAATGACCGCGCTGAAAATGATCCGCAACGCCGACTCGGTTTCCGGCACGGCACAGAACACAGAGGAGCTGCTGCTTGATGAGTCGCAGCTTGCAGGCTTCACTCCCGACGCGGATGGTTATATCACGGCGCATTTTACCATGCCGTATTCCGACGTGACCTACCGCCTGGAGGTCGACGGCACCTTTGCTCATGCCACTATCTCATCCAATGAAGGCGGCACTGCGACATTTAAGGACGGCAGCACCGAGCAGTACTGCAAAATAGGCGAAAAGGCTGTCGTTTACGTTTCTCCCGACAGCGGCTATGCCCTGCACAGCATTTATTTGGAGGACAAAAACGGCAATATGCTTTCCGACCCCGTTACTATCGATCTCTCCGAAAAGAGAACAGACGGCGAGGACGCCTACAGCTTCACCATGCCGTCTCAGAGCGTGACGGTCAAGGCGTATTTCACAACGGGCAACACGGTCAGCTTTGACACCGATGCTTTCAGGTTCGATGAAAACGGCGACAGGCTTATCTATCTTAGCTTCATCGACGACCCCGACGCGACCTCGCGCGTATTTGCGCCCGGATTCCCCGTCAGCTTCAAGGCGGTCTGTGACCCGAGCTATGCCGACAACCTCGCGGTGACCGCGCGCGGTGTTACAAGCGGTAAGCTATACGAGCTGAGAAATGAAAACGATGTATATTCCTTTGATTCGGAAACCGAGGATGTTATCGTCGGCATGTCCTACGAGCCGCACACCTATGTCAACGGCTTCTGCACCGAATGTGGGATGTACCAAAAGCCCGTTCTTGCCGATAACGGGTATTATCAGATAGAAAACGGCGGAAACCTGTTCTGGATCTCCGCGCTGACAAGGGACGATCACACCCACGCGGCATTTGATAGCCGTGATACCGCTCCTAAATTCGAGCTGGTCAACGACATCGACCTGGAAAGCAGACAGTGGGAGCCGATAGCGTCCTTTGTAACCGGAAATGAATTCAAGGGCGTTTTTGAAGGAAACGGTCATACCATCAACAATTTCTACTTCCGCAAGGATGTAGTGCACACCCAAGACCCCACCATGTATTACGGACTGTTCCTTAGCTGTGAAGACGCGCAAATCAAAAACTTCACCATCAAGGGCAGGGCTGAACTTGTCTGCAACCTGCCGGACGGCGAGCACCTTGATGACGTCTACGCGCTGCACTTTGCGACGGTAGCGGGCGGAATGTGCACCGGTACCCAAATAAGCGATGTTTTCAGTTATGTCGATATCACTGCCGAAAGCAACGTGCTCGCTTTAGAGATAATCGCCTCGGGCATTACCCATAACCAGTCTGTTGACGGAACAATCGAGCGCTGCGTCAACTTCGGCAATATCACCGGCGACATCCACGGCGCTGCGGGCATCGTCAATTCTTCGGCATATCCCGAAGCTAAGATCGAAAACTGCGCCAACATCGGTACAATAGTATCCACCAAGAAAAGTGTGAGCTCGGGAAGCTCGATCATTATTGGCGGCATCGTCCGTGTGGTGTGGAATTCCATTCTTTTCAACGACTGGTGCTCTCTTCATATCAACAACTGCTTCAACTACGGACAGCTCGGCAATATAAACGATGCTATCTCCGATACCTATGACGAACACACCTATATCAATAACTGCTACTATCTCGAAGGAAGCGCATACGACAGCAAAAGCAAAAGCACGTCTCACACCGCCGCGCAGTTCAAGTCAGGCGAAACGGGCTATTTGCTCAACAGCGGCGTGACCGACGGCACCCAGGCGTGGTATCAGAACATCGACAACGGCAAAACGCCCGACGATTATCCGCTGCCCGACAAAAGCCGCGGCACGATCTACTTCATCGAGAGCGAAAACCGTTACTCCAACTATCCCGACGGCAAAGCCCCCGAGCCCGAGATCAAAGAACACGGCATCCGCACCTATGACGAGCTGGTCGCCTTTGCCGACACCGTCAACAGCGGCAGAAACTCAGACAATGCCTATCTTGAAAACAACATCACGGTGCCCGACGGCGCGGTATGGACAGCGGGCATAGGCACCAAGAGCAAGCCCTTCAACGGCACCTTCGACGGCAGGGGCTACTGCATCACCGGCCTGAGAGTGGACAACGCCGCAAACGGCGGTCTGTTTGACACGGTCGGCTCAAACGGCGTGGTCAAAGACCTGTCGGTGATCGACTGCGATTTCAAAACCGTCTCCGAAAACGCGGGCGGCATCGCGGCAGTCAACAACGGCACGATAGACCACTGCACAAGCGGAATCAACCTCAGCGGCAAAATCAAGATCAACGGCAAAGTCATCAACGACGTAGCCGCCTATAATTCCTACATTAAAGGAACCAACGCGGGCGGTATCGCTGCGGTCAACAACGGTACTGTCACCGGCTGCCGCAACAGTGCGGTCGTTGAGGGAATATACGCCGGAGGTATCACGGCAGAAAACGAGGGCAGCATATACGGCAGCGCTAACAACGGAATGGCAGGCTCTACCGAAAACACCGGCAAGGTCGCCGGAGGTATCGCGGGCACCAACAAGGGAAAGATAGCTTCCGGCTACGATTCCGGCAAGCCCGTCAGCAAAAACAAGTCCGCAAAGGGCATGATCGCCGGCTACAACCAATCTGACGATGTAAAGGACGTTTACTATACCAACGTGGACGGAAACACACCTGTCGGCGAAATGTCCACCAAAAAGCTTCCCGACGCTTCGGGTCTTGTTTCCACCGAAACTATGCAGAGCGCCGCCTTTATCAATACGCTCAACGGCGTGACAGACGATTCAGTCACCTGGCTCAAGGCGCAGTACGGTTCGACCTCCTTCAATCAGGGCTATCCGATCATTCAGGGCAGATACCTCACGCAGCGCACACAGATGCTGAAAGACGGTATCACGGTCAGCAGCCTGATGCATAATGATCTGCGAATCACGCTCGAGCAGCTTGCCGCAGACAGCGAGGATTACAAGGCGCTTTCCGCAGATGGCAGCCTGATTTCCGCCTACAGCTTCGGCACTACCGACAAGAGCGGCAGCTTTGTGCCCTCCGAGCTGTGGGGCGCGGGCGGTTACAAGCTCAGTATTCCTACCAACGGTAAGTCCATTGTCCTGCTTGCGCAGAACACCGAGGGCGAAACGGTGACGATAGCACCCGAAAGCATCAGTGGCGGCAAAGCAGTATTTACAGTCGCGGAGGTCAACAGCTTCGCGGTCGCCGAGCGCCGGACAGTGCTCGTCGGCGATGTGGACCGTGACGGCAAGATCACCATTGAAGACGCCACCCTCATCCAAAAATACGCGATAGAACTGCCTGTAAGCAACTTTGACGTAAACGCCGCCGACGTTAACGCAGACGGCAGGATCTCCATTCTGGACACCACCTGTGTGCAGAAGTATGTTGCCGAGTACACCGAAGGCATCGGCGACGCCGGCAAAACACGGGTCCTGGCGTGATAAAGGAGGCAGCGCTTTTTGAAAAAACCTAATAAACGGAAGAAAACGCTTATCATCGTTGTCGCGGCGCTCGTGCTGATCGCCGCGGCGACTGTGGGCATCCTTCTGTTCCGCGATAAACCCAAGCCGAAGAAAACGTCCGATTCCCAGGGCGTCGTCGGCGTAGTAACGGACGACTGGGATACGGGTATCGACGAAAAGGACAAGCCGAAGCAAAGCGGCACGCAGATACCGGGATATTCCTCCGCGCAAATGAAAGCCGGGGACACTACCCTGAAAATCAATATCGGCAATCCAAAGGAAAACAAGGTGGGCATGTTTGCCACGGTAAAGCTCGACGACGGCACCGTGCTATATGAATCACCGCTGTTAAAGCCCGGACAGGGCATTACGGAGATACCCCTTAGCAAAACGCTCGAAAAGGGCACCTACAACGCTTTCGTCGAGTATAAGTGCGTTATGCTCAACGAAAAAAACACGCCGCTCAACGCGGCAGAATCAGGCTTTAAGCTCATTGTTGAATGAGTTAAGCATAAAAAATCGAAAGGATGAAATCTAATGAAAACAAGAAAAATCTTATCCATCGCACTGGCGGCTATAATGGCTGCCGCGTCTGTAGTATCCGTTTCGGCGGCTCAGCTGACCGAAACCGATCCCAGCGGTCAAACAGAAGTCAAGGCTCGCATCGACGGCGCGGTCCCCGGAGACGTCAGCTACATCATCACCATCCCCGACATGGTCGATTTCGGAACGCTCGCCATCCCCGAAAACGACACTGATACGCACGACAAGGACGTCACCTATGATGTCACGCTCACAAAGCTGGAAAGTCTTGATCCCACGGAAAAGGTCATCAATGTGTATGTCAAGGATCAGAACGCTAAGGTAGGCGACAACGAGCAGTTCTATATTGCTAACAAGTCAAACGCCGATATAAAATTCTCCTATGACGTTTACAGCGCAACCGGCGAAAGCATCAACCTGTCAACCAATCTCAACAACAGGAACATGACTACCAACGGTTTCTTCCTCACCGGATTCTCCGAGCAGGGACAGAGCCTGACCGGTACGCTCCGTTTTAATCTCAATCAGCTCTACGGTCAAAGCCTTGCCGAGATCGCCGGCGAGTACAGCGGCTACATGGTGTTCTTCAGCGCGATCGAAAACATACAGTAATCGCTGATCAGGCGACAGTATGAAAAATTACATATCAAAGGGCTTGTGTTTCTTTTTCATCTTGATCGGCCTGTTCTTTTTACCGCTTTCCTCCGTAGCTTTCGCGCAGAGCGGACACGGCGGCAGCACCGAGGTAATTGCCCGTATCGAGCCGGAATCAACGGCTCCTACAGAAGAAACTCAGCCCTTACCGACCCAGCCGGAACCGTCCGATACCCGACCTATCCAAACGGGAGAGGCGGTAATGTGGCTTGCATTCATTATCCTGCTGGTTACCGGAACGTTTTTGACGGTCGTTTATCTGACCGGAACAAAAAAAGAAAAATAATGATCGCCCTGTCGGCTCATGTCCGGCAGGGCGATCGGTTTATTCGGATAATAATGCTTTCGGGGTCGGGATCGTTCTTGCGGCTATAGCGGCAAACAGCATGACAGGTATCAGCCTTGGCGGGAATACTATCATCAAAAGCAGAACGGTAGCAATCGGCTTTTTCAGTGTATGGCCGACCAACGCGGTAGTGACAACTGCGGCGCAGAAAACGGCGTTGACGCCTAACAGCAGGCTCATTGAGCATCCTATACAAACCCCGCAAAAAATAACGGGAAAGAAATGGCCGCCCTTTAGCCCCGAGCTTATGCAAATATTAGTCAGCAAAAGCTTTACGACCGCAACAGCAATCAGCATGACAGCGCCTATATCCTTCATGCTTTCCATCACCTCGCCGATCTGGTGCTCACCCGAAAACATCGTCAGCGGTATAAATGTTCCCGAGATGCCGAGCAGCAGTCCGCCTGCTGCGGCGCGCAGTACGACGAATTTTTTAAGCTTGTTATTCGGAACGGACGTCAGCTTTTGAAAAACAAAGAACAAATAGCCCGCGACTATGCCGATCAGCGTGAGCGGTACAGCGTAGAGATATGACAAAAAGTCCTGCTTTTCAGCCGCCAGGCTCTCCATCCCCATTTTGACTCCAAACAATCTATTGAGCAGGATGAACACACCGAAGGAGCTGAGTATCGCGGTGAAGTACAGAACTATCTTAGAGGTTTTCGGCAGCACGGTATCCTTGTCGGATTCTATCGGCTCAATAAAGCCAAACATCGGCGATTTAAAGATAGTTCCGAGCGTCGCGCTCAACCCGATAGCGGTCAGCTCCGTGATCTCATGTTGAAATCTTTTCAGCTTATCGCCTATCCAAGAGCATAGCCCCGCTATCACGCCTGTCAAGCCTGCCTCCGGACCGACGCTCGCGCCGATCAAAAGCGGGAACAGCGCCGAGCCCAGGGTGGAGAAAACATTGTGATAGGAGTATCGCCCCGTCTTTTTGACTGTTCCCAAAACGACGTGCAGCTCCTCGGGATAATCTCCGAATTTGCGCTTCCAAAAACCTATCAGCACTCCGCCGAGAGTGCACAGGCAGAGCGTATAAAGCGGAAAGTCAAATTGCGACGGTAAATAATCCCACAAAAAGAAGATGCCGAGATTCATCAAGCGCAGAAAGCCCCAAACTATCGTTCCGACTATCCCGCCGAGCAACATGGTGTAAAGCAGAAACACCGCGTTGTTTTTCACTTTATTCATAGTTCATCACTCCTGCTGCTATTATACACCAAATGTTTTCGGATTTCACTACCATTCGTCCCAAAAAATGACCGTTTGTCCCTGATTTCTTGAATTAAATAACATTTGACGACTGCAAAGCGCTTTTCTGTTTGACAAATCGGATAAGACGGTTGACATCCCGGACAGACGGGAAATATGCTCCGGTAGTTTAAAAGTAAAATGTGCGACTTATAATCGCTTGATGATTGGTTCAACTCCCGCAGGTGTCACCAATGGGTCAAGCATGATACAGTCATGTTTTCAGGCTATATCATGCTTGCTTTTTTACCGTTTTCTAAGCGTCCCTTGCATAGAAAAACAGTCCTCTTTCTCGTTTTTCGGAGAAAGAGGACTGAAAAATAGGGGAAACTAATCCGCGAACAGGGGAGTGGAGAGGTAGCGGTCGCCTGTGTCGGGCAGGAGAACGACTATAGTCTTGCCCTTGTTTTCGGGGCGCTTTGCAAGCTCGATCGCCGCGTAAGTGGCAGCGCCCGAGGAAATGCCGACCAGCACGCCTTCGCTTCTGCCTATCAGCTTGCCTGTGGCAAAGGCGTCCTCGTTGGAAACGGGGATTATCTCGTCATAAATGCCGGTGTTCAGCACATCGGGAACAAAGCCCGCGCCGATGCCCTGTATTTTATGCGCGCCCGCGGTGCCCTTGGACAGCACGGGAGAGCTTTCGGGCTCAACAGCTACAACCTTTACCTCGGGCTTCTGCGATTTAAGATATTCGCCTACACCCGTTACGGTGCCGCCCGTGCCGACGCCCGCGACAAAGAAATCGACCTCGCCGTCGGTGTCATCCCAGATCTCGGGACCTGTGGTCGCCTTGTGTACCGCGGGGTTCGCGGGATTTACAAACTGTCCGGGAATGAAGCTGTTGGGTATCTCCTTAGAAAGCTCCTCAGCCTTGGCGATAGCGCCCTTCATACCCTTGGTGCCGTCGGTCAGCACAAGCTCCGCGCCGTATGCCTTCATAAGCTGGCGGCGCTCAACGCTCATCGTCTCGGGCATGGTGATGATAAGGCGGTAGCCCTTTGCCGCTGCCACGGACGCGAGTCCGATGCCCGTATTGCCCGAGGTCGGCTCGATCAATACGCTGTCGGGCTTTAAAAGCCCCTTGCTCTCGGCGTCCTCTATCATAGCCTTGGCTATTCTGTCCTTGACGCTGCCGGCGGGATTGAAATACTCAAGCTTGGCTACAACCTTAGCCTCAAGTCCGAGCTCCTTTTCAATGTGCGTCAGCTCAAGCAAGGGAGTCTTGCCGATAAGCAGGTCTGCTGTCTGATAAATCTTACTCATAATGATTACCTCCGTAAAGTTATTACCCATTAAGTTAGTATGTTGGTGGATTGCTATTATCATACGCTCTTTTTTGGGATTTGTCAAGAGGAAAATCAAAAAAATTCTTGAAATCGTATCAACATACTGTTATAATGGGTTAAAGAGGTGACAAAAATGCTTATTTCAACAAGAGGACGTTACGCGCTGCGCATCCTTATAGATATGGCGGAGCATAACGGACAGGGGTACATAAAGCTTAAGGATATAGCCGCGCGCCAGGAGATCTCCGAGAAATATCTTGAGAGCATAGTAAAGGAGCTTGTCAAGCGGCGTATCGTATACGGACTGCGCGGAAAGGGCGGCGGCTACCGCCTGTCTGTCGAGCCCGACCAAATAAACGTGGGCGAAGTGCTGCGCTTTATGGAGGGCGGACTTGCGCCCGTAGCCTGCCTGGAAGAGGGCGGCGCGCCCTGCCCCAAGGCGCCCTATTGCAGGACGCTTGGATTCTGGAGGGGCTTGGATGAAACCATCCGCCGCTATACCGACAGCTTTACCGTGGCTGATTTGATGCAGACGGAAAGCGTAGGAAACGATTATATAATATAGGTGAGGACATGACGATTCAGCAACTCAGATATGTAACGGTGATCTGCGAGGAAGGCTCGCTGAACAAGGCGTCAGAGCTGTTGTATATAGCTCAGCCGTCGCTTACCAGCGCCGTGCGTGAGCTGGAAAAGGAGCTGGGCATAACGCTGTTCAACCGCAGCGGCAGGGGAGTAACCCCGACCAACGACGGGCTTGAGTTCATCCATTACGCGCGCGAGGTGCTCTCGCAGTACGATAATCTGCTGGAAAAATACGGCAAAAACGGCACGCTGAAAAAGAAGTTCGGCATTTCTACCCAGCACTATTCCTTTGCGGTCAAGAGCTTTGTGGAGCTGGTAAAGCGTTTCGGCACGGATGAATATGAGTTTGCCATCCGCGAGACGCGCACGCGCGACGTGATAGACGATGTTTTCAGCGGCAAAAGCGAGATAGGCATATTGTATCTCAGCGATTTCAACCGCAAGCCGCTCGAAAAGCTGCTCAAATCAAACGGTCTGGTTTTTACGCCGCTTACGGAGTGCAGCGCCTACGTCTATCTGCACAAGGGACATCCGCTGGCGGAAAAAAAGTCAATCCGCTTTGATGACCTGAAAAACTATCCCTGTCTGTCCTTTGAGCAGGGCGACAAAGGCTCGTTCTATTACGCCGAGGAGATACTCAGCACCGCCGACTATCCCAAGACGATAAAGGCGACCGACCGCGCCACTATGCTAAATCTGATGATAGGGCTTGACGGCTACACCCTTTGCTCGGGCGTGATAAGCGAGGAGCTTAACGGCTCGGATTACATAGCCGTGCCGTTTGAGGCGGATGACGACACAGCCGGCAGCGATATGGTGATAGGGTATATCTCCAAAAAGAATATGAGGCTTAGCCATATAGCCGAGTTGTATGTCAGCGAGCTTGCCAACTACCTGCGCAGCTACCAAGAGGAACACCTTTAACATACAAAAGCCCGCTCGTCCGAGCGGGCTTTTTTAACGGGCTTTATCATTCGCCCTGCTCATACTCCGACCAATTTCCGGCGGAGTATCTGTGTTTTGTTTTCATGGTGCCGGGATCGGCTTTGGGCGCTACCGACATATCAATTTTATATACCTTTCCTATCATCGCGGTGCTGTACGGCAGGTCTGTTGTTTGATACGCGGTTTTGCCCTCGCTGACCTCCTTGTCGGTCACGCCTGAGTCGAAAATTATCCCCACTACTCCTAAGGGCGCGGTCACACGGTAAATGTCGGTGCCCTCAACGCGCTCCATCTCAAAGCCGGGCCAGTCGGCGAAGTATTCGCCTTCCTTGGTGATGCTGTTCACAGGCATTCCGCCCCACCAATAGACGTAAACCTTGTCCCATTTCGTTTCGCTGTTGTCGTAATACACATATCCGGGCTTGTCGTTGTCCTTGTCCAGCTCCATCTCCTCAAGGTATTTTTCGTAGGGGTCGGTTTTATCCTCATAATGGACGGGAACTCCCGGCTCAAGCGCGGTGACGTTCTGCGTGAACGCCGCCTCCAGAAATTCGGGATAAATATTCCTCCAGTACTGCATAAAGTGCTCTCCGGGTTCATATTTGCTGAAAACCACCTTGTCCTTAGGATAGCCGCTCTCGATAAGACGGTTGTACATTTCCTCGGTGGCGTCACCGTTGTCCATCGCGTAGCCGCCGGCGTAAATATACAGGTACGGCGCGTTTTCCATATCGAGCTTATCGCTGAGGAAGCTTGTCCACTCCTTTTCGGCGTACATGCCGAAGGTGGCTGACAAAACACCGCCGGCGCTGAATTTGTCGGGATGTGCCAGCACCGTGTAAAAGGTCTCAAGCCCGCCCAGAGAGCTTCCCGCGAGCGAGGTGTGCGCGGCGTCTGTGTAAACATTGTAGCTTTGGTTTATGTACGGCATGACGGTGTCGCAGATGAAATCCGCGAAGGCGGTGCCGCGCTTGCCGGAGATGTCCTCCTCCTTTACGGCTGAGCCTGTTCCCTCCATGTTTATGCTTCCCAAATCCGGTACCAGCTCGTCATCTCTGTACGGGCTTCCGTTGTCAATGCACACAAGTATAGCCTTGTTGCCGGTGGCGGCGGTCATGCTCATCACGTTTTCGCTGACGTTCCAGCACAGCACGTCGTTGTCCATTCCTCTTTCCTTGCCCGTAGTCAGAACGCTCTGACCGTCAAACATATATATCACCGAGTATTTCTCCTCGGCGTTTTTATCGTAATCCTCGGGCGTCCAAATGTAGACGTTTTTGTCCCTGCCGTCGAACTGAAATACCTTTGTTTCAAATTTTGGGTCATATTCGGGTTGAGTGCCCGTGACATACGGAAGCATCTCGTCGTTGCTCAGGTTCCAGCCGTCGGTAAAGCTGTTGAAGGCAACATCCATGCTCGTGGTTTCTCCGTAGCTCAGATGGACCATGTTGTAGAGGTTCACATCCGCCTCGCAGCTGAATATCGTGCAGCCGCCGTCCTCTCCGCTTTTGTTCATCTTGACGTCCGCCGTGCTGCCGTTCGCGGTGTTCAGGAAGGTGGCGGTGATCTCGGTGATGCTCTTTGGCGCCCTGATATTCAGCTTATGCATTTTTACTGCCGCCGCTTCCGCCGGAGTCGCTTTGCCTGACTGTGAGTTTTTCGCGGTTTTTCCGTTGCCTGCGCAGGCTGTCATCATCGAAGCGCACAAAGCGCCGCACAGCAGACCCGCGACTATGCTTTTCTTTTTCATGTGATTTTCTCCTCTCGTTTTTACGTTTTTTCAATCAGCTTAAGACCATTATAAAGCAGTAATCTGAAGATAATCTTAAGATTCAAAAAAAGCTTTTTTAACCATTTACTCCGGATAACGCACCGCTTGTTCCTGTTCTATTGACAAGCTTTTGTAAAACTATTATAATAATTATAATAATATGTTGGTTTTTTATATAAGAAAAAGCCGTAACGCAGTGTTCACGGCTTGCAGACCGATATTAAAAAGCATTTTTTCGGACTTCGGAGGTGCGATATGAGAAAGGACACATTAAAAAAACTGACGGCGTGTCTTTTGGCGTTGATTTTGATAATTTCATCGGCGCCGATAACCGCGTCTGCTGCACAGGTGCAGCTTTCGGGCAACGAGTTGGACGGATATTCCGTAAACATGCCCGTGACCGGAACAGATACGCTCAATCTCGCCGACAAGCAAAACGGCTTTACGTTCAAGGTCTATGACGACGGCGGTGCTTCCGGCGATTATTCCCTTGACTGCGACGGCTATCTGCAGATCACGGCGGGGTCGGATTACCTTATTCGCATCAGCGGCAGCGGTAATTCCGAAAGCTCAAGCTACGACTGGCTGAACATTTACGACGGCGCCGACAGCTCCGCGCCGACGCTCGGCGGCGATTCATACGGAAAGTACTCCGGTTCTCCGTTTACTGTCAGTCCGATCCACAGCAACAGCAACGTCGTAACGCTCGGGTTCCGCTCCGACGGCAGCAAGAATTATTCGGGGTTTGATCTGGATGTGACTATTGCGGCGCTGTCGTCGTTTGCGACCCTTTCGTTCGCGGCGGGTGATGGCACCGGTACCATGAACTCCATCAGCGTAGACCCCAACGATAATGTTACCGTTCCCGAATGTGGATTTAACGTTCCGAGCGGCATGCTGTTCTCCCACTATACGGACGGCACTAACGACTATCATCCCGGCGAAGTGATCGCGCTTGGCGAGAACAAGACGCTTACTGCGGTCTATGTCAATAAGGTCACGGTGACCTATGCCTTCGGCTCTGAAACGTCGACGGCTGAAATGGAGCAGGGAGCCGCTGTCACTCTGCCTGCATTTACCTCCCTGTTTACTCTGCCTGAGCAAAAGCTGTTTAAAAACTGGCTCTGCGGAGAGACGCAGTATAATGAGGGCGATCAGGTCACCGTAAACGATAACATGACATTTACGGCAGTGCTTGAGGATGTTCCCGTCATTCAGCATAACGATACATACAATTATGATTACGTGCTGGTGCCTAAGAGCATATCCGTAACAGCCAATCTCAACGGCAAGAGCGCGGGCTATCAGCTGCGCATATTTGACAACGGCGGTCCGGGCGCGGATTACTCTAACGACTGCGACGGCAGCATAACCATTCTTGCTCCTCAGGGCTGTGTGCTCGGCGTCAGCGGAAGCTACAGCACGGAAAGCAACTACGATTACCTCTGTATCTATGACGGCGCGACGACATCCTCAAAGCAGCTGGTCATGGTGTGCGGAGATAATATGACGCTCACCCCGATTTTCGCTTCCGGCACCGCACTGACTATCCGCCTCATCACCGACGGCAGCAGCACCCGCACCGGTCTTGATCTGACCGTCACGGCTTACGATCCTTCTGACTTTGCCACGCTTTCCTTCAACGCGGGCGGCGGCGAAGGCACGATGGACAGTATCATCGCTCTGCCCGGCGCGGAGGTTACCGTGCCCGCATGCGGCTTTACCATACCCGAGGACAAGCTGTTCTCCCACTTTACGGACGGGGTGAACAACTATCAGCCCGGCGATACTATCACCCTTAACGAGAACAAGACGCTGACGGCGGTGTATATCAACAAGCTGACGGTCACTTATTCATATTCCGGAATCACTCAGTCAACTTCCGTTGCGCAGGGTACAGCCATCACTCTGCCCGCGTTTTCCTCCATGTTTGAGGCGTCGTCGGGCTCGACCTTCCTCGGCTGGCAGTGCGGCGAAACGCTGTATAACGAGAACGACTCCTTTACCGTTAACGAAAACGTGACGTTTACGGCAAGCGTAGAGGAGCCTCAGGTGGTTTTCGGCGACGACCTTACGGGCTGGTATGCAAATATGCCTGTCACGGGTACTTCAACGGCAGATATTTCCGACAAGAGCGGCGGATTTACGCTGCATGTTTACGACGACGGCGGCTCGGGTCAGAGCTACAGCAACAACTGCAGCGGTTATCTGCGCATCGTCGCTCACTCAGGCTATTTGCTCCGGTTCAGCGGCGAAGGCAGCACCGAGAGCGGCTACGACTATCTGCGCCTGTACGACGGCGACACCGATAAAGTGCTCGGCTACAACAAAAACCAGGGCGGCTTCACTATCACCTCGGCGATGACCTCTGGAAATGTTTTGAAGCTGTATTTCTATTCCGACTACTCCTCGACGTATTCCGGATTTAACCTCACCGTAACGGTCATTGACCCTGCCTCGCTCGCCACGCTTTCCTTAAACTCGGTCGATGGCACCGGAACGATGAACAGCATACGTGTTTTACCGGGCGAAAACGTAACCGTGCCCGCGTGCGAATTCACCGCGCCGGAGCACAAGATGTTCGACCATTACACCGACGGCGAAAACGATTATCTGCCGGGTGATGTTATCACGCTCAACGCGAACAAGACGCTTACCGCGATATTTGCGACCAAGGCTGTAATCACCTATGTTTACAATGAAAATTCCGCAACCGACAACGTTGTGCAGGGCACTGCCATATCTCTGCCGACCTTTATCTCCATGTTCTCCCTGCCCGAGAGAAAGCACTTCTCAGGCTGGCAGAGCGGCGGTACGACCTACAGCGAGGGCGATACTTTCACGGTGAACGGAGACGTCACCTTTACGGCGCTCGTCGAGGACGATCCCGTCGTTCTGCACGGCGAATCGGGCACCTCGTACGCGAATTACGAAAACTATTCCTTGCTGCCGAGGAGTTCTTCGGTGACCGCCGACCTGACCGGTGTGAGCGAAGGCTATACTCTTTGGGTGTTCGATGACGGCGGAGTAAACGGCAACTACAGCAACGGCTGTAACGGCTCGATCACCGTTCTTGCACCCGAGGGATGTATCATGCAGATAGGTTCCGACGTCAGCACCGAATTGAGCTGTGACTATCTCTATGTCTACGACGGCGATTCCGAAAACGCTAGCCAGATCGGCAGATTCAGCGGCTCGAACGGTACCGGCAAGCTCTATTCCACCGGCAACGCCGTAACGGTGCGCTTTTATTCCGACGGCCGCAAGAATTACCGCGGCATCGACATGAAGATCATCGTCACCAGACCCGAGTCTCTTATCACGGTATCCTTTGACCCGGGCGAGGGCAGCGGTACCATGCAAGACCTAAAATTCCTTTCCGGCGACTTATTCTCGGTGCCCGCCTGCACCTTTACTCTGCCGGAAAAAACCTACTTTGACCATTATACCGACGGCACCAGGAACTACAGCGAGCGCGATCATTTATACATCACCGAGGATCTTCACCTCACGGCGGTCTATATTGAAAAGATCATCATCACCTATCAGGGCGAGGGCGGTCAGACCGCGACCGCGGATTACCGCAAGGGTTCGCAGTTCTATCTTTCAGAGTATGAAGTCAGATTTTCAAGACTGCCTTACCGAAAGGAGCTCAAGCAGTGGCGCAACGAGACCGACCACGAAGCCTACGCTCCGCAGACGCTCGTTACGGCGAACGCCGACACCACCTACACCGCCGAGTTTGAAAGCCTGCCTTATCTGATCGATGATGAAAACGGCGGATACTACGCGCTTATGCCCGTGGTTGAGCAGATAGATGATTTCGACTTGAGCGACAGGCAAAACGGCTTTACCTTCAAGCTCTATGACAACGGCGGTCAGAATATTTACGCAAATAACTGCGACGGCAGCCTCACCCTCACAGCGCCCACGGGCTGTGTGTTCCGGTTCAGCGGCGAGGGCTTGACCGAGCAGGATTGCGACATCCTCAGCATCTACGATTCCGACGGCACTACGCTGCTCGGCGGCAGCACCTACAGCGGCAGCTTCACGCTGACCGACCTGCAAACATCGTCCAATACCTTAACGGTGCAGTTCACCAGCAACAGCTATTCCAGCCGCGCGGGCTTTATGCTGGATATTATGATAGTCGATCCTTCAACGCTGATAACGATTTCCTTTGACGCGGGCGAGGGAGAAGGCAGCATGGATCCCATAACCGTTATCTCCGGCAAGGCGGTCACGCTGCCGGACTACGGCTTTACCGCTCCGGAGAGCAAGATCTTCTCGGGCTACTCCGACGGCACAAATATCTACTGGCCCGGCAACAGCGTCACCTATAACGCGAACGCCACGCTGACAGCGCAGTGGGCGGCGGCTACCGGCTTTACCTACACCTGTAAGGAAGAGAGCACGGCGATAAGGTATCCGCTAGGATCTACCGTCACGCTCCCCGAGCTTACCGACCTGTTCACCTTGCCCGCCGGCATGCACTTCACGGGCTGGGAGGAGAAATTCAGCGGAACTGTCTACCAAGCGGGTGACAGCTACGTCGCGAACGCTCCCACCGTATTCACCGCGCAGCTCGAGATCCTGTATCCCGACGCCACTGTCGGCTGGTATGCCCTGATGCCGCTTTGGAACGTCAACGATCCGCTGCTCATCGATCTCTCCCAAAAGTCCTCCGGCTTCACTTTCACCCTCTACGACGACGGCGGCAGTGGCGCAAACTACTCGGACGACAACAACGCGATGGTCGTTGTAAAGGCGCCGGAAAACATGGTGGTGATGCTCAGCGGCAGCGGCGTTACCGAGTCCGCCAGTTACGACTATCTGAAATTCTACAACGGCAGCTCAAGCAGCGCGCAGATTCTCGGCAACACCAAATACGGCGGCAGCTTCATGATTTCGGAGCCGCTGATGACCGACAGCAATTATCTTTCTATCTACTTCCATTCCGACAGTTCTATAAATAGTACGGGCTTTGCGCTGACGATCACGGTTGCCGCGCCGGTCGCTGTCACCTATGATTTCGACGGCGAGACGCAAATCGTCGCGGCGCAGAAGAACTCCACGATACAGCTTGCCGAATTTGGCGACCTGTTCAGCTCCGAAACCAAGGAATTTGTCTGCTGGCAGAACGGCAATAACACCTACGACGAAGGCGACGACTTCGTAGTGACCGACAACATCACCTTCACGGCGGTCACGCGGCTGATGCCCACGGTGACCTTCGACGGCAGCGGCGCAACGATGATCGGCGGAAACGGAGAGACCGTAACGCCCGCCATACCGTTTCCCACGGGTACTACCGAGCCGCTTCCTAACGCGAGCGAGATATTCAACTTCCCTGCCAACAAGTATTTCGGCGGCTGGACGTACAACGGCAGACTGTACGTGGTAGGCGAGGAGTTCACCCTCACCGAAAACGTCACCTTTACCGCCGTATGGCGCGACGCGAACGCGTGGGATCTGCTGGGCGAAACGCTCAACGCGACATCGGGCACCAACCTCGGCACCGTCACGCTGACAGAGGACACCATAGCCGCGGTCGGCAGCCTTCCGCTTACCGTTCCCGCTGGCGTTACCGTCACCATCAACCTGAACGGTCACACCCTCGACGGCACCAACGCGGCGGTGATGGGCAACGGCTCCGTAATACTTGTGCACGGTGCCCTCACGCTCATCGACTCCGCCTCCGGCGCGACGATAACAGGCGGCAGTATTCAGGAGTTTTTCGACGGCAGCTTTAACGCGGCGGCTTTTGAATCCTGCTTCGGCGCCAAGATGCTGATGACCTATGATTACGACAATAACGATACGGGCGAAGAATTTGTAGACCAGCTGTACGCGACAGTTTGGTTTCCCACGCTGCGCGAGGCGTTCGTGGCGGCACAATACCCGAAGATGTTCAAGAGTGAGCTCACAAACCTTCCCGAGAACAATTCGTTCTGGTATAACGACTATACCGTGATGCTGCTCTCTGACGCTACGATCCCCGCGGGAGAAACATGGGAGGTCAACTCCTTCGATTCCATCCGTGTCGATCTTAACGGACACACCTTTGAAGTTCAGGGTACGTTCACCGGCGGCATCGAAGGTACCAGCTGGAAAAACGGGCAGGAGATACCGAAATTCTATCCCACCAACATCCAGATCGAAAGCACAATACCCGGCACCTTCCGCTCCTGCGGTACCATCGGCGTCAGCTTAGCGCCTTGGACAGCGGACACCTATTACATCACCGGAGGCACTGTCAGCGGCTTCTTCTCCGCGGACGGAGGCATCTTCCACATCAGCGGCGGCCATTTTACCGATATTGTCATGTTCAACAACGGCAACGAAGACGCCGAGCTTGAGATCGAGCTTTTCGGCGACGCGGAGTTTGACCGCTTGGAGCATATGATCTACTCCAATGACGGCGCTCCCACCATCCATATGACGATCGGCGACAATGTCCGTGTAGGCGCGATGCTGTTCGACATTATGGGCGACGGCGTTGTAAACTATCCCGTACTCACCGTCAGCGGCGGATACTTCACGGTTGATCCGCGCACATGGCTTGAGGAAGCGGACGGCGATGCGAATGTCGTTCAAATCCTGACCCAGCCCGAGCAGTACAGCGACCAGACCGACTGGGCGGCGGACAGCACTGTTTACACCTGGCGCGTAAAGACGCTCCTCATCGGCGACGTGAACCTCGACGGAAAGATCAACGTGCTCGACGTCACTGCCATCCAGCGCCATCTCGCTGAGGTAGAGCCTCTCACGGGAGACGCCCTCCTTGCCGCCGACACCAACGGCGACGGTCAGGTGACTGTCGAAGACGTGACATATCTGGCGAGGTATATTGCCGAGTTTAATGTTACCTTGGGACAATCGGCATAATGCTCTAAAAAATATTATCTCTGTAAGGTTTTGCTCTTGACCTTTTATATATTGCGTTGTATGATTGTAAGAGAAAAACCTGAGGAGTGAAAAAAATGAAACGACCGTTTGCCGTGACAGGACTTAGCTTCCTTTCATCGCTTGCGGTCGTTTTTTATTTCTATTCAAATACTCTGTTGGTTTCCGTTTCCGTATCAGCGGCGGTGCTCACCATCGTTTCGGTGATCTGGAAGCTGAAGCAAAAAGACAGCGCTATCCCCGTCGTGATTATCGCGGTATGTGTTTCCGTCTTGACGGCTTTTCTTTCTATATTTCTGTTTAGGAATTATAAGGTGCAGCCTGTTATAGATAAATATTCTAATAAAGAAATATATGTGCAGGGTTACTGCACCGATACGGTGGTCAACCGCGCCAAAGGGCAGTCCTTTGTGCTGCAAACCGAGAGTATCAACGGGGAAAAGGCGAGTGTGCGCGTTTACTGCAACAGCTTTTCGGAGAAGACCGTTCATCCCTATGAACGGATAGAAGCGCGTTTCACGCCTGTTGCCGAGGATTCCGGCTATGAATTGAGCAAGCGGGTATACCTGTATGCTGTCCTTGACAACAGCTCCGGATTATCCTCAACGGGCGGTTATCACACCTCGCCACTAAGCTTGATAGCGAAACTGCGGCAGCGAATGAAACAATGTCTTAATGACTCGCTTGATAACGACGCGGCGGCATTGTCGAGAGCTGTGCTGCTCGGCGATAAAAGGGCGCTCCCGCCCGAGCTGCGCGCTGCCTTTGCAGGCACAGGCACCTCATATCTGATAGTTGTGTCCGGTATGCATTTGGCTATAATCTCCTCGCTGCTGTGCCTTATACTGCGCAGCTTTCACGTGAGAAGGCGGCTGTCGTTTTTTATTATAACGGGCTTTGTCATCTTTTTCATCCTCATTTCCGGCGCATATCCCTCCGTCATCCGCGCGGGCGTTATGCTCATTATAATCCATCTGGGACGGCTTTTCCGCCGCGATCCCGACGGCGTCAACTCCCTCGGAACAGCCGCGCTGTTCCTTACGCTCCCAAACCCTTACGCCGTGGGCGATGTGGGCATGCTGCTGTCCTTTTCGGCAGTCTGCGGTATCCTGCTGTGGGCGGATAAGCTTGCCGATGTCGCCTGCCGCGCGCTGAGGCTGACGCCCACGCCTGTCCCGCGCAATATCTCGCCGCGCCTCTCCCAAAGGCTGAGCAAGGGCGTAAAGCGCCTCCTGCGCGGTGCAGTGTCGTTTGTCGCGGTATCACTTGCGGCGACGCTGTGGGTGATACCTATAACCGTGATCTTCTTTGGCAGTATAACTCCGCTCACGGTGCCCATTTCCCTGATAGCCTATCCTCTTACCGCGGCAGTTTTGATCCTCTCAATGCTCCTTGTGCTTTTTGGCATGTTTGGTATCACGGCTTATCCGCTTGTGCCGATTATCGAGCTGCTTTCCGGGTGGCTTATCTCATTTATACGCCGCTGCGCAACGCTTCCGTTTTGTCAGATCGAAGCGAACGAACGCTTTTATTATATCTGGATCGCCGTCTCGGTGGTTTTGGCGGCGGTGGGTCATCTTATCCACGCCCGCAGGAAATATGTTGTTTCGGCGGCAATAATTTCGCTTCTCACACTCAGTATAGGCGGCTCGCTGACCTACCTTCTTGCCGATCATCCCGCTACGCTCACCGTTACCCGAAACGGCTTTGGCTGTACCGCAGAGGTGCGCCGCGCGGAAAACGTTTCGCTTTTGAGCTGCGGCGGCACAAAAAAGGGCGGCGCGGCGCTTATGGAGGGCTTAGAGCGTTTTGAGCGGATAGACTGCATCGTACTGGCGAGCGGGCAAAAGCGCCATGCGGCGTATCTGGAACAGCTTGCGGAGGAATGGGAGGTCGCCGATCTGGTGGTATACAATAAGAAGTTTGATGCCGAAGACTTTGACGCCGATAAGGTCCATCTGTACGGCGACAACACCATGTTCACCGTAATGCTGAACAGCGACGTCAGCGTGCAGGTCATGGCGGTCCGCGGTCGTGTGTACCAATATGTCTATTCCGACGACACGGCTGTTCTGCTGGTGCCCGACAGGGGAAGACTGAGCGATCTGCCCGAGAGGTACTTGTGCGCTGACGCGGTGATCTTTGAGGGCAAAGCGGACGACTCACATCTGCTTGACTGCGGCAGAATCATCGCGCTCAGTGAAAACAGCGGCATACCAAATGCCGAAGTGCTGGAAAACAACAAGTCGGTGCGGTTCCGATTTTGATGGGGCAAAGGCGGCTGAAAGGCTGTTAAGGCAACACCGCGCGCTCGGATTATCAAAACAGTTGACAGCTATATCTGTATAGTGTATAATAAATTTGCAAAATATCAAAAAAAATACATGCGTTATGCCTATATTTTGCTTAATTATCCGCAGTTATCTAAGAGCTGCGGATGAGAATTGACGGTATTTCAAGGAGGAACAAACATGAAAAAGACAGTATCGATAATTTTGGCGCTTATGCTATTGATCTCTCTGGCTGCCTGCAGCTCAAAGCAGAAGGACGAGAGCAAGGCGTCTGAGGAGTCATCCGCCGCCACCGCTTCACAAAAGGAAACCTCGGCGGAATCATCCGACGACGATCCTTATCCGGTCACCGGCAATATAGTTTATTTTAAGGACACGCTGGGCTGGGGCGAGAACGGCAAGCCTGTCTATGTATACTATTGGTCAAATTCGGGTGAAATGATCACATGGCCGGGAGCCCATATGAATTCTGTGGGCGACAGCATCTACTCATATGAACTGCCCGCGGGCGTAGAATTTCTTATTTTCGACAACCATTCCGACAACATGTCAAAAAAAGGACAGACTCGCGACATTCCCTATGACGGCAGCGTCAGAAAATTCCAGTGCTCCGGCAAAATTGACGAAATGCAGGCGCAATACGTTACCGACTGGGACGGCAATGAGATCGGCACCAATCAAATCGACGACGGCTCGGGCGCCAATCAGCTTATAGTCAATGTTGCCGGTCTGACCTCCATTGAGCAGAACGATAAATTTGGTGTACACGTCACCGGCTCTCGAATCGACGAGGGATATTACAGCACGGGTGAAGGCGCAGATTCATTTGTGTTCACCGTTAAGAACGACACCGATAAGACTCTGTCATCCGTTTCGCTGTTTGTGCTTGCGTACAACCCCGATGAACATGCCAGGATCATCGACCTCGGCTCCAAGGTTGACCTCGGCTTGGGTGACGATGCGTACATCCAGGAATACGAGTCTGAAGGCGACTTGAAGCTCAAGCCCGGCGAAAGCGCCGACATTCGCATACAGTCCATCAAAAAGACCATTTCCGCGTTCAGAAGCATAGTTTCTTCCTACACAGCCAACGGCGAGACGGTCAAAAACTCCACTACCTATGAGTGGTATAAAAACGCCTATCTCAACAAGGTGGTCGACAACTCCGTCATCTTTAATAAGCTTAATACGCAGTTCGGCAGTGACTCGGGCACAAAGCTGCAAACCGATGACCGCGGCGCTGTCGCGCTGGACGCGACCGTTCTGTTCGATTATGACAGCGCTGAGCTTTCGGCGGCAGGCAAGGCGAGCCTGAAGGATGTAATCGACGCTTATGTCAAGGTCGTATTCGCCGAGGATGGCACTATCCTCGTCAATAAGATCACCGTTGAAGGTCACACCGACACCGATGGCACACACGAGTACAACCAGACCTTGTCTGAAAACAGAGCCAACGCGGTAATGAATTACTGCGTGCAGCTGCATCCGGAGCTTAAGGGCTACATGGTAGCCAAGGGCTGCGCTGACGACAATCCCGTCAAAAAGGCAGATGGCACCGTCGACAAGGAAGCATCCCGCAGAGTTTGCTTCGTAGCGGAATAATAGCTAAAACAGAATAAGAAAAACATAAACGGAGATGTCGCGAAAAAACGCGGCGTCTCCGTCTTGCTGTCTGAGCGGATGAAGTGTTTGGGATAAATGAACAACGCACTGCGGCGCCGGTGGGCGCATACTCCGCCTTTGGAAGGCTTAGTGTTAGCATAAAACTTCATCGACGGCGGGGGCAAAGAATTGCTGTCGCCTTCGATTACCAAAACTTCATCGACGGCGGGGGCAAAGAATTGCTGTCGCCTTCGATTACCTTCATCTTTTTGCGTGGAGCGGATGAAGTGTTTGGGATGAATGAACGACGCACTGCGCCGCTTGATTTGGCGTGTGCGGAGTCAAAAGGTCATCTGCGCAGTTCGCTAAAAACGTGCCGACGGCACGTTTTTTTAACGCTCACCTTCGATTCCCATCCGCTTTTTTGGAGCGGATGAAGTGTTTTGGGATAAATGAACAACGCACTCCGGCGCCGGTGGGCGCATACTCCGCCTTTGGAAGGCTTAGTGTTAGCATAAAACTTCATCGACGGCGGGGGCAAAGAATTGCTGTCGCCTTCGATTACC
>CADBHB010000014.1 GCA_902794395.1 uncultured Ruminococcus sp.
GCCGCACGTTAACATTGGTACTATCGGCCACGTTGACCACGGTAAAACCACTCTGACCGCTGCTATCACAAAGGTTCTCGCTCTCGAGGGTGACGCTGCTTTCGTTGATTACGCAAACATCGATAAGGCTCCCGAAGAGAGAGAGCGTGGTATCACAATCAACACCGCTCACGTTGAGTACGAGACCGCTAAGCGTCACTATGCTCACGTTGACTGCCCCGGCCATGCCGACTACGTTAAGAACATGATCACCGGTGCTGCTCAGATGGACGGCGCTATCCTCGTTGTTTCCGCTGCAGACGGTCCTATGCCCCAGACCAGAGAGCACATCCTGCTTTCCCGTCAGGTTGGCGTTCCCTACATTGTAGTATTCATGAACAAGACCGACCAGGTTGATGACGAAGAGCTGCTTGAGCTCGTCGAGATGGAGATCCGTGACCTCCTCAACGAGTACGAGTTCCCCGGCGACGACACTCCCATCATCAAGGGTTCCGCTTATGTTGCTCTGCAGAGCACTTCCAAGGACCCCAACGCTCCCGAGTATGCTTGCATCCACGAGCTGATGGACGCTGTTGACGAGTTCATCCCCACTCCCGACCGTAAAGCTGACCAGCCCTTCCTTATGCCTGTTGAGGACGTATTCACCATCACAGGTCGTGGTACTGTTGCTACCGGTAGAGTTGAGAGAGGCCAGATCCGCACTTCCGAGGAAGTTGAGATCGTTGGTCTGACCGACGAGAAGAGAAAGGTTGTTGTAACAGGTCTTGAGATGTTCAGAAAGACTCTGGACTATGCTGAGGCCGGCGACAACGTAGGCGTTCTGCTCCGTGGCGTTCAGAGAACCGAGATCCAGAGAGGTCAGGTTCTTGCGAAGCCCGGCACCATTCATCCCCACACCAAGTTCCGCGGCCAGGTTTACGTACTGACCAAGGACGAGGGTGGCCGTCACACTCCTTTCTTTAACAACTATCGTCCCCAGTTCTATTTCAGAACCACTGACGTAACCGGCACCATCTCCCTGCCCGAGGGCGTAGAGATGTGCATGCCCGGCGATAACGTTGAGATGGACGTTGAGCTCATCACCCCCATCGCTATCGAAGTAGGTCTCCGTTTCGCTATCCGTGAAGGCGGCAGAACTGTTGGTTCCGGTGCGGTTATCGCTATCAACGAGTAATTTCTTTCGCACAACTAAAGGCTGTCCTTTGTGGGCAGCCTTTTTTGAGAGCTGTCATTTTGAGGGTTTTGCCTATAGAAAGGGGTAGAAAGAATGGGTAAAAAACAAAAAAACGCCGACAAAGGCATATATGACGCGCGCACGCTCGGAAGGCCGAAAATGCTGATACTCGGCGCTCAGCACATGTTCGCCATGTTCGGCGCTACAATTTTGGTGCCGATGATAACCGGTCTGGATGTTTCCACCACGCTGCTGATGGCGGGCTTGGGAACTCTTTTGTTCCATGTGCTTACAAAATTCAAGGTGCCCGCGTTTTTGGGCTCATCGTTCGCGTTTCTCGGCGGTTACGCCGCGGTCAAATCAATGGCGCCCGAAGGCACCGACCCAAACTCCATGCTGCCTTACGCCTGTCTGGGCGTCGCCTGCGCGGGATTGGTGTACTTTGTGCTGGCAGCTATCATCAAGGTCGTGGGCATCGAGCGCGTCATCAGATTTTTCCCGCCGGTGGTCACAGGACCTATTATCATCGCTATCGGTCTGGGACTTGCCCCCTCGGCGGTGCAGAACTGCACTACCAACTGGATTTTGGCGCTGGTAGCGCTTGCGGTCATCGTCATATTCAACATTTGGGGCAGAGGAATGATGAAAATAATCCCCATCATCCTCGGACTGGTGATCTCCTACGCCGTAGGTCTGCTGCTCTATTACATAGGCGAGGCTAATCCGTCGCTTATCCAGGATATGCCGTGGCTGTTCTCGGGCGGCTCCGAGCCTGTAAGAGATTCCGCAGGCAAGGTTATCGCTACCAATTATCTGCCGATATTTGATTTCAGCTTTCTGCATGAGCTCCTCGACAACATCGGTTCGGGTCATATCTTCGGCAACAACAGCCTTATCGACATCCCCGTCAGCTGGAATAAGACAGTGTTCGGCGGCGTTGATTGGTCAAACGGCACCGTTATTGTGTCCGCTGTGATCGCAATAATGCCCATTTCGCTCGCTACCATGATGGAGCATATCGGCGATATTTCCGCCATCAGCTCCACCGTCGGAAAGAACTACATCAAGGACCCCGGCCTGCACCGCACGCTGCTCGGTGACGGCATGGCGACTTCGCTGGCTTCGCTGTTCGGCGGTCCCGCCAATACTACCTACGGTGAAAACACGGGTGTGCTGGCGCTAACCAAGGTCTACGATCCGAAGGTCATCCGCATAGCCGCCTGGTTCGCGGCTGCCGCCTCGTTCTTCCCGATAGTCGCCGCGCGCATCGGCACTATCCCGAGCAGCATAATCGGAGGTATCTCCCTGATGCTCTACGGCATGATCTCCGCCGTAGGCGTGCGCAACCTTGTGGAAAACAAGGTGGACTTCACCAAGAGCCGCAACCTTATCATCGCGGCAGTGATACTCGTCTGTGCCCTGGGACTGGGCTCCGACACCGTGAGCTTCCCCGTCGGCAGCGCGACAGTTACCCTGTCTCCGCTGGCGGTGGCATCTATCGCGGGCATAGTGCTTAACGCGATCTTCCCCGACAAGGAGCAAAGCTTCAAAACCAAGGAAAACAAGTGATTTTTAAATCATATAACCAACGGCTGCCGCGTTCGTTCGGCAGCCGTTTTATGTTAGGATAGTGAATATGGTTGTTGCCTTGCCGTTGGAAAATGTTTCCTTTAGTTCAACCCAACTCCTGCAAAAAAGTTTCCTTTAGCTCAATTTAAGACCCGCCGTTGCAGCACGTTATCTATTATTGCAAAGCTGTAAATAGGCGGAGAAAGCGCCCACCGGCGCCCCGCCGTTGCAGAAGGTTTATATTATAGCAGAGTTATCTAAAGGCGGAGAAAGCGCCCACCGGCGCCCCGCCGTTGCAGAAGGTTTATAGCATAGCAAAGTTGTCAAAAGGCGGAGAAAGCGCCCACCGGCGCCCCGCCGTTGCAGAAGGTTTATAGCATAGCAAAGCTGTCAAAAGGCGGAGAAAGCGCCCACCGGCGCCCCGCAGGCGCCCCGCAGGCGCCCTATCGGCGCCCTTTGTGGCGGGGGAGGCTTGCGTTAATCCGCGCGGCGTGATATAATAAGACAGAATAAAACTTTGGGAGGTTGTTATGCCTGTATATCGAATCGCGGCGCTCAATATAAAAATGGAGCCGAAATATCAGGAAACCATCGACAGACTCGCGCCCTACCTGACCGACAGTGAGGCTGTTGATTTTGAAGTGACAGTTGACGAGGCGGAGTTTGACAAGTTTGTGGCGGGTTCCCCCATCCCCACCAGACCCGATCCAAACGAGGGACCCTATCTTTATACGCAGATCTGCCGCAAGATACTTGCGGAGTACGACGGCTTCTTTTTCCACTCCTCCTGTCTGGAGCTTGACGGCGAGGGCTACATGTTCACCGCGCTCAGCGGAACGGGCAAGTCTACTCATACGCGCAATTGGCGCACCTTCTTCGGCGACCGTGTAACTATGATAAATGACGACAAGCCCATCATCCGCAAAATCGACGGCACTTTTTACGTCTGCGGTACACCGTGGATGGGCAAGTCCGACATCGGCTGCAACCGCATGGCGCCCATAAAGGCGGTTTACGTGCTGAACAGGGGAGAGGACAACCGCGCCGAGCTCATCAGTCCCGGACCGGTGTTCAAGCAGCTGCTCGAGGCGACCCTGCTTCCCAAGAGCCGCGAAAATATGCAAAAGCTTCTTACGCTGTTCAACGGCCTGTTTGCGCAGGCAAAGCTGATACGTCTTACCTGCAACAAGGACGTCGACTCGGCAAGAGTCGCGTACGAGGCGGCGCAGTAAGCTTAGGATGAGGAGATAAAACTATGCTGCCACAAGTAGTTACCGTACAAAATATGCGCGAAAGCGACGCGGCTGCCATAGCTAAGGGCGTCACCTCCGCCGAGCTGATGCACAGGGCGGCGCTGGGTATCTTCAACGCCGTGCGTTTTGTCGGCAGGGTGGCTATAGTCTGCGGCGCCGGAAATAACGGCGGCGACGGCTACGCCCTCGCCTGCGTGCTGCTCGACAACGGCATCACGCCAACCATCTTCCGCGTTACGGAAAAGTTCTCAAAGGACGGTCTGTTTTACTATCACACCGCGATGTCAAAGGGCGCCGAGGAGGGAGACCTCCGCATACCCTCGCCTTTTACAGGGTATGATATAGTTGTGGACTGTCTGTTGGGCACGGGATTCAGGGGAGAGGTGAGCGGAGACATGCAGACGGCTGTCGAGCTAATAAACGCCTGCTCCGCCTACGTTGTTAGCGCCGACATCAACAGCGGCATCAACGGAGATACGGGCGAAGCCGCAATAGCGGTTAATTCCGACCTCACGGTGTCCATCGGCGCTTACAAAATAGGTATGTTTTTGGGCGACGCGCCCTACTTTATCGGCGGGCTGCGCAACGCCGACATCGGTATCGAGCTGCTGCGCAAGGAGTACTACCTTATGGACTACCGGCAGCTTCATATGTTTGAGGGCTACAACGCCGTGGTTATCGGCGAGGAGGAGTTTCGCCGCAGGTTCGACCCGGGCGAGGGCGACTTCGACCTGCCCGACCGCGCCGCGCGGCTGAGTAACGAGACCGGCAAGATAATAGTGGTAAAAAACAGCCATGCCGCTGTGGCAGCCGATATGCAGTACCTCTACTGCTGCGCGGACTATATAATTTGAAACGTGAATCAAAATTAAAAACAGGAAAATGACGGATAGTTCCTGCTTTTTCCGTTTTCATCCCAAGTACCGGAGGTTTTGCTGTGAGTTTTTTTCAAAGGATCGCCATGTTTATGCAGGGGCGCTACGGCTTCGACGCCCTCAGCGGCTTTTTGCTGGCGCTGGCTGCGGCGGTGTGGACGGCAAATATCTTTGTGTGGGGCTTTATTCCCAGCCTTATCCTTTGGGGAGTGGAGGCGGGCTTGGTCGCTCTGGTGATCGCGCGCGGGCTTTCTCGCAATATAAATATGCGCGCGCTTGAGAACCGCCGCTTTAAAAAGGTGTACGATCCCGTAAAACGGTGGGTGCTGCTCCAAATCAAAAAAATCAGGGAACGCAAGGATTTCAAATATATTAAATGCCCCGCCTGCAAGGCTACGCTGCGCGTAAAAAGGCAAAAAGGCAGGCACGGAGTGCGCTGCCCCAAGTGCCGCGGCGAGTTTCAGGTGAAGATATAGCCTGACCCCAAAGGGGCTTGACATTTCGGGGGTTTATGATATACTGTACTATACAAGTCAGAAAGCGCAGTCTTTCGGAAAGGAGACGACTATGGCTCAGGAAGAACTGATGGAAGAGATGGATACCGAAGGCACTTTGATTTCTTTGGAGGATGAAGAGGGCAACGAGGTAGAATTTGAGTTTCTCGACGTGGTTGAGTACGAGGGCGAGGAATACATCGTACTGATCGAAAACGACGAGGACGCCGACGAGGTGGTCATCCTCAAGATCAATCCTATTGATGACGAGACCGAGGAATACACCAGCATCGAGGACGACGAGCTGCTCGAAAAGCTCTTTGAGATCTTCAAAAGCAAGTACGAGGGCGACATCGACTTCGCGTAAGCGGACACCAAACTCAAGGCACGGCATGACGCCGTGCTTTTTTGTTTTGTCTTCAAAAGCATACACGCCGCCGAGTGTTCCGAGTTTGTCAAAAAAAACAGCTCCAAAGGTGAAAAATTCCTTTGGAGCACTAACTATTAAAAAATTGTAAAAAAATCCGCGAAAACTCTTGACAAAAACCCTTCGGGCGCGTAGAATAGTATAATGTACCATAATGGGGGTCTGCGCCGAAAGCGCGGAAACACAACGCAAAAAAATATCTTTATCAAAGGGATATTATCACAAATTCCCCTCTCTGTCAAGATACATTTTGCTTGAATTTTTTTCGCCGCCTTTGTGCGATTTGCCCATTACCCGTTAAGCATGCCATAAACGTTGCAGTCCGCGCCCGGCGCGTGACGATAACGCGATAGAAAAAAAGGAGGATACCGCCTATGGTTAATGTCAAACCCGTAAAGCTTGGCAACACCGAACGAATGAGCTTTGGCAAGATCGAGGAAGTAATCGATATGCCCAACCTCATCGAGGTCCAAAAGGAATCCTATCGCTGGTTCCTTGAGGAAGGTCTGGACGAAGTGTTCAAGGATGTGTCGGGCATCACCGACTACCAAAACAACCTCGTGCTGGACTTCATCGACTACACCCTCGATGTTGACCATCCCAACTACAGCGTCATCGAATGTAAAGTCAGAGACGCTACATATTCCGCCGCTCTGCGCGTGACCGCGCGTCTGCTCAACAAGGAAACCGGCGAAATCAAAGAAAGCAACGTCTTTATGGGTGACTTCCCGCTGATGACTCCCAGCGGCACCTTTGTCATCAACGGCGCTGAGCGTGTTATCGTTTCGCAGTTGGTGCGTTCACCCGGCGTTTACTATAAGATGGATCACGACAAAACCGGTAAGGAGCTGTACTCCACCACCGTCATCCCCAACCGCGGCGCGTGGCTCGAGTACGAGACCGATGTAAACGACGTTTTCTATGTCCGCATCGACAAAAACCGCAAGCTCCCCGTAACCTCCTTTATCCGCGCGCTCGGCATGGGCAGCGACGCGGAGATCCTCGACTTCTTCGGCGACGACGAGCGCATGAAGGCGACCATCGAGAAGGATCAGGCGCACAACATCGAGGAGGGTCTTATCGAGGTGTACAAAAAGCTGCGTCCCTCCGAGCCTCCCACGGTCGAGAGCGCTCAGACGCACATCACCAACCTGTTCTTTGACCCCAACCGCTACGACATGTCGCGCGTAGGCAGATACAAATACAACAAAAAGCTCGGCATGGCTAACCGTCTGGCGGGCAGACACATCACCGAGCCAATCGCCAATCCCCGCACCGGCGAGGTAATGGCGCTCAGAGATGAGAAGATAAGCAAGGAAAAGGCGCTCGAGATCGAAAATGCCGGTGTTCAGGTCGCCTTTGTAAAGGGCGACGACGAAACCGTGGTAAAGGTTATCTCCAACACCATGGTCGACATCTCCAAGTATGTGGACTTTGACGCCGAGGCGGAGTGCGGCATCCGTGAAAACGTAGCCTTCGAGGTGCTCTGCGAGGTGCTGGATTCAGCTCAAAACGAGGACGAGCTCAAGGAAATGCTGCGCGACCGCGCCGCTGAGCTTGTGCCCAACCACATCACCCGCGAGGATATTTTCGCCACCATCAACTACCTTAACTGCTTGGCGCACGGCGTCGGCAACACCGACGACATCGATAACCTGGGCAACAGACGTATCCGCTGCGTGGGCGAGCTGCTGCAGAACCAGTTCCGCATCGGCTTCTCCCGTTTGGAGCGCGTTGTCCGCGAGAGAATGACCACCCAGTCGCAGGATATGGACAGTCTTTCTCCAAATTCCCTCATCAACATCCGTCCCGTCACCGCGGCTATCAAGGAGTTCTTCGGCTCCTCGCCTCTGTCGCAGTTCATGGATCAGACCAACCCGCTGGCAGAGCTTACTCACAAGCGCCGTCTGTCCGCGCTGGGACCCGGCGGTCTGTCACGTGACCGCGCGGGATTCGAGGTGCGCGACGTTCACTACACCCACTACGGCCGCATGTGTCCTATCGAGACGCCTGAAGGCCCCAACATCGGCCTTATCTCATACCTGGCTAGCTTTGCAAAGATCAACAAATACGGCTTTGTAGAGGCGCCCTTCCGCAAGATCGACAAGGAGACCGGCGTCGTAACAGACGAGGTCATCTATATGACCGCCGACATGGAGGACAACTACTACGTTGCGCAGGCTAACGAGCCCCTCGATGAAAATGGCAGATTCGTACACAACAGGGTCGTAGGACGTTACCGCGACGAGTTCGTGGAGCTTCCCGCTTCTCAGTTCGACTATATGGACGTGTCGCCTAAGATGGTTGTATCCGTGGCGACCGCGATGATCCCCTTCCTTGAAAACGACGACGCCAACCGCGCGCTGATGGGCGCCAACATGCAGCGTCAGGCAGTTCCGCTGCTCCGCAGCGAGGCTCCTATCGTCGGCACCGGCATGGAGTATAAGGCGGGCACCGACTCCGGCGTCTGCGTGCTTGCCGAGGACGACGGTATCGTTATGAGCGTCGACGCGCGCAACATCCGCGTGCAGTACGACAGCGGCGAGGTAAAGGACTACGAGGTAATCAAGTTCCTGCGCTCCAACCAGGGCACCTGCTTCAACCAGAAGCCCATCGTTTCCCGCGGTCAGCGCGTAAAGAAGGGCGAGGTGCTCGCCGACGGTCCCGCCACCGAAAACGGCGAGATCGCGCTGGGCAAAAACGCTCTTATCGGCTTTATGACCTGGGAAGGCTACAACTACGAGGACGCCGTTCTGCTCAACGAAAAGATCGTGCGCGACGACGTTTACACCTCTATCCATATCGAGGAATATGACACCGAGGCGCGCGACACCAAGCTGGGCGCCGAGGAAATAACCCGCGACATCCCCAACGTGGGCGACGATATGCTCAAGTACCTTGACGAGGACGGCATCATCCAGATCGGCTCCGAGGTCAAGGCGGGTGATATTTTGGTAGGTAAGGTCACACCTAAGGGCGAGACCGAGCTGACCGCCGAGGAGCGCCTGCTGCGCGCCATCTTCGGCGAAAAGGCGAGAGAGGTAAGAGATACCTCTCTGCGTGTACCTCACGGCGAGCAGGGCACAGTAGTTGACGTCAAGGTGTTCACCCGCGCCGACAGCCGCAACGAGCTGCAGCCCGGCGTAAACAAGGTGGTTCGCGTATATCTCGCGCTCAAGCGCAAGATCAGCGTGGGCGACAAAATGGCGGGACGTCACGGCAACAAGGGTGTCGTTTCGCGTATTCTCCCCGTGGAGGATATGCCCTTCCTGCCCGACGGCACACCGCTCGACATTGTACTCAACCCCCTCGGCGTACCTTCCCGTATGAACATCGGTCAGGTGCTCGAGGTACATCTCGGCTACGCCGCTAAGGCGCTTGGCTGGAAGATAATGACGCCTGTATTCGACGGCGCGCACGAGGACGACATTTTCTCGGCGCTCAGAGACGCGGGCTACAGCGAGGACGGAAAGACCTGGCTGATCGACGGCAGAACGGGCGAACGCTTCGACAACCCCGTAACCGTCGGATATATGTACTATCTAAAGCTGCATCACTTAGTAGATGAAAAAATACACGCCAGAAGCACAGGTCCCTACTCGCTGGTCACTCAGCAGCCGCTGGGCGGTAAAGCGCAGTTCGGCGGACAGCGCTTCGGTGAAATGGAAGTTTGGGCGCTGGAGGCTTACGGCGCCGCATACACCCTGCAGGAGATCTTGACCGTCAAGTCCGACGACGTTGTGGGCCGTGTAAAGACCTACGAGGCTATAGTCAAGGGTCAAAACATCCCCACACCGGGTATACCCGAGTCGTTCCGCGTGTTGATAAAGGAGCTGCAGTCGCTTTCGCTCGACGTGCGCGTGCTTGACCAGAACGGCGAGGAAATCGACATCAAGCAGAAGTTTGACGAGGACGAGGAGATCGCCGACGCGGCTTCGACAGAGTTCGACGAGGACAACGTAGTTACCTCAATGGACGGCTACATCCTCGACGAGGGCGGTGAGGAGGACAATATGTTTGACGAATCGCTTGCCGACGAGGAAGAGGATTTCTATGAGAGCTTCGACGACTTTGGCACAGACGAATTATAAGGAGGAAGTAATATGATCGACAATAACGTTTTTGATTCCATTAAAATCGGCCTTGCTTCCCCCGAACAGATCCGTGCCTGGTCTTACGGCGAGGTAAAAAAGCCCGAAACCATCAACTACCGCACCCTCAAGCCCGAGCGCGAGGGACTGTTCTGCGAGCGCATTTTCGGTCCTACAAAGGACTGGGAGTGCCACTGCGGAAAATATAAAAGAATCCGCTTCAAGGGAAAGATCTGCGACCGCTGCGGCGTCGAGGTCACCCGTTCCAAGGTTAGAAGAGAGCGCATGGGCCACATCGAGCTCGCCGCTCCCGTATCCCACATCTGGTACTTCAAGGGCATACCCTCCCGCATCGCTTTGATGCTGGACATCTCTCCCAAGCTGCTGGAGAACGTGCTCTACTTCTCCCAGTACATCGTCACCGATCCCGGCGACTGCCGCGATCTGTCAAAGTACCAGTGCCTTTCCGAAGCCGAATACAACGATATGCGCGAGAAGTACGAGGATGACTTCCAGGCGGGCATGGGCGCCGAGTCCATCAAAAAGCTGCTTGAGGAGATCGACCTCGAAGCGCTGTCCGCGCAGCTTCGCGAGGAGCTCGAGGCGGCTTCGGGACAGAAGCGCATCCGCCTGCTCAAGCGCCTCGACGTGGTAGAGAGCTTCCGCATCTCGGGCAACCGCCCCGAGTGGATGATCCTCGACGTCGTTCCGGTCATCCCGCCCGACATCCGCCCGATGGTACAGCTCGACGGCGGACGCTTCGCGACCAGCGACCTCAACGACCTCTACCGCCGCGTTATCAACCGAAACAACCGTCTTAAAAAGCTGCTCGAGCTCAACGCTCCCGAAATCATCATCCGCAACGAAAAGCGTATGCTGCAGGAGTCTGTTGACGCCCTTATCGACAACGGCAGACGCGGCAGACCCGTAACCGGCCCCAACAACCGCGCGCTCAAGTCGCTCTCCGACATGCTCAAGGGCAAGCAGGGACGCTTCCGTCAAAACCTGCTCGGCAAGCGCGTCGACTATTCGGGACGTTCCGTTATCGTCGTCGGCCCTGAGCTTAAAATCTATCAGTGCGGTCTTCCCAAGGAGATGGCGCTGGAGCTGTTCAAGCCCTTCGTTATGAAGCGTCTGGTGGAAACCAAGGCCGAGCAGAACATAAAATCCGCACGTAAAGCCGTAGAGCGCGCCAAGGATGACGTTTGGGACGCTCTGGAGGTCGTAATCAAGGGTCATCCCGTAATGCTCAACCGTGCGCCAACCCTTCACCGTCTGGGCATCCAGGCGTTCGAGCCGGTGCTCGTAGAGGGCCGCGCAATCAAGCTTCACCCGCTGGTATGTACCGCGTTCAACGCCGACTTCGACGGCGACCAAATGGCGGTTCACGTACCGCTTTCGGCTGAGGCGCAGGCGGAAGCCCGCTTCCTTATGCTCGCCGCCGGCAACCTGCTCAAGCCCTCCGACGGTCAGCCCGTCGCGGTGCCTACTCAGGATATGATCCTCGGTTCCTACTACCTCACCCTTGATAAGCCCGGCGAACCGGGCGAGGGCAAGGTGTTCCGCAACGTGGACGAGGTCATGATGGCGTACCAGACAGGCGTAATCAGGCTGCACTCCCGCATTAAGGTGCGCCGCGAAATGGAGATCGACGGCGTAATGCAGTCCGCTCTGGTAGAAACTACCATCGGCAAAATCATCTTCAACAATCCTATCCCTCAGGATCTGGGCTTTGTGGACAGATCTGTTAAGGAAAATAAATTCAAGTTCGAGGTCGACTTCCTCGTCGGCAAGTCGGGTCTGAAAAAGATCATCGACGCCTGCTTCAGAAAGCACGGCACCGCCCGCACCAGCATCCTGCTGGACGACATCAAGGCGCAGGGCTACAAGTACTCGACCATCGGCGCGCTGACCGTTGCGGTATGTGACGCGGTCATCCCGCCCGAGAAAAAGGCTATCATCGCAAAGGCTGAGGAAGAGGTAGACGAGATCCGCGACGAGTACATGATGGGTGAACGCTCCGAGGAAGAGCGCTACGAGGCTATCCTCGACATCTGGACAAAGGCGACCGAGGACGTCACCAGCGCCCTGCAAAGGAACCTTGACCGCTACAACCCGATCTACATGATGGCGGACTCCGGCGCTCGAGGCAGCATGAGCCAGATACGTCAGCTCGCGGGTATGCGCGGACTTATCGCTAACACCTCCGGTAAAACCATCGAGATCCCCATTCGAGCCAACTACCGTGAAGGTCTTAACATTTTGGAATACTTCATCTCCTCGCGCGGTGCGCGTAAGGGTCTTGCAGATACCGCGCTGCGTACCGCCGACTCGGGTTATCTGACCCGTCGTCTGGTCGATGTTTCTCAGGAGGTCATCATCCGCGAAGAGGACTGCGGCACAACGCAGGGCCTTGAGATCTTCGACATCATCAACGGCAACACCAACTTTACCGAGGTAGAGGTCAACGAGAACAGCAAATACAACCTCGTCGGCAAATCTCTGGTTGAGGACTGCTGTGACAGCGAGGGCAACATCCTCGTTTACCGCAACACCGAGATCGACGACGATGCCGCCGACGCCATCGTCGGCTCCGGCGTAAAGACCGTTCAGGTGCGCACCGGTATCAACATCATCGAGCCGCTCAGCGAGCGCGTCATGGGCAGGTATCTGCTTGACGACTTCTGCGACGCCGACGGCAACGTGCTGATCTCCAAGGACACCCTTATCGGCGAGCCCGAGGCAAAGATCATCGCCGCTTCCCGCGTCAAAAAGGTAACCATCCGCTCCATTCTGGAGTGCCGCGCAAAGCACGGCGCCTGCCGCAAGTGCTACGGCTCCAACCTGGCTAACCGCCAGCCCGTCACCGTAGGTGAGGCGGTCGGCATCATCGCCGCCCAGTCCATCGGTGAGCCCGGTACCCAGCTGACGATGCGTACCTTCCATACGGGCGGCGTAGCCGGCGGTGAGGACATCACCCAGGGTTTGCCGCGTGTTGAGGAGCTGTTTGAGGCGAGAAAGCCCAAGAGCCTCGCCATCATCAGCGAGATCGACGGCGTGGTGCGCTTTGAGGAAATCAAGGGCGCGCGTCACGCGGTGGTATACAACACCGAAACAAGCGAGGAAAAGACATATCTTATCCCCTTCGGCTTCCGTGTTCGCGTAGGCGACGGCGACGCCGTAAAGAAGGGCGACAAGATCACCGAGGGTGCGGTTAACCCGCACGACATCCTCGACATCCTCGGACCCGAAGCGGTAATGAACTACCTCATTTCCGAGGTACAGTCCGCCTACCGTATGCAGGGTGTTGAAATCAACGACAAGCACATCGAGGTCATCGTACGTCAGATGATGCGCCGCGTCAAGGTCGACGACGCCGGCGACACCGGCTTTATGTCGGGTCAGATGTACGACAAGAACGAAGTGCTCTACGAAAACGAAAAGATCAAGAAGCGCATCGCTTCCGGCGAGGAGGGACTGCGTCCCGCCGAGTTCACCCAGCTGCTGCTCGGTATAACCAAGGCAGCGTTGGCGACCGACAGCTTCCTGTCCGCCGCTTCCTTCCAGGAAACCACCAGAGTGCTCACCGACGCCGCTATCAAGGGCAAGGTCGATCCGCTGGTCGGCCTCAAGGAGAACGTGCTTATCGGTAAGGTCATCCCTGCCGGTACAGGTATGCCGCGCTACGCGGGCGTCAGGCTCGAAAGCACCAAGCCTGTTGTCGCCGAAGAGCCCGTTTTCGAGGAATGATCTCTTAGCGTATAATCAAAGGAGCTGCCGCGCGGCAGCTCCTTTTGCGTTTTGAGTTTAGCGTTGATATGCTGAAAGGTGAAACGCCGTGCATCTTGCGATACACGGCGTTTCGTTGGTCTGTAAAAAATGAGGGGGTACAATTATGAGCCTCTGTGGCGGCCCATATTGAGGAGGGTAGAACAATATACTCGACGGTTGCGGTATCCGTCTTTTGAGTACGGTTATATTAAACACCTTATTTATGAAAACTGCGTGAAATCAAATTGAATTTGTGTTGAATCTTTAAAAAAATCTTTAAAAACGCTAGAATAAATGTTTGATTTTTGTAATAAGATATGATATAATAGCCGTAAAGGCAGGTGTCGTTATGAAACCGTTAAGCAAGAATCAGCAAAAGATCCTTGAATACCTCAAAAAATGCTCTGCGGAAGGCAGAGTGCCCTCTGTGCGCGAGATCTGCGACGAGGTGGGACTCAGCTCTACCTCCACAGTTCACCACCATCTGGGCGCGCTGGAGGAAAAGGGCTTCATCGTGCGCGAGCACGGCGTAAACCGCTGTATTCGCATAACCGGCGAGGAAAAAAGCACCAGCGTGCCGGTAATGGGCCGCGTGGCGGCGGGCAATCCCATAGTGGCTATCGAGGACATCGAGTGCTATGTGCCCGTGCCGGAGCAGCTGAGCCGCGGCAGAGAGCTGTTCGCGCTGCGCGTACAGGGCGAAAGCATGATAAACGCCGGCATCCTTGACAACGACATCGTTATCGTCAACCGCACCCCTGTAGCGGAAAACGGCGAGATAGTTGTGGCGCTGGTGGATGATTCGGCTACGGTAAAACGGTTTTACAAGGAGGACGGTCACTTCCGTCTTCAGCCCGAAAACGACAGCTTTGAGCCGATAATCGTCGACGAGGTCATCCTGCTGGGCAAGGTGATCTCGCTCGTGAGAAACTATGATTAGAAGGTTTGCGTAAATGAAACATATATGTGTGTTTGGCTCGTCAAGCGAGAGCATAGAGCGCCTGTATCTGGACAACGCCGAAGAGCTGGGCGCCGCTTTGGTGCGGCGCGGCTACAGCGTGGTCTACGGTGCGGGAAAATACGGAATAATGGGCGCTGTCGCGCGCGGAGTTAAAGCCGAGGGCGGCGAGCTTTTGGGTGTAAGTCCGGACTTTTTCACCGAGCTGGACGTGTTGACCGAGGACTACGGCGAGCTGTTGCTCACACCCACCATGCGCGAGCGCAAGGCGGTCATGGAGGACAAAGCCGACGCTTTCGTTATCTGCGCCGGCGGCATCGGCACGCTGGAGGAGTTTTTTGAGGTAATAACCCTAAAGCAGCTCGGCAGGCACAATAAGCCCATCATCATCCTCAATACCAACGGCTTCTACGACCCGATGATCGATATGATGGACCGTTCGGTCGCCGAAAACTTTATGTCGCACAACATCCACAAGCTTTACTCGGTGGCTTCGTCCGTCGACGAGGTATTTGACCTGCTCGAAAACTACACGCCCTTTGGCTACAACAAATACGACTGACGGAGGCGCCTATGGATCGCTGCGAACAGTGCTCGCACTACGTCGTCGACGAGGAATTCGGCGACTACTGCGACGTCAACCTCGACGAGGATGAAATGGAAAAATTCCTCACCCAAAACGTACAAAACTGCCACTATTTCCAATTCTACGACGAATACAAGATCGTCAGAAAACAGAACTAGTGCTCCAAAGGCGGAGAAAGTGCTCACCGGCACCCGTCGCTTTTCTTCAACTATCAAAAGACTGCAAAAAAGACCGGCTGATTTCAAATCAGACCGATCTTTTTTTACAAGCGTTTTCTCTCGGCAAATTCCGCATTACTCAACCGTCACCGTTACGGTCGTTTCGGCGCTGCGGTGCAGTCCGTCGGTTATGCGGTAGGTCACGCGGTAGGTCCCGGGGCGGTCGGGGTCTACGTTGCCTATGACCTCCATTTGATCGCTCACATCGGTGCCGCAGGAGTCAAAGGCGGCAACGCCCTCGTGCGGGTCGAAGCTGTTGCCCTTTTGCAGCGTTACGTCCTTCGCGCCTGTTATCTGCGGTGTCTTGCCGCGGTAGGGGTTCTCGGGGTCGCGGTCGGTGGGATCCCAGCCGATGTTGTGGTCGGAGATCTTTATCATCTCGGGCTTGCCCAAAGGACCCAAGTCGTCGCTGTCAAATATTTTGATAACGGTGTCGGCGGCGCAGTTGTCGCAAATCCATTGGCAATCCGACGCAGACATCCGCACGCAGCCCTTTGAGGCGGGCGTGCCGAGCTTGTTGAATTCGTAGGTTTTTATGGTGTCCTTTGAAAGGTCGTTATATGGAACGCTGTGAAACAGCAGGTCGTCCGAAAATGCGCTGGCGTATTGACCGAACACGTTGTTTACCAGCGGGTGCCATTCGGTGTGCGAGTAGATGTAGAATGTGCCGATTGTGGTGCTGTTGTTTATGCCGCAGGAGCAGATCATCGCCCGCACGGGGACGGTGTATTCTCCGTTTTCATCGTAGGTGTACACGGTAACCACGTTTTGACTGCGGTTTACGTGTATCTCAAAGGGCAGCCGTCCGCTCTTGTCCTTCAGGTTGCGCGTCAGCTGTTCGCTGTTGGCTGTTATTGCGCCGGAATAGGGGTCGTAACTTACCGATGTGTCGGCAGCCTGCGCCCTTACATAAAAGCGCTTCACACGGCCGTCCGACAGTTGCGCGGATACGATGGCGTCGCCGGTCATCAGCGCGTCAACTCTGCCGCCGCAGTCTACGCTGACTGCCTGCTCGTTGCCGCTGCTCCACTGCTCAACAGCCGCCTGGTCCTCTTCATTCAGGGGCAGCACCGCGCAGTCGCCTATATCAAGCGTAGCCATCGCCTCGTCGTTGGTAGAGGCGGAGTCGCGGGTGGCGGCGCTTGGCGAGGGTGAAAGGGCGTCCTTGAGAAACAGCGCGCCGAAAACACAGCACAGCACGACCGACAGCCCGATCAAGCCGATGTACACCTTTTTCACAAGCAACCCTCCCTCTTTGAATAATTCTTACAATTCTTAACAATTATTACAATTCTTTAACCATTTCTATTATTATAACGGTTTTTGGCAAAAATGGCAAGTGATTTGGCAAATTTTTTTGGTGATAAATTGTAAATTTGCGGGATTTATGATACAATATAACACGGTGATAAACATGGCACATCCGATCAAGCACTTTAAAACCATTACAAAGCACAGACACAGGGTGATCTCGCACTGCGCAAAGGCGGGAATCCTGTGGCAGGGACTGCGTCACGACCTTTCAAAATACAGTCCCACCGAGTTTTTGCCGGGCGCGAAATACTACCAGGGCGACCGCAGCCCCAACGAAAAGGAGCGCGAGCTCTTCGGCTGCTCGCGGGCGTGGATGCACCACAAGGGCAGAAACCGCCATCATTACGAATACTGGAGCGACTACAACCCCAAGACGCGCCGTCCGGAGCCGGTGGAAATGCCGCTGCGCTACGTTATAGAGATGTTCTGCGACCGCGTTGCCGCCAGCAAGATATACAACGGCGAAGCCTACACCGACGCCGACCCATACACCTACTTTTTGCGCATTAAGGGCAAGCACCGCATGCACGAAAACACCGAGGCGCTGCTCAACGAGCTGCTGGAGCAGCTGCGCGACGAGGGCGAGGAAAAAACCTTTGCGCATATTCGCAGGCTGCTCAAGGAGAATCGTCATGGCTGAGACCGCTAAGATCATCCACCCCATACCGCCGCTGTTCTGCGCGGAGTCACGCACCCTGATACTCGGCAGCTTTCCCTCGGTCAAGTCGCGGGAGGCGATGTTCTTTTACGGACACCCTCAAAACCGCTTTTGGCGGCTGATGGCACTACTGTACGGCGAGGAGACTCCGCTGACAGTCGAGGAGAAAAAGCGGCTCATACTTTCGCGCCGCCTGGCGCTGTGGGACACCATACACTCCTGCACGGTCACGGGTTCGGCGGACAGCTCCATCAAGGACGTGGTGCCCAACGACTTGAGCCTTATCCTGCAAAACAGCCGCGTCGACCGCATTTTCTGCAACGGCGCGACCTCGCACAAGCTCTATCAAAAATACATCTACCCGAAAAACGGCATAAGGGCTTTAAAACTGCCCTCCACCAGTCCCGCGAACGCCGCGTGGTCGTTGGAGAGATTAGCAGAGGCGTGGCGCGTCATTCGGGATGATACATAGCACAGCCTTGCGTCCAAGGACGCTTTCGCCGCCTTTGGATAGATGGATATAGAGAAAAAACAACGGCGGGTCAAGCCTGAAGGCTTTGACCCGCCGTTGATGACGTTACAATTTAGATGGAAGTTCTACAAAGGCGGAGAAAGTATGCTTGCATACACCGCCGTTGATGACGTTACAATTTAGATGAAAGTTCTACAAAGGCGGAGAAAGTATGCTTGCCCGCCGTTGATGACGTTACAATTTAGATGAAAGTTCTACAAAGGCGGAGAAAGTATGCTTGCATACACCGCCGTTGATGACGTTATAATTTATATGGAAGTTTTCCGTAGGCGGACTGATGCAACGTTCCGTTGCTAAATTACGCCTTTTTCGCGGTGGATAGGAACATTGTCTTCAGTGTTTTGTTGTCCGCTTCACCGGTGTCCTCAAGAGCGTTCTTCTTCTGGAACGCCTTTACAGCGGCTTCGGAGTCGTTGCCGTAGAAGCCCGTAACATTGTTGTCGGACTTTTTAAGGTAGCCCAGATCCTCAAGGCGCTGCTGCATAGCCTTTACGTCGTCGCCGTCGTCATATTTTTCCAGCGACAAGCCGTCCAAGTCGATATTGTAGTCTGCGGAAAGATCCTTCGCCGCGGGCGCTGTGGTAGGCTGAGTAGCGGGCGCGGTGGTCGCAGGCTGCGAGGGATTGGTCGCGGGCTGAGTCGCGTTCGCGGCAGGCTTTGAAGCGGGCTGCGTCGCAGGCTGAGTGGAGTTGGTTTTCTTGGCGGGCGCGGTGGTCGCCGGCACCTCGTCGGGAGTCGCGGAGCCGTTTTTGCCGTAGATGGCGTCGATCATGGTTTGCAGGGTGTCGATGGCAGTCTGACCCGGGCGGCACATATGGGTGTAGGGAATCTGCACCAGCTTGTTGTTCTTGACCGCGAGGCTCTTTGAAAGATCGGGATCTGCCTTGATTGCGTCAAGGGTAGGCTCGTCGGAGTAAAAGATATAATTGGGGTTGACGCCGCTGAAGCTCTTGTTGTCGAGCTTGTCGTAATCGGAGCTGTTGGCGGTTATTACGCAGTCGGTGTGCTCCATAAGCACGTTGCCGAAGTGACCTGTGGTCATGGGGTGCAGACCGCCGTTTTTGTAGTACAGGTAGCAGATGGTGGGCTTGGCGGCGCCGCCGTTGCCTGCCACACCGCTCCACAGGCGGTCGAGCTCCTCGGTGAGCTGTTCAAAGGAGGCGTCCGCATAGCGCAGACCCGCGTCCTTGCCGCCGAGTATTTTGCCGATGGTTTCGTAGGTGACCTTCACCTCGTTAAGGCTTTCAGGGTGCTGCAGCTTGATGACCTTGATGTTGTGCTCCTCCAAATTCGATTTGGCGGTATCGCTTAGCTCGTCGTTGCAAAAGACGATGTCGGCTTTAAGGCTGACTATCTTGTTCACGTCGGGGTTGCTGGCGGTGCCCACTACGGGAGCAGCCTCAAGCTCCTGCTGATCTACGTCGCTGCTTCTGCCGACGAATTTGCGCTCGTAATCCATATACGCGATGATGTCCGCGGTGGGCGCGTCGAGCACGACGATATTTTTCGGTTCGGATTTGATGGTGTAGTTGGCGACCTCTACGGGGTAGTTTTTGTCTTTGCAGCCTGTCAGCGCCGCGGCGAGCGTTGCCGCGATAAGGACAGCCAGCATCAAAGAAACAAGCTTTTTCATATAAACCTCCTGTAAATCCTGCTGATAACGCAAATCGATTAACGCGGCGGATCAGCAGAAAAGTGATTCCACATATTGTTTGGCACAGCGCGGAGAGCGTCCGCCTCGTGCCAGCGCAAAGCGCTCGGCGCCCGCGCAAAGGGTTTGGTCGTCTGTTGTCAGCCCTTGTTGATTTGCCAGGGCGCGAACTATGTCCAGATATTCGTTCTTGGTGGGCACGGTGTAGCGCACCGCAAGCCCGAAGCGGTCGGACAGCGACAGGGTCTCCTGCATGTTGTCGCGGGTGTTGATGTCGTCGACCTCGGCGGCGCGGTCTGAAAGCCGCTCCTTGACGATGTGACGGCGGTTAGACGTGGCGTATATCAGCGCGTTGCGCGGACGTGCCGCCAAACCGCCCTCCAGCACTGCCTTGAGCGAGGTGTAGCTTCGGTCCTGGTGCTGAAAGGACAGATCGTCTATAAAAATGATGAACTTCATCGGCAGGTGGGCTATCTTGTCCACCAGCAGGGGAAACTCCATCAGCTGCTCCTTGGGCATCTCAACTATGCGCAGTCCCTCGCGGCGGAACTCGTTAGCCATCGCCTTTACGGTAGAGCTTTTTCCGGTGCCCATGTCGCCGTAAAGCAGGCAGTTGTTGCAGCTTTTGCCGTCGAGGAAGGCGCGGGTGTTTTTTAGCACTTTGTCGCGCTGCAGCTCATAGCCCGTAAAATCATCCAAATCGATGGCGTCGTGGTTGAGCACAGGGCGAATGTCGCCGTCGCGCCAGATAAACGCCTTGTAGCGGGCAAACATACCGCAGCCGTTTTCGCGGTACCACTGCGCTATCCGTTTGAGCGAGCCGTCAAACATACGGAAGCTTTCGGCGCAGTCGCCGCTTTGCCATTTGGGCAGAGCAGGGGCGATGTCGCCAAGCTCGTCAAAGCGCGCGTAAGAGCGCAGCACTTCCTCGCTTTGCAGGTTGGCGGCGGATAGGATAGCCTCGCAGTCGCGGCGCACCGCGCGCAGGACTTCGTCGGGCAGCGTTTCGCAGTCGCCGCCGGCGGCAGCGCGGGTAAATACGTTTTCGTCAAACAGCGCCGCCTCGGTAAAGGCGTAGGCGAGCTTGTCGCTGCAGTTTCGCTCGCATATCAGCGCGTAAAACTCGCCGTAGCGGCTCAAAAATTCCTCGGGTTCGCCATCCAGCGCGCAAAGCATTTTATAGAACGCCTTTGGGACGCTGCGGTCCAAAATGCCGCGAAAAACGCTGAGCGAGGCAAGATTCAATTTTGCGGTTATGACGGGATCCATTTTCATCATTCCATTCATCGTTTATTTTACGCTTTTTTGCTCGATTAGTCAACGTTTTTTTCGATAAAGAGAGGTGGATACGGCAAAAGAGTTTTTTACATTATGCTTCAAATGAAACAAAAGCCCCCAAAACTGTGTTAAAATAATCTAAATATTGATTACACGGAGGCTGATAGAATGTCAGACGTTATCAGAATTTTTGTGGAAAAACGCGACGGCTTCAATGTTGTTGCCAAGCAGACCCTTTGGGACATCCGCCACAACCTGCGGATGATGAACGTTACCGACCTCAGATATATAGTGCGCTATGATATTGAGGGGCTTACAAAGGACGAGTATGACAAGGCGAAGGGCATAGTGCTTTCCGAGCCAAACGCCGACGTTATCTACGAGGAGACCCTGCCCGTAGAGGACGGCTGGCGCGTGTTCGCCATGGAGTATCTGCCCGGTCAGTACGACCAGCGCGGCGACTCCGCCGAGCAGTGCGTGCAGCTTTTGACACAGGGCGAACGCTGCAAGGTGCTGACCGCGCGCGTTATCTGCCTCAAGGGCGACATTACCGACGACGACCAAAAGAAGATAGAGGACTATCTCATCAACCCCGTGGAGAGCCGGCTCGCCTCTCTGGACAAGCCCGCGACCCTCGACATGGAAACTCCCGTGCCCGAAAACGTAAAGCGGGTAGAGGGCTTTATCGCGTGGAACGACGAGGAAATGGCGGAATACTACGGCTCAATGGGCTTTGCCATGACGCTCGCCGACCTTAAGTTCTGCCGCGACTACTTCCGCGACACCGAACACCGCGACCCCAGCGTTACCGAGCTGCGCGTGATAGACACCTACTGGTCGGATCACTGCCGCCACACCACCTTCCTCACCCGCTTAAGCGAGATCGAGATAGAAAGAGCGGCGCTGGGCAAGGTCATCGAGGACGCGCTCAGAGAATACTACGCCACCCGCAGCGAGGTCTACGGAAAAGACACCAAACGCATCGTGTCGCTGATGGACATGGCGCTTATGGGCATGAAGTCCCTGAAAAAGAAGGGCATGATACCCGATCTTGACGAGAGCGATGAGATAAACGCCTGCTCCATCGAGGTGCCCGTCACCATCGACGGCAAAACCGAGCAGTGGCTGGTGCAGTTCAAAAACGAGACCCACAACCATCCCACCGAGATCGAGCCCTTCGGCGGCGCGGCTACCTGCCTGGGCGGAGCTATCCGCGACCCGCTGTCGGGACGCGCCTATGTCTATCAGGCTATGCGCGTGACCGGATCCGGCGACCCCACCACTCCCTTTGACAAGACCCTGCACGGCAAGCTGCCCTCCCGCAAGATAACCACGGGCGCGGCTAACGGCTACAGCTCCTACGGCAACCAGATCGGTCTGGCTACCGGTCAGGTCGTGGAGCTCTACGACAAGGGCTATGTGGCAAAGCGCATGGAGATCGGCGCGGTAATAGGCGCTTCTCCCAAGGAGAACGTCATCCGCGAGGTGCCCATGCCCGACGATGTGATCGTCCTGCTGGGCGGCAGAACGGGACGCGACGGCTGCGGCGGCGCTACCGGCTCCTCAAAGGCGCACACCGAAAGCTCCATCGAGACCTGCGGCGCCGAGGTGCAAAAGGGCAACCCGCCCACAGAGCGCAAAATACAGCGCCTGTTCCGCAACCCCAAGGTGGCTAAGCTTATCAAGAGGTGCAACGACTTCGGCGCGGGCGGCGTGTGCGTCGCCATCGGCGAGCTTGCCGACGGACTCACCGTAGACCTCGACAAGGTAACTAAGAAATATGACGGACTTGACGGCACCGAGCTGGCTATCTCCGAATCGCAGGAGAGAATGGCAGTGGTGCTGGACAAGGCAGATGTAGATAAATTTATCGAATACGCGGCGACCGAAAATCTGGAGGCGACCGCCGTGGCGGTCGTGACCGAAAGCCCGCGTCTTACCATGAACTGGCGCGGCGACACCATCGTCGACCTCAGCCGCGAGTTTCTGAACACCAACGGCGTCACCCAGGAGGCAAAGGCGTATATCGCGGCTCCCAAGGCGGAGGACTGCTACCGCGAGGCGTGCCCCGAGGAGCTTTGCGACCTTCCCTTTGAGGAGGCTGTCGCCGAGAACCTCGGCAGACTCAACGTTTGCTCACAGATAGGACTTTCCGAGCGCTTCGACGCTTCCATCGGCGCGGCAACGGTCATCATGCCCTTCGGCGGCAAGACCCAGCTGACCCCGCAGGAGGCTATGGCGGCTAAGATACCGCTTGAAAAGGGCGAGACCGACGACGCGACAGCCATGAGCTACGGTTACATCCCCGGGGTGTCTCGCTGGAGCCCCTTCCACGGCTCGGCATACGCGGTGGTCGAAAGTACCTCAAAGCTGCTGGCTGTAGGCGCCGACCCGCTGACCGCCAGACTCACCTTCCAGGAGTATTTTGAAAGATTAAAGGACGACCCCTCCCGCTGGGGCAAGCCCGCGGCGGCGCTGCTGGGCGCTATGCAGGCGCAGCTGCGTCTGGGTCTGCCGTCCATCGGCGGCAAGGACAGCATGTCCGGTTCCTTTGAGGACATCGACGTTCCGCCCACGCTGGTAAGCTTCGCGGTGGCTATGACCAAGGCCGGCAAGACCGTTTCCGCCGAATTCAAGCAGGCGGGCAGCAGGGTCATCTATGTGCCCGTGCCCGAAAACAAAAGCACCCTCATGCCCGACTGGACAAAGCTGAAGGAGATGTACAAGGCGGTCTACGCCCTGATGAGCAGCGGCAAGGTGCTCTCCGCCTCCGTAGTTAAGGAAGGCGGCGCTGCGGCGAGCGTCTGCAAGGCGTGCTTCGGAAACCTCCTCGGCTTCCGCTTCACAAAGGAACTCACAAACAAGGAGCTGTTTGCCCCGCTTTCCGGCTCGCTCGTGCTCGAGCTTGCCGACGGCGCACAGCTTGACGATAATGTTTTGTACTACGAGCTGGGTACCGTCACCGACGACGGCAAGGTCACAATGGGAAGCAAGTCCGTTGAGGTGAAGGCTCTTATCGACCGCTGGACCGCGCCGCTGGAGAAGGTGTTCCCCACACAGGCGGAGTGCCCCGAGATCACGGTGGACGCGCCGCTCTTCACCGAGCGCAACACAGGCTCTCCCGTGATCAAGACGGCGAAGCCCAAGGTGTTCATCCCCGTATTCCCCGGCACCAACTGCGAGGTAGACACCGCGCGCGCCTTTGAAAAGGCAGGCGCCGAGGTCGAGATGCTCATTGTAAAGAACCTCACCCAGCAGGGCATAGAGGAGACCATCGATAATATGGAGAAGCTTATCCGCGAGTCGCAGATGATAATGCTGCCCGGCGGCTTCTCCGGCGGCGACGAGCCCGACGGCTCCGGCAAGTTCATCGCCACCACCTTCCGCAACCCGCGCGTTGCCGAGGCGGTAAACGACCTGCTTAAAAACCGAGACGGCCTCATGCTCGGCATCTGCAACGGCTTCCAGGCGCTGATAAAGCTCGGTCTGGTGCCCTACGGCGAGATCCGCGACCTCAAGCCCACCGATCCGACCCTTACCTTCAACACGGTCGGCAGACATATCTCGCACATGGCTTACACGCGTGTGACTTCCGTCAAGTCTCCGTGGTTCGCGGGTGTTGAAGCGGGCGACGTATTCGCGATCCCCGTGTCGCACGGCGAAGGCAGATTCATGGCTGACGAGGAGACCGTGAAGGCGCTGGCGGCAAACGGACAGATCGCCACCCAGTATGTCGACCTCAGCGGCAAGCCCTCAAGCGACATAGCCTTCAACGTCAACGGCTCCGTCTGCGCCATCGAGGGCATAACCTCACCCGACGGCAGAGTGCTGGGCAAGATGGGTCACAGCGAACGCAAGGGCGACAACCTCTATCAAAACGTCCCGTTTGAAAAGGATCAGAAAATCTTTGAAAGCGGCGTAAAATACTTTAGCTGATACAATAAGGGGCTGCGCGCGCAGCCCCTTCGTTTTGTCAAAAAAAGCGCCCCGGCAGGTTGTCGGGGCGTTGTGAATTAATTAAACAGCGTCGGCTTTGCGAACGTGCGCAAGCGTTTGCTCGGTTACATACTGATAAAAGTCCTCAAAGCTGCCGTGACGGTAGCGGTCGATGTCCTTGCCGCGGCGGTTGATAAGACAGTCTGTTATCAAAAAGGTGTTAAAGCCCAGCTTGGCGGCGCACATATCCTCGTCGATGTCGTTGCCGACCATCAGGCTGTCCTCGGGCGAGATGCCGCAGAGCGAGCAGATGTCGAAATAATAGTTTAGGTTTGGCTTGCAGTAGGAGCAGTTGTCGTAGACCGTGATGAAATCAAAGTCGTTGGGGTCAAGCCCTGCCCAGCGGATGCGGGTGTAGGTGGCAGCCTTGGGAAAGATGGGGTTGGTGGCGACGGTCAGCTTGCAGCCGCAGGCTTTCAGCAGCGCCACCGTTTCGGCTACGGCGGGATTCACCGAAGTCGCCTCCTTTGCCGCGACAAACTCGTTGCGGTAAAAATCGTCAAAAGCGTCCTCATATACGCGCATATCCTTGTTGCAGGTGTGGTTCATCGCGCGCCAAAACAGCTCGCGGTTAAGGCAGTCGCCGTCATTTTTGCTCATAGCGGCGGCGCCGTTCCATATACCTTCCGCAAGCAGTTTGGGCGAAAGCTGCACCTGATGCGAAAAGCGCCGGCAAAACGCCTGCATATACAGCTCTATAAATTTGGGCAGATCCATCGGCAGCAGGGTGCCGTCCAAATCGAATAGTATGTTTTTTTGCATGCTTTAGCACCTCACCAACATTTTATCACGTTTTGCGCATAATATCAAGTTGATTTGCTAAAAAATTTGTGATACAATAGCGTTGGAGTGATAATATGAAAATCGTTTTGACCGACGCTCAAACCGTCGTTGATGAATTGGTGAACGCCGACCCGCTGCGGGAGCTGGGCGAGGTGGCGGAATACGGGCTGCTGGGCTACGAGGAGATAGCGGAAAGCATAGCCGACGCCGACGTGGTCGTGGTAAACAAGACCCTTCTCGACCCCTACACCCTGCGGCTGGCAAAAAACCTGAAATACATCGGGCTGTTTGCCACGGGCTACAATAATATCGACATCGACTACTGCCGCGAGCACGGCATCGCCGTCTGCAACGCGGGTTCTTATTCCACCAACGCGGTGGCGCAGCACACCTTCGCGCTGATTTTGGAGGCGTTCAACAAAACCTCAAAATATGACCGGTATGTCCACGACGGGCTGTGGAAGCGCAGTCCCACCTTTTCGCCCTTTGTCTATCCTCTCAACGAGCTGGCGGGCAAGACCCTGGGCATAGTGGGTCTGGGCGCGATAGGTACGGCGGTGGCAAAGATAGGCAACGCCTTCGGGATGAGGGTCATCGGCTGCAACCGCAGCGAAAAGCACCTCGACGGCGTGGAAACGGTCGGCTTTGAAAAGTTGCTGAGGGAGAGCGACGTGGTCAGCGTGCACTGTCCGCTGAACGCGGATTCAAAGGAAATGTTCAACAAAAACGCTTTTGCCAAGATGAAGCGCGGCGCGGTGTTTGTCAACACGGCGCGCGGCGGCGTGGTGGCTGAGCGCGACCTGTACGAGGCGCTGCAAAGCGGTCAGATCGGCATGGCGGCGGTGGATACCCTCTGCGTAGAGCCTATGGAGGAGGACTGCATACTCATGGGTGCGCCTAACTGCATAATGACCCCGCATATCGCCTGGGCGCCAGTAGAGACCCGCGAGCGGCTCATGGGCATCGTGGTCAACAACATCAAAAACTTTTTCGCGGGACACCCGACCAACCTGGTGACCTAACGCCGCGTTACGGCGCGGCAAGCGTTTTCATGTAAATCAAAAAGCGGCGGAGCGTTCCGCCGCTTTTGTTTGGTTTTAAGGGACTGCGCGCGTTAAAAACACGCTTTGTCGCCCGACTTTATGAAGGTGGGCGGACAAAACAGCAGCAGAGCCACATCGTCGTTGCCCGCAAATGCGCGGGGGGCGATTTTTTTGTTGACCGCCACGCTGCGCACCTCAAACGAGCCCTTGCTGGCGTTGTCCTCGCCCAGGATGTAGATGGTATCGCCCGCAGCCACGCTGCCGGTCTGCACCTCTCCTATTATGGCGGTGCCGTAGTCCTCAATGGCTACAAAATTGCTGATGGGCATGACGAACGAAAACATATCCCTTTCCCGGTCGGGCTGCGCTCTGCGCGCGTTGCTCTGTTTGGGTGCAGAGGGTTGTATCTTTTCGTTTATCAGGGCGATTGCCTTGTGGAGCTCCTTTTCCTTGTCCGCCTTGCCGAATTTGAACGCCTGACCGTTTTTCATGGTAAGCACCATGGCGGGCATTTGCAGGGTGTAGGGCGAATAGACGCAGGAGGCGATCTCGGCTATGGGGAACACCTCTGCCGCTCCCGCGCGTTCGCCGCGACCTTTTTGCGCGTCGCCGAAGGACGCGCCGACAGAGCTGCCTATACGTCTGTGAAATTCCAAGCGGTCGGGGAAAATAAGTATCCTGCCGGTCGCTTGGGTTATTCCGGTACGGCTGTCGCCCATATATTTGTTTATGATGGGCAGGGTCATAAGGGGATTGTCCCTGAGATCGGCGTTCTCTTTGTTGAAAAACGGCTTGCCGCAGCCAATGCAGAACTGCGCGTCCTCGTCGGCGCGCATACCGCAAAAGCAGCAGAAAACAGTGTTGTCCGCGGGCGACGGCGCCTTTGCCAGCCGCTTTCCGCATTGTTTGCAAAAGTTGGTTCCGTCGGGATTAACGGCGCCGCAGCCGGTGCATTTCATCCCAAAGCCTCCCTTTTATCTTGGTAGTACGGCGTCGGGCGACGCCGTTTTAATATCATATGTCGGTTTTCTTCATGTGTATCCACGCCGCCGCGTCGTCGCGGTCGCCGAAAATAATGGCGTTGCCGGGGAACAGTGAGGGTATCAGCGCCTTTTGCTCGTGGCGCAGGGCGGCGCTTGCCGCCATGACCTCCGCGTCGTCGGGCGAGGCGAGTCGGTGGATTATCTTGTAGTTTGTGTTCTTTATGGCGTCGGGTATCAGGCGGGTGGGGTACTGGTCGACTATCATCAGACCCTCGCCGTAGCTGCGTATCTCCGACAGCATATTGGTAAAGAGGTCGGCAACGACCTTTTGGGGGTTGTTTGCCGAGGCGCCCTCCGGCTTTAGCAGTACGTTGTGCGCCTCCTCGATCAGCGTTAGGTGGAGCAGCTTGTTTTCCTGCGCCAGTTTGCGGTAGTCGGCGTCGTTGGCGTATTTTGACTTGCGGTACTCATACAGCGACAGCAGCAGCACCGACATTATCAGCGCCTTGTCGCGCGCGGCGGAGATGCCGCTGATGTTTATTACGGTGGGGTGGTCAAACAGCTCGCTGTAGTCGGTGGAGAAGGGCACGTTTAGCAGCTTGCCGCGGGTGCCGCGGATGAGGTACTGGAAGCGTGTTTCCAGACAGGTGGCTAGGTTGGAGCGCACCTTTTCCTCGTAGTTTTTCTCCTCCATAACGCGCTTGCTCATTGAGGACAGCGACGAGAGCAGCGGATACATCCTCTGCTGTTCCATCGGGTGACCGTCGGTGAAATCCTTTTTGTACGCCGCGGTGTACAGCGCGTAGATGGTTTCGTCGATCAGCACGGGCAAAATATCCTCGGACGGCAGGCTGGCGTTCATAAGCGCTATCAGGTTTTCACAGCGCGAGGTCATGTCCACCTTGGCGCCCTTTACCGCCGCCGGCTGGAAGGGCGACAGCCTAAGCTGCCCCAGCTTTACGCCGTCTATCTCCGTGGTGCCCGGCATATAGATGCGGAAGCGCTTTTCCTCGGGGAGTATCTTGTTCATCTTCATCGCCCAGCGCACCCAGTCGTCCTTGGCAGGCTCGATGATAAGCGAGGGTATGTCCTTTTCGAGTATCTCGGTGATAACGCGTTTGCAGGAGCAGGATTTGCCCGAGCCGGTGGAGCCTACCACCAGCGCGTGGCGCACGAGATCGTTGTGGTTGATATGGTAACCCGCGTTTTGCTCGACGCCCATGTTGACGATATTTCCCAGCCTGATGGATTCACCCTCCACCACGGGCGGGTTGTTTGCGAAGCGCACCGCCGACTTTACAAAGCGCAGTCCGGGCGCGTCGTTTTGCGGCAGAGAGGTAGCCAGCGCAAATTCCTTGGTGTTCATAGGGGTGCTGAGATACTGGTAGTTCTTTCCGAAAATGTGCCATATGGTAGACTCGGTCATGCCCGGAGCCTTGTCGTTGAATATCGGTATAAGGTCAAAGTAGTCCTTTACTATCTCCAGCGCGCCCGACTTCGGCTTGAGCACATGCAGGCGGATCGGCTCGACATAGGTGGTCTTGCCGGAATAGATGGAGCGCAGCATGCCGTTTACGGTGTTGACGTCCTTTTTGTCCTTGCCCAGCACATAGATGCCCACGTTCCAGTAGCCCAGGTTCCTGCCCTCTTTCATGCGTTCGATGTGGGTCTCGGTGAGTTGCTCGGCGTACTGCGCGAACTTGTCCAGATAGGTGGAGTTGACCGCCATGGCGTTGGTTTCGCTGATGGTCTTGCCCGAGGTGCCCATTATTGCGCCGGCGGCGCAGAAGGCGAGTCCGAGGATGGGACCCAGGATGGGCATTATGATGGAAGCGCCGCCGCGCAGCGCGGTGGAAAAGGCGTTGGACGCCATGCCTACGCCGCTGCCCAGCATTGAGCCGCCCGCCGCGCCCATAGCCTTTTCTTTGGTCTCGCCCTTGGTTTCGGTTTCGGTGGCGGTGCGCTGCACAAAGGTGTGTATCTCGCTGCCCAGTGTGCGCATGCGGTTCATAATGTCGGTGGTGTCGCTGTCGGATATGGGATCGCCGATTATCAGCAGGTTGTAGTCGCGCTCCTGCCCGCCCTTTCCGCGGATGCCGAAGGCTAGCGGGTCAAGGGTCTGCAGCACACCCGGGCGGTCGCCGTTGAAAAACGACGGCAGACCGGTGACCGCGCCTATGGACGAGCAGGCGTCCAGACTCATTTTCAGATAGGCGCGCTCGAGGTCGCTGAGTTTTTTGAGCTCGATGCCGGGCATAGAGCCGGAGGTGGCCTCCTCTACCTGTTCTATCGCGTCCTGAGCGTTGAAGAACTCGTTTTGAGAGCGCACGCCGAGGTACAGCCCCGTTTGACCGCCCTTGCGCTGCAAAAGGAAATAAAAGCGGTAGCCCCACTCGTGCATGGAGGACAGCACGCCCTGCCAGCGGTCAAACAGGTTGTAGTCGGAAACGTTGTCGGGGCTGACGGGAAGGCGCGTTATTTTCAGCCAGGTTATGTCGAGGATGGGCTTTTCCTCGTCCAGATAAAAGCTGTCGCGCGCGCTCATTTCTTCCAGCGTGCTGCGCTCGATGACTTTGTCGAGCAGCTCGTGGAATTGGTTGTCGGGCACCTTTAGCGGATTGGGTATCTTTAGATTATCGCTGTTGATGCCGGACGCCAGATCGCGCAGCGTTAAATTTCTTTGTTCAGGCATAAGGCTTTCCTTTCTGCGGGATCATTCCATACAGGTCGCACAGAAGGCAGGGTACAGCGCTTCGTAAAACGGCTTGAGCGAGGGCTCGAGCATTTTTGACAGCAGCGCGCGGAACTCTTTTAGCTTTGCAGCGGGGTACTCGCCGCCTTCTATCATCGCGGCGGCAAAGCTGTCGTACATCTCATACAGCTCCGCCTGCTTCTCCTTGTATTCTGTCTTTCCCAGGTCCTTTATGCTGTCGTGGCGGAACAAGCCTACGGGCTTGCTGAAGTCCGCCTCGGCAAACAGTTTATTTTCTTTGAGGTCCTCGAAGGCGGTTATTACGCCGTCCTTTACGGAATAGGTGACCAAATAGCGGATGGGATATACCTCTGTCTTATCCTTTATGCCCGTCACCTTGTATTTCAAATACGGTATCACCGCGCAAACTCTGGCGTTTTTTACGGTGAGTATAGGGTAGCCGTTGGTGTAGCCGAGCGGCATTGAAAGCATGATATTGCTGTTTTTGATTTCCTGAATGATCTCATTCATCTTTTTGTATTCAGACATAACTTCCTCCTGCTTTGAGAGATTAGCCGCAGATGACAGCCAGGTTGTTGCTGTCATCCCACGCGTCGACGAATTCGTCCAGAGGCACCATTGCGCCCTTACCGTTGACATGGCCGGAATCGTTTAGTATCACCATCGGGTGTTCGGGGTCGCTGCGGTCGATGCCTACTACCTCCACCGCGTGGTTGGCGCCGTCGTTGGGCACGTAAACATCGTCGTTCTCGCCCGCGCCGTATTCTTCGGCGTCCACCGCGACTATCACGCGCTTGCCGTCCTGAAGCGCGGACTCTATTTCGTTCATGTCGCAGCCGGTTTTAAGCTCGTTGGGTATGCCGTAGGCGTCGAGTATCTTGTTCATATCCTCGGGTCTGGTGCCGTATGCCTCGTCAAACCAGCCGCGCTCTGAGGCGTACGCCGCCACGTCGTCGATGTCCAGCTCAACGCCTGTCATCTCCTCGATAACGAACATCTGCGAGTACACCGCGCAGCGGTTGGTGTCGCCCTGATATTCCCAAAGCTCCAAAGCCTTTTCGGGGTCGCCTGTGACCGCCTTGGGATCGCAGTTCTCGGGGTTAAAGGTCTTTAACTCATAATACATATCGCCGCGGTCGGGGTCGCTGATGTCCTGTTCGCTCACCAGCTCAGCCTCACCTGTGTAGGCGTCTATCTTGAATACCTGCTGAAGGTCGTATCTGCCGTCGTTGTCAAAATCGGTGCAGATCAGCTTGGCGTCTACATAGCCGTCGCCGTCGATGTCGCAGGTTTCGATGTAATAGCTCTCCTTGACGCCGTCGCCGTCGACATCGGAGGTGGTGCGGAACACGCCGTAATCGTCCATGCCGTCGCGGTTCATGTCGAAGTACTGCTCGGTGTAGCTGTCGCCGGTGCTGTCCTTTGTAGTCGGAGCGCTGTCTTTTCCGTCGTCCGCGGAAACGGGGGTCGCGTCGCCGCCGTTATCGGAGGCTTTGCGGCTCATTTCGGCTTTTTCCTCCGCGTCGCGGTTCTTCATCATCTCAACATAATCGGCGTCGTCGGTGTCGCCGTAGTCTTCGTCATAGCCATCGTCATTACCGAAGGGCTTGACAGCGGAATCAACTATCTGTTTGCCGTCCGCGTCGGAGCTTACCTCGCGCCAGTCGCCAAGCTCGGGGTCGAAAATATAGGATTCGGCAGGAGTAAAACCTTTCTCGGAAAAGCCGGAGGCGTCGGTCGATTTTTCCTGTACCTGTATCGCGTCGGCATAGCCGTCGCCGTCAAGGTCAACGCGCACCGTGCGGTGGGTGGGGTTCAGCTCGCCCGCGCTGTCGGAGCCGCTTTCAAAGAAGAACTCCTCCTCGCGGTCGGCTACGCCGTCGCCGTTGACGTCGGTGCGGTAAAGCACGCCGTCGACAACGCCGTTTTCGGAGTGGCTTAGCTCAAGCGTCTCATAAATGCCGTCGCCGTCAACGTCGAGCAGGCGGGAGGTTATCCCGTTTTCGTCGGTCTGGTAGTCGGTGGCGGTGACTCCGTCGGGCAGCTCACTGCCCTCCTTGCCGAACAATTCCGCCGCCGGGTTCTCGTATCGCTCGGAAACGCTTTCGTAGCCTTCCGGGTCTTTGTCATACTCCGAGGCTGCGTCGCAGGCTGCGTCGTTCTGCATTTCGACGTCGCTTTCAAAATAATCGTAGCTCATGGTTTTCCTCCTTGGTCATATATGTTTTTTTAAATATCTCTGCAGTCGCTTGAGATAGTCCATACACATTTTGGTGCATTGGCGGTTGGTAGGCAAAACTATGCTGTCAACCGCTATTTTGTCGGCGTTCCAGCCCGTGTAGCGTATATGGCTGTTCAAAAACGCCTCCCAGGGGATGCAGCCGTTAGACATCCGCGATTCAAAGTAGATGCCGTAGGCGGACACCGCGAAGCCGTTTGAGGAGCCCAGGCTCTTTTTGGCGCAGAAGCAGAGGTCGTTGCGCTTGTCATTGAAGAACGGCTTTTCGCGGAAGGATTCGCGGCAGGGCGGGTTGGAATAGAATATCGAGATATACTTTTCCATTTCCGCAGTTATCTGGAAATTGAAGCGGGCGGTGAAGTCGAGGACGTCGCCGTAGAGGTCGCCGCTCTCTGTTTCGGAATACTGCTGGGTGAAGAAGTCGCGGTTGGGCTTTACGTTGTACAGGTACTTCACCCACGAGCTGTCGATCACCGCTTTGGGCTTTTTGAGGTTGAAGGAGGACAGCAGGCGGTTGTACACCAAGCCCAGCGCCACTGTCGCCTGGGGATTGGGTATCTGGAATATGCGGGCGCTGTCCGAGCGCACCCGCTGCAGGGCGGGATGGTCAAGCCCCTTCATGGTGCCGTTGACTATGTCCTTCGAGAAATACCACGAGCTGTGTCCGCCTGCCAATATTACCAGGTCAAGCCCCTTTTCCTTGAAGTCCTCGTCCGTTGCGCAGGCTTTTTCTATGCAGCCGCGCAGCAGGTATATGTAGTCGCCCAGCTGCACCTCGAGCAGCTTTTCAAAGGAAGCGCGGTCCAGCGGCGGGAACTTGGTGCCCGATACGCCGGGATAGGCGCGCACAAAGCCGCAGGTGGTCACGGGCTTGTTGCTGTTGATGTTTACCGAAACGTTGTTTTCCTTCCACAGCTTTACGTTGTTGCCGGTGCGCACCATCATCGAAGCCATTTCCTGAAGCTCGTCGGGCAGGACGTCGCGCAGGTAGCCCTCCACATAATCGGTCAGCACCTCGTCTATCTCTCTGCCGCCGAAGGTGGGGTCCTCGGGGCTCAGCGGCCAGTTGGTCACTATGTCAACGTTCAGCGAGTCGGCGGTCAGCCTGCCGTCGCTCGAGTCAAAGCTGTATTTGCACAGCGCCAGGTCAGTGGTGCCCGCGCCCATGTCCACCAGCAGCAGGTAGCCGGGGCGGTCGGCGGCAAAGATGCCGGCGGCGCAGAATTTATCGAAGTTGCGGCTGATTACGGTGGAGATAGCCGCGGTGGCCTCGTCCATGCCCCTCACGTTTTCAAAGCCCGCCTCGGCGGCTGCCTGTATCATAAACGCGGCGGTGCCCTCCTGCCATTTTACGGGGTAGGAGATTATGGTTTCCACCGCGTCGTCTTCGTCGCCCAGCTGGTTTAGCTGCTGCTCGTAGACGCTGTAGAGATACTTGAACAGCACCGACACCAGCTCGCGCGCTTTTTCGCGCTCCTCTTTTTCGGGGCTTTCAAGGTCCATTTTGAAATTGCGGTATATGGTGGCGCCCTCCATCTCCTCGTTGGCTATGCGCCCGAAGTCGTAGGTGCCGTCGCTGTTTTCGCGGATGACGGACATAAGGTTGCCCTTCGATTCGCCGTGCTCAAAGGCTACGGGTATATAGTTGAAGCTGTCCTCGGTCGGGTTGTCGGGGTCGTACCGCTTGACGTTCATGTAGGTGGAAGAGGTACCGAAGTCGATCCCGATGACGCGAAGCATATTCTTTGAGTTATCGCCGCGGCTCACGCCCTCAGCTCCTTTCATGTATTTTTTGTGTAAAAACCGAAACGGACAAAAGCGTATTTCTGTCACACGTTTATATCTAGTATTATATCACAGGCACTTAGGTAAATCAATAAATTTTTCCCGCATATCGGTATCTTTTTGTGATATTTGCTTGAATTTTGCCGTATTGGCTCGGCGAAAAACGCGCTCAGATCCTACTGTGCGGTCACTTGCCGATAGATTCTTGACGTAAAAGCGAAAACGTGCTATACTGTTTTGCGGAATAACGGCATACAGAAAGGAAGAATGAACATGGTTGTTACTTGCTTAGACCTCGAGGGCGTTTTGGTGCCCGAGATATGGATCGCTTTCGCGGAGGCGTCGGGTATCCCCGAGCTGAAAAAGACCACCCGCGACGAGCCGGATTATAACAAGCTTATGAATTACCGCCTGAGTATCCTCAAGGAGCACGGCCTCGGACTCAAGGAGATACAGGACGTTATCGCCACCATCGACCCCATGGAGGGCGCTAAGGAGTTTTTGGACGAGCTGCGCTCGCTCTGTCAGGTTATAATCATCAGCGACACCTTCTCGCAGTTTGCCGCTCCGCTGATGAAAAAGCTGGGCATGCCCACCATCTTCTGCAACGAGCTGGTAGTTGGCGAAAACGGCGAGATCACCGGCTTTAAGATGCGCTGCGAAAAATCAAAGTACACCACCGTAAAGGCTTTGCAGTCCTGCGGCTTTGAGACCATCGCCTCGGGCGACAGCTACAACGATCTGGGTATGATAAACGCCAGCAAGGCGGGCTTTTTGTTCAAGAGCACCGAGAAGATTAAGGCGGACAACCCCGATCTTCCCGCGTTTGAGACCTACGACGAGCTGCTCGGCGCCATCAAGGCTGCGCTTTAACAGGCAAAGAATAACCAACGGCGCTTTATGTGACAAAAACGCCCTGCTCCCGTCGGATGACCCGATGAGAGCGGGGCGTGTTTTTTTAGGCGCAAGGGCAAAAAGCCGAAAGGAGCCGCTTGTCAGCGGCTCCTCCCGGATTTAGAAGTTTTGAAATTAACGTGAAAAACGTGGATGTTGTAATTAATTAATCGACAAAATCTTTTCAAAATACCTTTCCAAAAAACCTTCCCGAATCGCTTTTTCTTATCCTACCTTGGCTTCGGCGGTGTCGCCGAAGAAGTTGAATCTGAAAAGCTTGGATTCGTCATTCTTGTTTTCGCAATAGACGCTTGCCTCGGCGATCTTGCCGCCCTCAATAAGCTTGGTCAAGCCGACCAGCTGGCAAAGCTTTGATTTGAGGTTGAGTCTGTCGCCCTCGGTGGTAACAAGAAATACGTTGCCCTCGCAGGTATCAAGCACGGCGAGGAACTCTGCTACATCAATGTTGTGTAGATCCATGATGGGTGTCATATAGCTTCCTCCTTAAAAGATCAGCTCAGTGATTTTTACGGAGCCGACCGATAAATATCGTGCGCCATTTACCATTTGGCAAATCATGATTTTTTATCGACCTTTTGTTATTCAGTTGTTACTCGAGTAGCTTGTGAATCAAGCCGATTTGTCAAGCGGACTTTTACTTGACACTCATTATTATACTCAGTTTTCTGAAAAAGTCAACAATTTTCAGAATTAATATTTGGTGACTATGCTATTTTGAAGTCAATTATCGCCAATACTGCACGTTGGGTTTTGTGCATAATTCACAAGTTAGTGCTTTGAAAGAAATAAGACTGTTAAAAAATTAACGGAGTATTTGGGCAAAGTTGACAACTTAATCCTCCGCGGACAAAAAACTGCGTGATGATTTTACAAACTTGACCCTCCGCCGCTCTCGGCAGGACGGAAATGTCGGCATGATTTGGCTTGTGTATTGACGATTTTGGGGTTTGCGGCTATAATGGAAGATAAAGTACACACCATATATGGAAAAGGGGATCGGAATGTTAAACGAGTTTTTCAAGCGATTCAAAAGCGGTACCGACATCAGAGGCGTCGCCGTAGAGGGCGTTGAGGGTCAAAACGTTGACCTCACCGATGAGGTCGTGGAAAAAATGGCGGACGGCTTTGTGCTGTGGCTCGCCGAAAAGGTAGGCAAGGCGCCGGAGGAGCTGACGATTTCCGTCGGCAGAGACAGCCGCGTGTCGGGGCCTCGCCTTATGGAGCTGTGCTGCGGGCGCTTTGAGCGCGCGGGCGTTCGGGTGCTGCGCTGCGGTCTGGCGTCTACGCCCTCGATGTTCATGACCACCGTAGACCTGGGCTGTGACGGCGCGCTGCAGCTTACCGCAAGTCATCATCCCTTCAACAGGAACGGACTTAAATTCTTCACCCGCGGCGGCGGTCTGGAGGGAAGCGACATAGAGGCTATCCTCCAGTTCGCGCAGGACGGCGCTCAGCCCGACGCGCGTGACGGCGGCAGCGTGACCGACGTTGACTATATGACCGACTACGCAAAGGGGCTTTGCGAGAAGATAAAAAATGAAGTGAACGCCGAAGACCGTGACCATCCGCTCAAGGGCTTCCATATAGTTGTGGACGCGGGCAACGGCGCGGGCGGATTTTACGCCGAAAAGGTGCTTGAGCCACTGGGAGCCGACACCTCGGGCAGCCGCTATCTTGAGCCGGACGGCATGTTCCCCAACCATGTACCCAACCCCGAGGACGCGGAGGCTATGGCGTCTATCTGCGAGGCTGTGCGCGAAAACAACGCCGATCTGGGCGTTATCTTCGACACCGACGTTGACCGCGGCGGCGCGGTGGACAGCAAGGGCAACGAAATCAACCGCAACCGTCTGGTGGCGGTCGCGGCGGCGATAGCTTTGGAGGGCAACGAAGGCGGCACCATCGTCACCGACTCCATCACTTCGGCGGGCTTGAAGGAATTTATCGAAACCGACCTCGGCGGCAGGCACTACCGCTACCGCAGGGGCTACAAGAACGTTATAGACAAGGCGATCGAGCTTAACGCTCAGGGCATAAACTGTCCGCTGGCTATCGAGACCTCGGGTCACGCGGCGATGCGTGAGAACTACTTCCTCGACGACGGCGCCTACCTCTGCACCAAAATCATCATCAAGGCGGCGCAGCTCAGGCAGCAGGGCAAGGACCTCAGCGACCTGACCGCCGACCTAAGAGAGCCGCTGGAGAGCCGCGAGGTGCGCTTCCAAATAACCGAGAAGGATTTTCGCGCCTGCGGCGAAAGGATAATTGCCGAGCTTACCGCTTATGCCGAAAAGCAGCCGGGCTGGCAGCTTGCCGACGACAACCGCGAGGGCGTGCGGGTGTCCTTTGACAAAGAAAACGGCGACGGCTGGTTTTTGCTGCGCCTGTCCGTGCACGACCCCATCATGCCGCTTAACATCGAAAGCGACAGCGAGGGCGGCGCAGAGGTGATCTACGACCGGCTTTACCGCTTTTTAAAGACAACCCAAGGCTTAAAGCTTTGATACAGATACGCGCCCCGCACAGCGCGGGGCTGCATTAATTTTTATTTGGAGTATGATGACAAGTGGATATTCTGGAAGTACTTAAGGATCTTGCGATAATAGTCGTTTTCGCCAAGGTGTTCGGTCTTATCGCGCGGAAGCTCAAGGCTCCGCAGGTGGTAGGAGAGATCGTAGCGGGACTGCTTATCGGTCCCAGCGTGCTGGGCATAGTGCAGCTCAACGATTTTCTTAACATCTGCGCGGGCATCGGAGTGGTTCTGCTGATGTTCTCGGCAGGTCTGGGCACCAATCTCAGGCAGCTTCTGCACACGGGCGTAAAGGCGCTGCTTATCGCCTGCGCGGGCGTGCTGCTGCCGCTTATCGGCGGCACGCTGCTCTACCTAGGCTTTTACGGGTATGACGGCGTGGGTACGCCGCATTTCTTCACGGCGGTTTTCATCGGCGTCATTATGACCGCCACCAGCGTTTCCATCACCGTGGAAACGCTCAAGGAGCTGGGCAAGCTGAAAACCGAGCTGGGCACCACCATCCTCAGCGCGGCTATCATAGATGACGTTATCGGCATCATGGTGCTTACCTTCGTGATAGGCTTCAAAAACCCCGACAGCAACCCCGGCATGGTGGCTCTGAGCACCGTGGCGTTCTTCGCGCTGGCGGTGGCGCTGGGCTTTGTTATTTACAAGGTGTTCAAGCTGATAGACAGACGCTGGCCGCACACGCGGCGCATACCCATCCTGGCGCTGGCGCTGTGCTTCGGGCTGAGCTACGCGGCTGAGCGCTTTTTCGGCATAGCCGACATAACGGGCGCGTATGTAGCGGGCATAATCCTCAGCAAGCTGCACGATTCCGATTATATCGAGGAAAAAATGGACATCAATTCATATATGATCTTCGGCCCCATCTTCTTTGCCAGCATAGGACTGAAAACCAAGATCGACGGCATCACCTGGGACCTTGTGCTGTTTTCGGCGGCGTTTGTGGCGGTGGCGCTGGTTAGCAAGATCATAGGCTGCGGCGCTATGTCGCGGCTGTGCGGCTTCCGCGGCATCGACACCCTCAAGGTGGGCGTTGGCATGATGACCCGCGGCGAGGTGGCGCTGATAGTCGCCCAAAGGGGACTCAGCGAGGGCATGATAAGCTCGTCGTACTTCACCTCGGTGATACTGCTGATAATAGTGTCGAGCGTTTTGACGCCGATATTTTTGAAACTATTGTACGCAAAGGACAAAAAAAGCGTGGTTCAGTTTTGAGCCACGCATTTTTATTCGGAATTGGATGGTGCGGAAAGCGCCCACCGGCGGCGGCAAGCGCCGCCCCTACGACACGCAGCGACGTTTCGGAGTATGCAAGCATACTTTCGCCGCCGTTGAAAAAATAGTTATAAAGGAAAACAAAGCACAACGGCGAGCTTGCCGCAAAGGACAGACCCACCGTTGATGATGTTTTATAAAAGATGAAAGTTCTCCAAAGGCGGAGATAGCGCCCACCGGCGCCCCACCGGCGCCCGCCTTTGGAAGAATAGTTATAAAGGAAAACAAAGCACAACGGCGAGCTTGCCGCAAAGGACAGACCCGCCGTTGATGACGTTATAATTTAGATGAAAGTTTTCCAAAGGCGGAGCGATGCAACATTCTGTTGCTAAATGTATATCGAGCCTTCGGGGGACAGGTCCTTTGTCCGCATGGCGGGCTTGCACAGGGGGATGTGCCTGTCCTTTTTAATAAACAGCGGCACCTCGTTTAGGGCTACCTTCACGTAATGCAGACCCTTTGACAGCTCCTGCTTTTCCACCCGTTCGCCGCTTAGCTTTACAAAGGTCATGTCCTCGGGCAGATACACCGTTCTGCCGCTTGCGTTCTGCTCGTATACGGGCGCTATCATGCACTCCTCGCCCAGCATAAGCTGGGTCTCGCACTCTCGGGCTATTTGGTCGTCGGGGTAGTCAAAGGACAGCGGGCGGAACATCATATCGTTGTTCTCGCTCGCCTTCACAAAGGTGTCGTACAGATACGGTATCAGGCGGTAACGCACCTGTATCACGTCGCGGAAGTCCTCGGGGCGCTCAAAGCGGTAGCCCTCCTGGTCGCGGGTGCCAAGCGCGGAGTGGTTGCGCATGAGCGGAGTGAATACGCCCAGCGCCAAAAACCGCAGCACCAGGTCGCGGGTGGCGTTTTCGTTGAAGCCGCCCAGGTCGGCTCCGCAGTACAAAAAGCCGCACATATTCGCCGAGGGCAGCATTTTGAGGTCAAGCAGGATGTGCGACCACCACGAGTGGTTGTCGCCGAACCAGATGCCGCTGCAGCGGTGAGCGCCGATATAGGACGCGCGCGAGAACATCAGTATTTTGCCCCTGCCGAAGGTCCTTTCAAAATACTCGCCTGCCGCTCTGGTCATGCCTGCGCCGTAAAGGTTGTGTACGCGCTGATGGTTGACCTGTTTGCCGTTTATGTTGTGGAAGATGCGCGCGTAGTCGTCCTGCGAGTTAGACAGCCCCATAAAGGTGTCCTTCAGGTTAAAGAACCTGCCGAGGTCGAGGTTCTCGCCCCTGAGCGCCGCAGCCTTGTCAAGGGCATTTTCAACGCCCTCAACGGAGTAGAACAGCGCAGGCTCGTTCATGTCGTTCCAAAAGCCGTCGATGCCCATGTCGGTCAGGCGCTTGTATTTTTCGCCGAACCATCGGCGCACCTCGGGGTCCAAAAAATCAGGAAAGGCGCACACGCCGGGCCAAACTCCCGCCTCAAAGACGCTGCCGTCCGCCTTTTTGCAGAAAAAGCCCTTGGCTTTGCCCTCCTCATAAAGGAAGTAGCCGTTCTCCTTCTTTACTCCGGCGTCGATGATGGGTATGAGATGTATGCCCTGTTCCTTTTTTTCGCGTACATAGGACGCAAAGTCGGGAAACGCCGTTTCGTTTATCGTGAAATCCTTGTAGCTGTCCATGTAGTCGATGTCGAGATAAACGCAGTCTAGCGGGATGCCGGCGGCGTCGTGCCCCGCGACGACGCTGTCCGCCGCTTCGGCGTTATGGTAGCTCCAGCGGCTTTGCTGAAAGCCGAACGCCCAAAACGGAGGTATGTAGCTTTGCCCGATGGCTGCGCGGAACTCGCGGACGATGTCGCGCGGAGAGCCGCCTTCTATCAAATAAATATCCAGATCGGCGCCCTCAACGGTGATCTCGGCCGTGTCCTGCCGCGTGTAGCCCAGATCCCAGCGGATGCGCGCGGGAAAGTCGATAAACAGCCCGAAGGTGCGGCTGCCGCTGAGCAGGATGAAGTTGTGCGCCGCGTAAAGCGCCTCTTTGGTTTCGGTGTGGAAGGGGTCGTCGCTGCAATAGCTTTGGTAGATCCAGCCGCGTTTGTTGATGCCGCGCGGGGCTTCGCCCAGCCCGTAGAGTATATCGTCTGGCTCCATCAAAAACGAAAAGCAGAACCTGCCGTCCTCAAAGCGGTGCTCAAAGGGAAAGTCCGCCATAGCGCGCGGCTCAAGGCGCAGCACCGTCGCCTCGGTGCAGATGGGGTCGCCGTGTGTGAACTTGGTTATCATCGGTAGCCTCCTGTCGGTGTTGATAACACAAGTATAATATATTATTTCCGAACAATCAACACCCGAGCGGCGTTTGGACGCAAAAAAATAAAACCGCAACTGTTGAATTTATTATTCATATATGGTATAATAAAACAGTGTATTGAAATCCAACCTGAAAGGGGTTTTGAATATGTGTGGTATCTGCGGCTTTACAGGCCAAACAGACGACCGTGACAAGGTGATCCGAAGGATGACCGAGGTCATAACTCACCGAGGGCCCGATTCCGACGGCTTTTTCAGCGATGAAAACATCGCCATGGGTTTTCGCCGGCTGTCCATCATTGACCTCGACGCGGGCAACCAGCCCATCTTCAACGAGGACAAAACGCTGGTGCTGACCTTCAACGGCGAGATCTACAACTACAAGCAGCTGCGCCAGGAGCTTGTTGAGAAGGGTCACAAATTCGCTACCGATTCCGACAGCGAGGTGCTCGTCCACGGCTTTGAGGAGTGGCAGGAGGACCTTTTGCCTCGTCTGCGCGGAATGTTCGGCTTTGCCATTTACAACACTGTCGACCGCTCCCTATTCATCGCCCGCGATTTCTTCGGAATAAAGCCGATGCACTACACCATGATAGGCAACGACTTCGTCTACGCAAGCGAGATCAAGAGTATTCTGGAGCACCCCAAGTTTGAAAAGCGCTTCAACACCCGCGCGCTGGACACCTACCTGTCGTTCCAGTACGCGCTGCCGCCCGAGACCTTCTTCGAGGGCGTATACTGCCTTATGCCGGGTCACTATCTCTGGTACAAAAACAACGACATCGAGATAACCCGTTACTTTGAGCCGCGCTTCAAGCCCGACGAGAACATGTCGGAGGAGGAAGCGGTAGACAAGATCGAAAAGGTATTTGAAAACTCCGTCAACGCCCACAAGATCGCCGATGTCGAGGTAGGCTGCTTCCTGTCCTCGGGCGTGGACTCCAGCTACGTGTCCACCTACTTCGCCGACCAAAAGACCTTTACCGTCGGTTTTGACTTCGGCGAGAAATACAACGAGATAAGCTGGGCTGAGGCGCTCAGCAAGGAGATCGGTGTGGAGCACCACACCCACCTGATCTCAAGCGAGGAGTTCTGGGACGCGGTGCCCACCGTGCAGTATCACATGGATCAGCCGCTCGCCGACCCCTCCTGCATCGCGCTGTACTTTGTATCGCGCCTTGCCAGCCGCTATGTAAAGGTCGTCCTTTCGGGCGAGGGCGCCGACGAGCTGTTCGGCGGCTACACCTGCTACAACGACCCGCGAGTTTTTAGAGTATATCAAAAGATAGTCCCGCATTTTCTGCGCAAAGCGCTGCGCGCTATAGCCCGCAAGCTGCCCGACATCAAGGGACGCGACTATCTCATCCGCGCCTGCGACAAGCTGGAGGAGCGCTACATCGGCAACGCCTTCATGTACGACCTCAAGCAAAAGCAAGCCCTTCTTAAAGACCCCTCCATCGCCACCGCTCCGCAGACAAAGACGCGCAAGTATTACTACCGCTGCCGCAAGTACGACGACGTAACCAAGATGCAGTACCTCGACATCAACCTTTGGATGGTCGGCGACATCCTGCTCAAGGCGGACCGCATGAGCATGGCTAACTCGCTTGAGCTGCGCGTGCCCTTCCTGGACAAAGAGGTGTTCAAGGTGGCGTCCTCGCTGCCTACCGACCTCAGGGTCAACAAGTACAACACCAAGTACGCCATGCGCAAGGCGGCGGTCAGGCATATGCCCGAGTCCACCGCCGAAAAGGAGAAGCTCGGCTTCCCCGTGCCCACCCGCGTATGGCTGCGTGACGAAAAGTTCTACAACATAGTCAAGAAAAAATTCCAGGGCAAGACCGCCGAAAAGTTCTTCAACACCGACGCTCTGGTAGCGTGGCTGGACGAGCATTTCAGCGGCAGGGAGGACAACAGCCGCCGCGTTTGGACGGTGTATGTTTTCCTGGTTTGGTACGACATCTATTTTGACGAGGAGCACCCCAAGGTAGAAAAGCCCGTCAACCATTTGGATGAGCTTAAGGCTGTTGCCGAGGCAAGACGCGAAAAGCAGATAAACGCGCCTGCCGAGGTCATCATGGCGGCTGCCGAGGAGGCTATCAGCGGCGGCTACAGCGTGTCGGAGATACATCCGATCCGCCGCGACAAAGCTGAGGAAGCACCCGCAGAGGAAACACCCGCCGAGGAAGCGCCCGCCGAGGAAACACCCGCCGAGGAAGCACCCGCTGAGGAAGCACCCACTGAGGAAGCGCCCGCAGAGGAAGCGCCCGCAGAGGAAGCTCCCGCCGACGACGGCGCCGAGCCGGCTTTGGTAGAGAACGAGGAGGAGCCATCCGCCGCTGCCGAGGAAGAGGAGGCTTATGTCAACATCTCCAACCCCGAGGACGACGAGGTCTACGAGGCTCCGCGCAAAACGGCCACTACCCCTCAGGAGCAGGTGCAGTTCGCTATCGACAGCATCGAAAAGCGCTCAAAATACCTCGACGAGCCAAATGTGATCTCCGACGAGGCGGTCGACGACATCGTAAGTCAGATCAGCTTCTTTGAGGACGACGAATAACAAATATAATACCCGCAAGGCGCACCTGAGCGTGCGCCTTTCATATGCGGCGGCAATATCGGGAGGCGACTATGAAGCTAACGGAAACTACTGTTTCAAGCAAGGATGTATTCAACGGCAGGATACTGCACGTCACCCACGACGAGGTGGAGCTGGAGGACGGCAGCAGCGCTATGCGCGAGGTGGTGCGCCACCCGGGCGGCGTCTGCGTGGCGGCGCTTGACGACGACAACAACCTGCTGTTCGTGCGCCAGTTCCGTTATCCCTACGGAGAAACGGTGATGGAGCTGCCTGCGGGCAAGCTGGAAAAGGGCAGCACTCCGCTGGAAAACGGAAAACGCGAGCTGCTTGAGGAAACCGGCGCCGTGGGCTATTCCTACATATCGCTAGGTCAGGTATACCCCTCGCCGGGCTACACCGACGAGGTCATCCACCTCTATTTCTGCCGCGTAGCCGAGCAGCGCGACAGCCGCCCGGACGAGGGCGAATTTCTCAATGTGGAAAAGATACCGCTTTTCAAGGCGGCAGAGCTGGTGCTGAACAACCAAGTATTTGACGCCAAAACTCAGGTGGCGGTGCTCAAGACCGCCATGCTGCTGACAAGCGGAAAAATTTGACCGATAAACCTACGGACGAGTGACAGATGCAGATATTTACAGACCTAAGACCCGAACAACAACATACCGCCGCAGCGCTGGGCTTTTTTGACGGCGTCCACCGCGGGCACCGCAGGGTGCTGGGCGGCGCGGCGCGGCAGAGCGAAAACGGCTTGCTGCCCGTGTGCCTCACCTTTTCCCAAAGCCCTAAAAGCTTTTTCTCGGGCGCGCCCATACCCCTGCTGATGGAGCGCGGCGACAAGCTCAGGGCGCTTGAAAGCGTGGGTATCGAGCACGTATACCTCGCGGACTTTCGCTCGCTTATGCACCTTTCTGCGCGCGACTTTTTCAAGACCGTCCTGGTCGACACGCTGAATGTCAGGGCGCTGTTTTGCGGCTTCAACTACCGCTTCGGCAAAAACGCCGAGGGCGACACCGCCGTGCTTCAAGACTTGTGCGATTCCTTCGGTGTGTCGCTCACCGTTGTGCCGCCCGAAAAGGACAACGGCGAGGTGGTGTGCTCAACCCTGATAAAGAGCCTTATCTCGCGCGGAGAGGTGCGCCGCGCCAACGACCTGCTCGGCTCGCGCTTCGGCTTTTCCGCGGTGATACGCCACGGAAAAAGGCTGGGACATTCGCTGGGCACACCCACCATCAACCAGCTGCCCGCCGAGGGCTTGATCGTGCCCAAATTCGGCGTTTATGTCTCCGAGGTGACCCTGCAAAGCGGAGAGCGGCTCTGCGGAGTGACCAACGTGGGCGTAAAGCCCACCGTGGGCGCCACCGCGCCCTTGTGGGAGACCTGGATGCCGCGCTACGGCGCAGGCGAGCTATACGGCGAGACCGCCGACGTCCGCCTGCTGGACTTCATCCGCGAGGAGCGCAGGTTCAACAGCCTCGAAGCCCTAAGGGAGGAGATCCTCAAAAACGCGCAACAGGCACTGAAGGTGTACGATGAAAGCTTTGCCGTCATTTGACGAACGGCTGTTGTCCGCGTGCGACCGATGGCAGCCGTAGGACACTCTCTGTACAAGGCGACCTCTGCCCTATAAAACCGCTTTACAAATCATTAATATACATAGAAAAGGAAGTAATCAACATGGCAAAAATGCAATTCAAGTCCGAATCCAAGCGTCTGCTGGATCTGATGATCAACTCTATCTACACCCACAAGGAGATATTCCTGCGCGAGATCATCTCCAACGCCAGCGATGCCATCGACAAGCTCTGCTTCATCGCCCTCACCGACGACAAGCTCGGCATGACGCGCTCCGACTTCAAGATCGAGATAAAGGCGGACAAGGACAGCCGCACCCTGGTCATCTCCGACAACGGCATAGGCATGGACCGCGACGACCTTGAAAACAACCTGGGCACCATCGCGTCCTCGGGCTCCTTCAAATTCAAGCAGGAGCTGGGCGAGCAGGAGAACGCTCAGGACGACATCGACATCATCGGTCAGTTCGGCGTGGGCTTCTACTCCGCCTTCATGGTCGCAAAGGAGATCACCGTCATCACCAAAAAATACGGCAGCCCCACAGCCTATCGCTGGAACTCCGCGGGAGCCGACGGCTACGAGATAGAGGAGTGCGAAAAGGACGGTCTGGGCACCGACATCATCATCACCCTCAAGGACAACACCGACGACGAAAACTACGACGAGTTCCTCGAGCAGTACCGCATACAGGGACTTGTCAAAAAATATTCCGACTACATTCGCTATCCAATTATGATGGAAATGAAAAAAAGCCGCGTCAAGGAGGACACCAAGGACAGCGACAAGCCCGAGTATGAGGACTATTTTGAAACCGAGACCCTCAACAGCATGGTGCCCATCTGGCAGCGCCCCAAAAAGGACGTTACTCAGGAGGAGTACGACAAGTTCTATCAGGAGAAGTTCTTCGCGATGGACAAGCCCGTCAAGACCATCGTCACCTCGGTAGAGGGCGTGGTCACCTACAAGGCGCTGCTGTACATCCCGTCCTCCACTCCCTACGACTACTACACCAAGGAATACAAAAAGGGCTTGCAGCTGTATTCCAGCGGCGTGCTCATCACCGAGAACTGCGAGGAGCTGGTGCCCGAGCACTTCCGCTTTGTCAAGGGCATAGTTGACACTGCCGACCTTTCGCTCAATATCTCGCGCGAGATGCTCCAGCACGATCGTCACCTGCTGACCATAGCCCAAAACCTGGAAAAAAAGATACAGCGCGAGCTGACCTCTATGCTGACAGGCGACCGCGAAAACTACGAAAAGTTCTTCAAGGCTTTCGGCAGACAGCTTAAATACGGCGTGGTTTCCGACTACGGCATGCACAAGGACGAGCTGCAGGACCTGCTGCTGTTCTACTCCTCCACCGAGAAAAAGCAGGTCACTCTGAGCGAGTACGTCGACCGCATGAAGGAGGAGCAAAAGTTCATCTACTTCGCCACGGGCGAAAGCGCCGCGGCTATCGACGCCCTGCCCCAGACCGAGCTGCTGCGCTCCAAGGGCTTTGAGATACTCTACTGCACCGAGGATGTGGACGAGTTCACCCTGCAAAGCCTGATGACCTACAAGGAAAAGCGCTTCTGCTCCGCCGCCAACGACGACCTGGGCATTGAGAACGACGAGCAGAAGGACGAGGAGAAAAAGGACAGCTCCGCGCTGCTCACCTTTGTAAAGGAGACCCTCGGCGACAAGGTCGCGGAGGTAGTGCCCTCCAAAAAGCTGGTGTCGCACCCTGTTTGCCTCACCGCCAAGGGCGGCATCTCCTTCGAGATGGAAAAGTATTTCAACTCCGTTCAGCCCGATTCGGGCATGAAGGCGCAGCGCGTGCTCGAGCTCAACCTCGGACACTCCGCCGTGAAAGCGATGGAAGCGCTGATACAGACCGACATAGACAAGGCGAGAAAGTACGCCGAGGTGCTCTACTGCCAGGCGCTGCTCATAGCCGGTCTGCCGCTTGAGAACCCCTCCGAGTACACCAACCTGGTCTGCTCGCTGATGTAAAAAAGAGCGCCGCCTAAGCGCGCCGCTCGTATACACGGACGGCACAAGCCCCGAAACAGGGGTTTGTGCCGTTTTTTTATGGTGAGGCGCGACCGACTGCTATCGTAGAAATGTTTTTTTGCCGCCGTGCTCTGCGCTTTGCAAGGCGACAAAATCGCCCCGCGACCGTATCCGATAATCGGATGTAGGCGGCGGGGCGAATAATTTGCGCTAAAGACTATACCGTGTTTATAAAATAGTATTATTCTGATATTTTTTCAAAATCCGGTTTCGGAACGAACACCCAAAAGCCCTGCATATATCAAATGAAAAAGAGCTTTTGATTAGCATTTAATCACTAAACGATAAGGTTATCAAAGCGATATAATCGTAATCACAGTACCATTTTCCGTCACGTTTAAGTATTACTGAACTTATATCCTCATCATTATCATGGGAGATTCCTTCCTCTTCGTTACCGTAAACTGCAGCCAGGTCGTAAACCACGATATATGCTTCCGTAACATTGGATACATCAACGCCGTTTTCTTTCAAATCATTGATTGAATCCGATAGCTCTTCCTGAGAAGCAGCACGCTGCTCTTTGATCGTCGGCGTAAATGTTACCGTACTATATGCGGCTTCGCTCACAGATTCTTTCATCTGTGTCTTAAAATCATCCTTCGACTCGGAGGAGTTGAATACTCGATAAAAAGCGCTGTTATAATACTCATCAAAGTAACGATCGAAATCAGCGCTTTCGACATCAGACAAACACAGCTTTTCAAGAGAAGTATACATTGATTTTAGTGCATTTTCAGGGGATACCTGATCAGACGATGTATTTAAAGTATCGGGGGATTTGGATGGCTGCCGAGCAGCTTCGCATGACGTCAGCATAAATACCATGGCGACCGCAACTAACAAAACAAATACCTTTTTCACTTTTACATCTCCTTAATAAGCAATATAAAAATAAATACTATCCCACAACAATATTTTAACATATCTCTCTGCGTATTTCAATAGCAAAAAGCCAATGCGCATAATTCGGGTGCGCCCCTGCTATCGAGGCAAAACTATCACAAACGCACTGCCCTCATTTTGCTTGGTCGTCACCGAGCAGGAGCCGTTATGGAGCAGAACGATCTGTTTTACTATCGCGAGTCCCAAGCCCGACGCGCCCTTGCCGCTTCTTTGGCGGGAGGTGTAGTACTTTTCCCAGATGTGCGGCAGGTCTTCCTCCGCGATGCCGTCGCCGTCATCGACGATCTCAAGCCGTGCGCCGTTATCGGAAAACAGTTTGACGGTGACGGTCTTGCTCTTTCCGGCGTGTCTAACGGCGTTGTCGAGCAGGTTGACGACCGCGCGCTCCAGCTTTTGCGCGCTGCCGTTGACGGCGATGTTTTCCTCGACCTTACGCTCAAAGGTATAACCTTCGCGCTTGTAAAGCGAAGCGAAGTTGTCCGTGACTCGTGTGACCAGCGCGCTGAGGTCGACGTGCTGAAAGTCCTTGGCGTCGTCCTGTGCCTGCAATTCGGAGTATTCGAGTATCTCGTTTACCAAAGCGGTCAGTCTGTCGGTTTCGCGCATTATCACCGCGACGTCCTCGTTGCGCTGTTTTTCGTCCTGCCACGAATAGTCGCCGATCTCCTCGGCATAGCCTTTTATCATGGTCAGCGGCGTGCGCAGGTCGTGAGAAACGTTCGAGAGCAATTCATTTTGGTAATTTTTTGACTGCCTGAGCTTTTCGGAGGTTTTGTCAAGCGTGTCGCTCAGCTCGTCCAGCTCGGCGCAAAAGCCCTTTTTGAAATCCTCGGAATAGTTTTCCTCTCCCAGCAGCTTCGCCTTGTCGGAGAGCCGTGAGACGGGCTTTGAAAACCGTTTGGCGATCAGCCATGCCAGCACAAAGCCGATAACAAGCGACAGGCCCGTGACTACCGCCAATTGGTATCTGATAATGGTGACGGCAGAGCCTACCGCGTTAAGCGTCGCGCTTACGTAGAGAACGCACTCGGTGCCGTTGTAATTGATATTAGCGCCGTAAACATACAGGTCGTCGGTTTGCAGCTCGGTTGTATCGGTTTCGGAGGCGTTTAGCTTCGCCAGAAATTCGTCATAGCTTTCGGGAAGGTTTCTGTAATTTCCCTTGTGCTTGCCCTCCTGCCTGCCGCCGTTACCAAAGCTGCCGCTGTTTTCCTTTTTGCGGTGGGCGCTTTTGTATTCGTCGGAGAAATAGAGCGGTTCGCCGTTTGTATCGGTGACGTAAATCAGCAGGGAATTATCGTGGGCGACCTTGTCTATCACGCTGTTGATGTCTTCATCGTCCGCGCTTTGTATTATGGTCTGCGCCGCCTTTTTCGTGTTGCGTATCAGCATTTGGTTGTAAAAGCTCTGCAAAAATACGGTTTGCAGCAGCCACAGCAGTGAAAAAATTATCGCTGCGAACAGGGCGAAATACAGCCACAGCTTTGTTTTGAAACTTTTAGGCTTCTTCAAATTTATATCCCACCCCTCTTATGGTCTTTATGCAGTCACGGCGGTCTCCGAGCTTGCCGCGCAGCAGCTTTATCTGCCAGTCTACGGTGCGGTCGTCGCCGAAATAATCATAACCCCACACGTTATCGAGGATCTGATCGCGCGAAAGCACTATGCCTTTGTTGCGCACAAGATACAAAAGCACGGCGTATTCCTTGGCGGTCAGCTCCACGGGCTTACCGTCCACCGAAACAGCGTGACCTAGAGTATCTATCTCAATACCGCTGACTGAGATTTTGCCATTTTCGGAGGTTTTTTTATGGCGGCTGATGATGACCTTGATACGCGCCATCAGCTCCTTGGGCGAAAAGGGCTTGGTGACATAATCATCCACGCCGACCTCAAAGCCGAACAGCTTGTCGTACTCGGTGCCGCGCGCGGAAAGCATCAGCACCGGAATATCCTTTACTTCGCGTATCTTCTTGCAGGCGGTGAAGCCGTCGGTGTCGGGCATCATCACGTCCATGACAATCACGTCAAAATCCTCGGCTTTGCAAAGCTCTATCGCCTTTGCGCCGTCGTCGGCACAAGTCACCTCGTAACCCTCGCGCTGCGCGTAGCGCTTTATCAGTTCAATAATATCCGGTTCGTCGTCTACTATCAATACTCTCGGCATAATCATCCCTCCGCTTACAGTATACACGAAAACCGCTCCCTTGCATAGAGCAAGAGAGAAGTTTTCAAAAAACGATCAATGTCTGTGTCCGCCGCCCATGGAGCTGTTGGGATTGGAAAACTCCTGTCCCAGCGCGTCGGCGACCGCCTCGATAATGGAATTGCTGCTGAAGGTCGCGCCGCTTACGGTTGCGACATTTACATCCTGCGCTGAGATGATCGACGCGACAACGCCGCTTTCCGCGCGGCTGAAAAACCGCTCGTCATCATGGTAAGAGGTGATCGTTATGTCGGTGATGCTGCCGTTTTGCACGGTTACCTCGACCTCGGTAGTACCTCTGAAGCCCGAGCCGGAGCCGCGATAAACGCCGTCCGTGAATTTGCCGTCGGTCTGCGGTGTTTCCTGTTCTTCCGGCTCAGCCTCCCAAGCTATCTCGGCTTGCGCTTCTGTTTGCGCTTCTGTTTGCTCCTCTGTTTGCGCCTCTGTTTTCGATTCTGTCAAAGGCTCATACGTTTCGGGTACGGTCTCCGTCGGCAGTTCGGCTGCCGTAATGACCTGCTTGCCGAGCGCGTCGGAAACCGCGTCGATTATCCCTTGGCTGCTGAAGGTCGCGCCGCTTACGGTTGCGACCTTCACGTCCTGCTCGGCGATTATTGCCGGGATGACCTTCTGTTGTGCCTTTGCGAGGAAAGCGGAGTCGTCGTTGGCTGAGGTAACGGTTATCTCGCTGATGTTCCCGTTTGTGACCTGCACGGAAACGGCTATCTGACCGCGAAAGCCCTGCGCTGTGCCTGTATAGGTGCCGTTTTTGAATTTGCCGGTCGAAGCGGTCGAGGCAGGGACGGCAGCCGCGGCGGAGGGCTTAGCGACCGCAGTCGGAATAGTTCCCGCGAACGACACGCCGGCTAGCGCCATCGTCGCCAAAGTGCCCGAAACAGCGGGGAAGGCATCGGCTTTTATGTTGCCGCGCGCACAGGCGGTCGTGCACTTCATACAGTTGATGCACTCGCCCGAATCAACTTTTTCTTGCCGGTAGAGCGGAACGGACATCGAGCACCTGCGCGTGCATACGCGGCAGTTTTCGCGGCAAGCCGCGGCGTTTCGTTTGATCTTAAAAATCCTGAAACGCGAAACGAGAGCAAACAGCGCGCCGAGCGGGCAGAGGTATTTGCAGAAGAAACGCTCGATAAAAAGCGAACCTATGATGATCGTCAGCAGGAGGGCGCCGCCTACGGAGAGCACCACGTTCAGCGGCGGCAAGCCCTTCCACGGAGTTGAAACCGCTCCGAACACCGTCCACGGGCTCCATACGGTCGCGCCGAAAAAGCCCAAAGCCCATACGCCGATCACGACGAACGCCAGCACGGCGTATTTCAGATATTTCAGCACGCGGTCTGCCTTTTGCGACATAACGGGGCGGAACGGAAGGTGCTTGCCGACCGACCACAGTGGGTCTTGCATGGCGCCGAAGGAACAGAGAAAGCCGCAGAACACCCTGCCCCAGATGACGGTGACGAGGAACACGGCGGCGATCATCATCAGATTGACAGCCTGTTCGCCCCAAGTAAAAGTGCCGCCGAGCAGCGAGGTGAAAAGCTCGCCGATCGCGCCGAAAACCGTGATGAACAGTCCCGGCACAAGGATAAACGCCGCAAGCTGTATGACCGCGCGTATGACCGCGACGGGATGTATCTTCCGTTTGTTGTTTTGTGTATGCTTCATATCACTTCGCTCCTTTCTCTATGAACGCAAAGTTGTTTTTTAAACCTTCGGTGATGTATACGCTGCCGTCTTTCGTGATGAAAACCGCTTCTGTGCTAAACCGCCGCAAAAGCTCTGTTGCCTCGGAAACGGAAAGCATAAACGCGGCTGTGCTCAGTGCGTCCGAAAGCTCGGCGTTTTTTCCTACCAGTGTTATACCCGCCAATTCGGAATCTGACGGAAAGCCTGTTTTCGGGTCGATTATATGATGGTAGGTCCTGCCGTCTTGCGTAAATCCCTGCTCGTATAAGCCGGAGCTGACGACCGCCTTGTTCCTGACGGAAACAGTTGCAAAAGCCGTACCTGTTTTTTCAAACGGGTTTTGTATACCTACAGCCTGTGCTTCGCCTATCGTGACCACCGTGCCGCCGAGGTTTATCAGCGCGTTTTTTGCGCCGCGCGCAGACAGTATCCGGCGGACTTCATCGGCGGCATGACCCTTAGCTATCGCGCCAAGGTCTATCTTCTGTCCTCTGCGTTTCAGCATGACGGCGTCGCCGTCAATCAGAATATCGCGGTGATTTACCAACGCCGCCGCTTTTCGGCGTTCATACTCAAGCGGCAATATCTGCGCCTTGATATGATCCTTCCAAAGCTGCGAAACCGGCGTTGAGGTAATATCAAACAAGCCGTTCGTCTGTTCGGAAAACGCCGCAGACCGCCTGATGATCGAAAGCGTATCGTTGCTCACCGCGGTAAAACGAAGTCCGGCATTTTGATTTATCCGCGAAATCTCGCTGTTCTCATCGTAGGCGTTCAGTTTTTGGTGAAGCTCAAATACCCTCGCCTTTGCCTCTCCAGCCGCCGCTTTGTCCTCCTCTGTGTACACGGTTATGCCGCAAACTGTGCCCAATGCGAAAAACACCGTTTGTATCTTTTGCTTTGTTCGTACCATAAAATCAAGTCCTTTGGTTTTGATGGTACTATCATAAACGCCGGAATGGGAATGTATTGGGAATAATCGTGGAATCTATGTGGATTATTTCTCTGTTTTTCCATCGTCGTCTTAATTATAGGCGGTTATCGGTTGCTTTTATCGGCTATCAGAGTTATAATATAGGAAATACATCACGGGAGGATAATTATGGACGATCCATTCGATAACAACATCTACGGCGCTGAACCGCAGGAGTCTTTTGGCGAAAGACCGAGCGCGCCGCAGCCGCCGTATCGGGGTCAGGACAGGCAGCCCGTTCAGCCCGTTCAGCCGCAGAACCGCCCTCAGTATCCGGTGCCGTCGAAGTATCCGGTGCTGTTCAGCGTCGAGTACAGTCGGGAAAAACTCAAAAAGGCAATAGTATTCTTAATAATTTCCATTGTGTTCACTTCCGTGAGTGCGATACTTTCTTTTGCCGGCAATATTATCGGTGATGTTGCTTTTAAAACTCTATCGTCATTTGTTTTATTTTTCCTTTTGCCGTTGGCAATCATTTCGATCATTTTTTCCGTAAAGCATAGGAATATGATCGCGGCTACAAAACTGAACATAAACGAGATAGGCGTTTACGGCGCCGGAGGCACCGGAAGGGGCTTCGTAAGCCGCAGTATCAACCTTGACTATGCCCATATCGACAGCATAGACAGCCCGGACAACTCAACTTTGTTTATCAACTCGGGCTCGACGCGCTTTTTATTTAATATTGAAAACGCGTGCGTATTCGCCGAGAGAATCAAGGCTCTGCACAGCGCCTACCGCTCAGCTCCCGAAAAAACCATAGCTGAAGCACAGCAAAGAAAAAATGCTTCGGAAGATCAAAAAGAAAAAGAACGAGAGCTTTTTGAAAAAAGAACGGAAAGGAAAAACGACCCGGCTAACTATCCGGTGCTGTTAAGCGTTACGGCAGGAAGAACACATCTTCGTAGTGTTGTTCTCAAGGATATGGTCGAACTCATCACCATGGTTGTTTTTGGTATATTGCTATGTTTTTGGCCGTTTTCCAAGGCATATTACGTGCGCGCACGTTATGCGTTAGGCCTAAGTATAGTTGCGTTTTTATTCGGGTGCGGAGATTTGATAAGAAAATTAAAGGTATTTAAGGCAACAGAGCTGAATGTTACCGAAGCGGGCGTTTTCGGTATATGCAGTCAAAAAAGCCAAAAAATCAATATGGACTATAATCAGATAGTTTACGTTGGTGTAAAAAAGGGATGTTTGCTGTTGGGTGGTACTAAGATCACTTACATTTTTAAAATCGACAACGCGGACGAGGTTGCCGAAACCATAGAGGATCTGCAGACCGCATATCAAGCAAAGTATTCTGTATAATAGTAGACGGTCAGGTGCGATAACGCGCCTGACCGTTTTGATTTATCCGAAAAACAGTTCGGTATATTAAACGCAACAAAAGAGATAATTCATGGTGCTCTCACCGCTGTGAGATTATACGGGAACAAATACAGGAAATATATGACGATAACAGGCAGGTCTTCGGATCGCCTAAAATCACAGCTGTTTTGAAGTCACGCGGTGTACGTGTGAGCGAGGGAATGGTGAGACAGCTCATGCAGCAAAAGAATACATTCGGTTTTATAACGACGAGCGCCCTCACTCAAAGAACAAATACAAGACTCCGTCTCAGAAGGAAGCGGAATATTTCAGTAACCAAGCGGAAAACGCCGAGTAGAATTCGGTCACTCAAGGGTTCGTATTCATTCATTTTACATTTTTCGATTTCGTTTTTTTGCGATTTTGGTTTTTCAGTCCAAATAAATATTTTATAAGAGCTGTCAGAAAAACCGCATAAAATTTGGCAAAATAAGCAATCGTCTATTGAGTCCAAACTTCGGGGGTTCGGATTTCAATAGACGATTCAATTAAAATTGCTCTTGTTGATTACCTTTACTGTCTGTTCCACTTGTATTTGGCATATTCGGCGGCGTCATATTCTGTCCGGATGAACCTTTGTTATCTTTTCCCATATCGTGAGTTCCCATATCGCTGATTGTAACAGACGAAGCGTCGACCTTTTCGGAATCCTTTTGCTCTGTCGTTTTAGTTGACAATGTTCCGTCAAGCTGTTTGCGAATGCTTTCGGCGCGCAGACTGCAAAAATCCTTCAAGGTTTCATATGCGGTCTTGAACTGCTCCGCGTTGTAGAAAGCGGAGGTATCCTTCTCGACATATGGCAGTATCATATTATAGATACGGTCTGCCTCTGTGCCAAAATCACCCGACTCAAAGTATTTAAGAAGCTCGCTGTAAACGCTGTGATACTGCTCAAGATACTTCTCGTCTGACGTGATCCAGCTCCACATCGGACGGTCGCTTTCCTGAGAACCGCTCAAAGGTGTGTCGATTCCCGTGTTTACCAGTGAGGTCGAGTTTGATGAACCGTTTTCGCTGTCGCCCGGCTTGCCTCCCTGTTCTCCGCCGAAGGCTCCGAACGCGAGGTTATAGTCCCATGGCAGCATACTCAGCTTGCCGTTATTTTCATAAAGATAATAGTTATGCAGCATATTGCCTGTGTAGCTGTCATAATTCAGCACAAAGTTGTGCGCCGCAAAGTACCGTATAACCTCGTCTGTGTCAATATAGCTCTCGATATCGTCGCCCTGTGAAAGAGCTTTCAGCGCAGCGATAACGCGTTGATTGCTTTCTTTGTCGGCGTCGGTCTCGTCGTTGTCAAAGATGTCGGAATAGCTGTCGGTATTATCATCCGTATATTTCAGATCCGCTCCCGATGCATTGGAACCGAATCCGCCTCCGCCCTGCGGCATATCGGGAGGCGTTGCGCCTTCCGGCATTGATGGCATCCCGGCGTCTTCGGGCATAGTCGGCATTTCGCCGTTAGCTGAGTTGTTCGGATCAAAGCCGCTGGGCGGCGTCATTTCTCCGCTCGGCGGTTCGGGTGTGTCGCCGTTGTTATCATTCGGCTGACCGCCGCCCTTCGCCATATTTTCAAACTGCTCTGTTTCGGGCTTATAAAGCTCGCCCTCACCGTTGTGCGTGCGTTCGAGATAGCTCTCGCTTACGTCCTCGATCGCGATATACAAACCGTGATCCTCGCCGTTTATCTTAAGCCACACATAGCTGACAAGGGGGGATTCTACGCCCGCCTGACGGAAGATCTCATAGCTGAGATAATCCTTCATATAAGTCGCGTCGGCATAGATATTATTGAGGTTGAGCTTGTTCAGCCCATAGTAGGTCTGACCGTCTACATACTTGCCGAAGTTGACCTTGAAGCTGTATCGGTCGCTGTTTTCATCCTCCGCGACAGCGGTAAGACTGGTGTTGCCCTTTGTGGCAAAGGAAACATCCTTAACGGTCTCACCGTCTATGGTAATATCCGTTTTATACTTGGTTTTTGCTGTTGGATTATTCTTAAGGTCTGCCCAGTCTTCATCCGTAATAGTGATGTTGATCTCGTGGACGCTGTCCGTATCAAAAAGCTTTCCTGCATAACCCGCCTCCGTTGTTTTTGCTTCATCAGACGTACTGCTGTTGCCGGAAGAACTTCCGAAACCGCTGCACGCTGCAAGCGGCAAACATATTGCCAAAGCTAATATAGCGCATAATAATTTGACAGGCAGTGACAGATTTCTTTTCATATTGATTTCTCCTCCTGTTTTTTGATTATGGTAGATCGGAAAATGAATTTCGCGTGATTAAAAATAAGTACTTTATGAAAAATGTTTTGTTATCCAAACAATACTATCCAAAGCTTAAATAATACTTAAAGGATCACCATCAATAAGAAAGACTATATACATAAAGCGCACACTACGAAAGAAACCCGCATAAAATCTGACAAAAAAACTTCCTGTTGATGTCCGAAACCTCCGGGGTTCAGATTTCAACAGGAAGTTCAATTTCGAGTATCTTTTCTATCTGGATTTCTCGGGAAGCGTCAAAAGCGAGGGAGTTACAAACCTACTTTCCAAACTCAGCGAAGAAATGCCCGAATTCAGCTTCCTCGGGAATTATTATGAAATACATTCGTAGACTCGCGCATTGTAATCTCCCGTCAGGTGCCTGATACCGCGTCCTTCATCTCCTTGACATATTCGCCGATATACTTTGGCGCGTCACTGCCGTATCGCTCCAAAAATTTGATGATCGCCGAGCCGACAATCGCGCCATCTGCTATGGCTGACATTTTCTTTGCCTGCTGTGGGGTGGAAATGCCGAAGCCGATCGCGCAGGGAACGCTTGTATTCTCTCTGATGATTTTGACTATCGACTCGAGGTCTGTGTTTATTTCGCTCCTCATTCCCGTTACGCCGAGGCTTGAAACGAGGTAGATAAAGCCCTCCGCTTCCTTGGCGATCATACCGATGCGGTTCTCAGAGGTCGGCGCGATAAGCGAGATCAGCGCCACGCCGTATTTGCGGCAGATAGGCAGGAATTCATCCTTTTCTTCAAACGGGATGTCGGGAAGGATCAATCCGTCGATCCCGATCTCGGCGCAGGTGGAGATGAATTTTTCTGCACCGTAGGAGAACACGACGTTCGCATAGGTCATAAAGACTATCGGCACGGTCACGTCGGTGCGAAGTTCTCTGACGAGCTCAAATATCTTGTTTGTATTCACACCACCCTTCAGCGCGCGGATATTCGCGCCTTGGATGACGGGACCTTCGGCGGTCGGATCGGAGAAGGGGATACCCAGCTCGATCAGATCAGCGCCGCTCTTAACAGCCGCTCTTACCGCCGCCGCAGTCGTTTCAAGATCGGGGTCGCCGCAGGTTATGAACGGGATGAACGCCTTGCCGTTTTCAAAGGCTTTATGTATACGGTTTTGTTTTATCTTTTGTCCGGCTCCGCCGTTGCAGAATCTTTTTGTCACAGAAAAGCTTTCCAAAGGCGGAATGGATGAAACGTCACGTTTC
>CADBHB010000015.1 GCA_902794395.1 uncultured Ruminococcus sp.
CAAAATGCTGCTGCCCGTTATGCGTTCGCTCGAAAAAATGCACGCGGAGAATATCATCCACCGCGACATTTCGCCCGATAACATCATGGTGCTCAGCGACGGCGGCGTCAAGCTGATGGACTTCGGCGCGGCGCGGCAGTTTTCGCAGGAAATGTCTCGTTCGCTTTCGGTGGTGCTCAAGCCGGGCTTCGCGCCCTTTGAGCAGTACAGCCGCCGAGGCAAGCAGGGACCTTGGACGGACGTCTACGCTTTGTGCGCGACCTTATATAAATGTATCACGGACGTCACCCCTGTCGACTCCCTTGACCGCGTTACTGCGGACGACCTGCAAAAGCCCTCGACTCTGGGAGCGGAAATCTCCGCAGGCCCGGAAGCCGTTCTGATGAAAGGGCTTGCCGTTCAGCCGCAAGACCGCCTGCAAAGCGTGAGAGAGCTGATCGAAGCCGCGGAGACGGCTTTGAGCGATAAGCCGGCGGAAAAACCTGTCGAGAAGGAAAAATCCACGCCTGCGCCTCCCTTGCCGAAACAGCCGGAAGCAGAGGACAAAAACCGCACGGTCGCGGCAGACACACCGTTCACGCCGCAGCCCGATCCGGTCAAGCCGCAGCCCGCGCCGGTCAAGAAAGACCCGCCCAAAAAGCGTGGTAAAAAGGCGGAGATCATTTCAATCGTTGCTATTACGTTGGTTATCGTCGTAGCAGTGGTGTGTCTAATGCTATTTATCCCGAAAGCATCATTGAGCAAAAGCGAGTTGCAAGCTATACGCGAAAAGCTGCCGGCGCAGACAACGATCGGTGCGGGGGAATGGGACACTGTCGGACTGAAAGCATATGGTACGGTTGTTGCGACGGGATGTAATAATGGCGGTCAATGCGACGTCAACGATTGGAAGGATATTGTTGCGGTAAGCGCTGGCGATTATCACACTGTCGGTCTGAAAACAAACGGTACGGTCATCGCAACAGGTTATAATGACCATGGTCAATGTGATGTCAGCGCTTGGAAAGACATCGTTGCGGTAAGTGCGGGAACTGATCACACTGTCGGCTTAAAATCAGACGGAACGGTCATCGCAACAGGTAATAATGACTATGGTCAATGTGATGTCAGCGCTTGGAAAGACATTGTCGCGGTAAGTGCGGGAAGTGTTCACACTGTCGGCTTGAAATCAGACGGAACGGTCGTTGCAACAGGTAATAATGACTATGGTCAATGTGATGTCAGCGCTTGGAAAGACATCGTCGCGGTAAGTGCGGGATGGGAGCACACTGTCGGCTTAAAATCAGACGGAACGGTCGTTGCGGTGGGAAGCAATTTATACGGTCAATGCGACGTCAGCGATTGGAAAAATATTGTCGCTGTCAGTGCAGGTTCTTATCATACTGTCGGCTTGAAAGCAGACGGAACGGTCGTTGCGGCGGGAGGCTATTTATACGATCAATGCGACGTTGGCGATTGGAAAGACATCGTCGCTGTCAGTGCAGGTCATTATCATACTGTCGGCTTGAAATCAGACGGAACGGTCGTTGCGGTGGGATGCAATTCAGACGGTCAATGCGACGTCGACGACTGGACAAACATCAAAGTTCCATCATAATATAAAGCAAAGCGCTTCGCTTTCACGGCGGGGCGCTCTTTTTTGAATTGAAAACTGGAAATCTTTAGGAAAACCTTTGCACAAACAATGAACCTCTGCAGCATTTTCGGGCGCATACACGGGTGCGCCCCTGCGGCATTACCGAAACATTGATGTTCAGCTGTGCGGATGACGGTTTCCGTAGCCGCGCCGAAACACTTGACTTTTTCTTCCACTTGCGGTATTATCTAATATGTATAGCTATCTGAATAATAAGGAGGTCCGGCTTTTGTTTGATACGTCAGTTGTATTTGACGCGGGCGTTGTGGGTCTGCGCATGCTTATGCCCCTGTTCGCGATCGTGATCGTATATCAATGCTACGCGGCTATGCGCCGCCGCAGACGTCCGGAGAAGCCGCTTGTTTCTCTTTATAACCCAAACACGGGCGGCATGATACCCGTAGTTTTCTGGGAAAATTCCATAGGACGCAGCAAGGCGAGCGACATAATCGTCAACGACCTTTCGGTGTCCCGCAATCACTGCGTGCTGCTGCGCCGCAGCGCGGGCTGGTTTATCTCGGACGTCGGTTCCCTTACGGGCACCTTCGTCAACGGCGTGCGTGTTAACGGACGCGCGCAGGTGCTTATCGACGACATAATCACGGTAGGCAACACCGAGTATCAGCTCAAGCGCGGCGATGACTTCACCTCTCCGCTGCGCACCAACTGGTTTTTCTCCAAGGTCAGCGACAAGCCCGCTATCCAGGCGTGGAAGCTGATGCTCATGGTCACGCTGTTCCATCTGTTCATGGCGGTCGAGGCTATGTTCTGGAACGACGGCACAAACGTCTACTCGCCGCTGGTACTCTTTTTTGCCCTGGCGGCAGTGGAATGGGGCTTCTTTTCCGTTTCTTATTTCGCGCTCAGGCGCGTCAACTTCGAGCTTGAGGCACTGGGGCTGTTCCTAACGGGCATCGGCGTAATGATGCTGGTGCGCCAGGTCGAGCGCTCCGCCTATGTGCAGCTTATCGCTTCGGGCATCGGTATAGCGCTTTACTGCGTTATCATCAAGTTTATTGAGGACCCCGACCGCAGCGACAAAATTCGCATCCCCGTGATGATCGCGGCGGTGGTGTTCCTGTCTACGAGCATCCTGCTGGGCAAGGTGACCAACGGCGCCGCCAACTGGGTGTACATCGGCTCAATATCCTTCCAGCCCTCTGAGTTCGTAAAAACCATTTTCATTTTTATAGGCGCGGGCGCGCTGGATAAATTGCAGACAAAGCGCAACCTGATAGAGTTCATCATCTTTTCCATAGTATGTGTGGGACTCTGCGCCCTCATGGGCGACTTCGGCACCGCGCTCATCTTCTTCGTGACCTTCCTGCTCATCGCGTTCATGCGTTCGGGCGACATCAAAACCGTCATCCTCGCGGTGGCGGCGGCGGTGTTCGGCGTGGTCATCGTGCTGCGATTCAAACCCTACGTCGCAAGCCGCTTTGAGGCGTGGCGACACGTTTGGGAATACGCCAACGACCCCGGCGGCTACCAGCAGGTGCGCGTGCTGACCTATGTCGCCAGCGGCGGACTGTTCGGCGTAGGCATCGGCAACGGCTATTTCAAGCAGTATTTCGCCTCGGAAAGCGACTTGGTGTTCGGTTTGGTGTCCGAGGAAATGGGCGTAATAGTCGCCATTGTCATCGCGCTCGCGGTGGCGCTGCTGATGATATACGCGCGCGCCATAGCCACCCGCACCCGCAGCACCTTCTACTCCATCTCGTCCTGCTGCGCCGCGGGACTTTTGGTGGTGCAGCTTTCGCTCAATATTTTCGGCGCTACCGACATTCTGCCCCTCACGGGCGTCACCTTCCCGTTCATCAGCTCGGGCGGTTCCAGCATAATCTCCTGCTGGGGACTGCTGGCATTCATAAAGGCGGCGGATGAACGCACATATTCGATAAAGCGCTAGGGCGTTTTATCTGAGGTCAAGAGCGTTTCTCAAACGAAACGCGGCTCTTTACCTTTTTCATCAACTCTCAACTCCTTTTGAAAGGCGGTGGGTATATGAAACGAATCTTACGACGCAGCACACTGGTGCTGATATTTACAATCGCGTTTATCGTGGGCATCGGCTTCTTTACCGTAGAACTGGTGATGGGTGCCAAGGATTGGATAGCCCAGCCCTACAATGCCCATGTTTCCGGCTCAAGCGGCCTGGAAGAAGCGGGCAAGATACTTGACCGCAACGGCAACGTTCTCGCCGAGACCGTAGACGGCGAACGGATGTACAACGGCGACGAGGGCGTGCGGCGCGCGCTGCTCCATACGGTGGGCGACAACAGCCTGAATATCTCCACGGCGGTGCAGAGCAAGTACCGCTCGCTGCTCACCAATTACAGCCTTATCTGGGGACTTAATATGCCGCAGTCCATGCGCACCTCGCGCGACATCACCCTCACTGTGGACGCCCCCACCTGCAAGACCGCTTATGAGGCGCTGGAGACTACGGGCTGCAAAGGCGCCTGCGTCATTTACAACTACAAGACGGGCGAGGTTATCTGCTCGGTCAGCAACCCGAGCTACGACCCGCAGAACCCTCCCGAGATAACCGAGGAGAACCAGAGCGAGTACGACGGCGTTTATCTGGACAACGTGCTGTCGTCCGCCTTCACGCCCGGCTCCATATTCAAGATAGTCACCGCGGCGGCGGCGCTTGAAAACAACGCTCCGCTGCTAAGTCAGCCGTCTATCTGCTACTGCAACGGCACCGAGACCTTCGGCAGCAGCGACGTGCACTGCTACGGCTGGATGCCTCACGGCAGCGTCGACCTCAGGCGCGCCATGTCGGAATCGTGCAACATCGCCTTCGCGCATCTGGCGCTCGACGTCGGCCCCGAAAAAATGCAGTCGATGGCGGATAAGATAGGCATAAACAGCTCCTTCAACGTCGACGACACCCCCACAGCCAAGGGTCACTACAAGGCGCCAGAAACGGACGATAACGTGCTGGCGTGGACCGGTATCGGACAGGGCTTTGACGAGTATGAGGACAAGGTCAATCCTATGCAGATGGCGGTCATCTGCGGAGCTATTGCTAACCGCGGCTCCGCCATGAACCCAACATATATCAAGAGCGGTACGGGCGGAATTTTGGAAATGATGGGCATAAAGCATAACGAGTCCCATAACCTTATCAACTCCGACACCGCGCAGAAGGTAGACGACGTCATGCCCTCCTACACGCTCGGCGGCGTCAACGCTCATGCCAAAACCGGCACCGCGGAGATAGACGTTTCAAACAACATCAACAACGCGTGGTTCGTGGGCTATTCCACCGAAGCCGACTGTCCGCTCGCCTTTGCCTGCGTTGTGGCGCGCACCAACGGAATCGGCGACAACACCGCCCGTCCCATAGTGGACGCGGCTATGGCTCAGGCGGCAAAGGCTGTCAGAGGTTATTAACAGTATATTATACATTTAATATAGAAAGGAAATCATTCCATGGCAAACTTTTTAAAAGCGCTGTTCGGCAATTACAGCAAACGCGAGGTAAAGCGTGTCCAGCCCATAGCGGACAAGGTGCTCGCGCTGGAGAGCAAATACGCTGAAATGTCGGAGAGCGAACTGAAAAACCAAACGGCGCTCCTCAAAGAACGCCTTGCTAACGGCGAAACCACCGACGACATCCTGCCCGACGCATTTGCAGTCTGCCGCGAGGCAAGCTGGCGCGTGCTGGGCATGAAGCACTTCCCCGTACAGGTGGTCGGCGGCGTGGTGCTCCATCAGGGACGTATCGCCGAAATGAAAACAGGTGAAGGTAAAACTCTGGTGGCGACCCTGCCCGCCTACCTCAACGCGCTCACGGGCGACGGCGTACACATAGTCACCGTCAACGACTACCTTGCCCGCCGCGACTCCGAGTGGATGGGCAAGCTCTACAAGTACCTCGGTCTAAAGGTCGGTCTTATCGTCCATGACCTCGACAACGACGGCAGAAAGGAAGCCTACAACGCCGACATCACCTACGGCACCAACAACGAGCTGGGCTTTGACTACCTGCGCGACAACATGGTCGTTTATAAAGAAAACAAGGTGCAGCGCGGCCACGCCTTCGCCATCGTCGACGAGGTCGACTCCATCCTGATAGACGAAGCGCGTACCCCTCTCATCATCTCGGGCAAGGGCGACAAATCCACCGACCTCTATGAAAAGGCGGACCGCCTTGCCAAGACCCTGAAGCTGGAGCGCTTCACCGAGATCGACTCCAAGGAGGACATGGACGCCTACTACGCCGAAAACGGCATAGATTACGTCGTGGATGAAAAGCAAAAGACCGCTACCCTCACCCAGCTCGGCGTTAAAAAGGCGGAGGAATACTTCGGCATCGACAACCTCACCGACCCCGAAAACCTCACGCTCCAGCACCACGTCAACCAGGCTATCAAGGCAAACGGCGTTATGAAGCTCGACGTCGACTATGTAGTCAAGGACGGCGAGGTAATCATCGTCGACGAATTTACCGGCCGTCTTATGTACGGCAGACGCTTCAACGAGGGTCTGCATCAGGCTATCGAAGCCAAGGAAGGCGTTAAGGTGCAGAGCGAGAGCAAGACCCTTGCCACCATCACCTTCCAAAACTATTTCCGCCTTTACAAAAAGCTCTCGGGCATGACCGGTACAGGTCAGACCGAGTCCGAGGAATTTCAGGAGATTTACAAGCTCGACGTTGTTGAGATACCCACCAACAAGCCCGTTATCCGCATCGATATGCCCGACTCCGTATTTAAGACCGAAAACGGCAAGTTCAATGCCGTTATCGACCAGATAGTCGAGGTGCACGAAAAGGGTCAGCCCGTGCTGGTCGGCACCATCTCCATAGAAAAGTCCGAGCACCTATCAAAGATGCTCAAGCGCCGCGGCATCAAGCACAATGTGCTCAACGCCAAGCAGCACGAGAAGGAAGCCGAGATAATCGCGCAGGCGGGTAAATTCGGCGCCGTTACCATAGCCACCAACATGGCGGGCCGCGGAACCGACATCATACTCGGCGGTAATGCCGAGTATATGGCAAAGGCATCCATGCGCAAGCAGGGCTATCCCGAGGAGCTGATAGAGGAGGCTACCGGTTACGCCGAGACAGATAACGAGGAGATCCTCGAAGCGAGAAAGACCTTCCGGGAGCTTAACGAAAAATATAAGGACGAGATCAAGGACGAAGCCGATCAGGTGCGCGAAGCGGGCGGCTTGATGATAATCGGCACCGAGCGCCACGAGTCCCGCCGAATCGACAACCAGCTGCGCGGCCGTTCCGGTCGTCAGGGCGACCCGGGCGTCAGCCGCTTCTTCCTCTCCACCGAGGACGACCTGATGCGACTCTTCGGCGGCGACCGCATGAAGGCGATGATGGACCGCATGAACGTCGATGAGGACACGCCCATCGAAAACAAAATGCTCACCAACATCATCGAGAACTCTCAGGAAAAGGTAGAGCTGCGCAACTTCGGCATACGTAAGGACGTCCTCCAGTACGATGACGTGCTCAACCGCCAGCGTGAGATCATCTACGGTCAGCGAGACCAGGTGCTCAACGGCGAGGACCTTCACGACACCGTGCTCAAGATGCTCAACGACACCATCGACACCTCCGTTACCCACTACCTGCCCGAGGGCGACAAGGAAAACTGGAATTACCAGAGCCTTGTTGAGTACTACAAGGGCTGGATAATCACCGACGAGGAGAAATACAAGCTCGACGCCGACGACCTTGAGGAAATGGACGCCGACGAGATCGGTCAGATGATAAAGGACGACGCGCTCGCCATCTTCAAGGCGAACGACGAGCTGCTTCCGGCGGAGACCATCCGCGAAATGGAGCGCGTCTACCTGCTCAAGAGCGTTGACACCCACTGGATGGATCATATCGACGCGATGGATCAGCTCAAGTCGGGCATCCACCTGCGCTCCTACGGTCAGCACGACCCCGTCGTAGAGTACCGTCTTGAGGGCTTCGATATGTTTGACGAGATGATCGAGAACATCCGCGAGGACACCGTCAAGCTCATGCTCATCATGCCCAAGCGCGTATATGAGATCCAGAAGCGCCAGGAGGCGATAGAAGCCGCGCGCAAGGCGGCGGAAAAGCAGGCGGCGGCAGCCCATCAGGTCATGCTTAACAAGGGCGAGGAGAAGCCTCAGCCCAACGCCGTGCAGGCGGCGCTCAAGCGCGAGCAGGTGGCAAAGCCCACTCAGACCTCGGGCGACGGCACCGACACCCAAAACAAAACCGTCCGCAAGGGCAAAAAGGTCGGCAGAAACGACCCCTGTCCCTGCGGCAGCGGCAAAAAGTACAAAAAGTGCTGCGGACGCGACGCTTGAAAATAAGTCAAAACTCCTGCGGAGCCGACTGTGTAAGTCGGCTCCGCTGTTGTTTTGTCCGAAAAAGTGAAAATCTAGGCAAAGCCACACCCTTTAGTCAAACTGCGAAAGCATTATATCACAAAACTATCAAATAACTTGCACAAAAGCGTCACGAATATTTTGTCAATCCATACGAAAATATACTTTTTATACGAAAATAATTGATTTGCGTTGTAAAAAATAGTAAAATTTAAAGTGTATAAAAGGCTAAATACGTAAAAAGCAAAAGGAGTGATGACAATGGGACTGTTTAAAAAAGCGGTTGACCGTTTGGTCAGTGACAAAGTGCCCCATAAACGGCGCAAAAGAATGATTATCTTTGTTGCCCTCATCACGGTGCTCTCCATGGTCACCTCCACCGTCGCGTGGTTCACCGTCAACACCTTCGCGGGTGTCAAGGTGTTTGAAATCAACATCAGCACGGGGCAACAGCTCAAGGTTTCCATGGAAAACCACGGCACGGACTTGGAAAAATACACCAATATAATCACTAATGAGATGGTCAACAGCTATCTCGGCAAATACAACACCACGCTCAACGACCTGCTCCTTGCTCCCGTCACCACCAACAACGGCACCACCTTTACCTATCAAAGGGGGCAGGAGGTCAAGGAAAACGAGCAGGGCACCTATCTTGAGTTCAAGTGCTGGTTCATCGGCACCTGCGATATGTACGTCCACCTCACCACCGAGGGCAACAACAACGACGACGGCAACGGAGTCGGCACTACCCGCATCACCTCCAGTTCCCCGGCGCCTCAAAGCGAGATCGTGCAGGCTGTGCGCATGAGCTTCGACGCCAACGACAACGACAACAGCTACAAAACCTGGGAGCCTAACAAAGGTGCGCAGGTCACATCCCTGACAACTTTCGATCTTCCCGGCGGCACGATGGTCTACGGCGCTGAAAATCAGCTTTTCCACCTCAATGCGCTTGAACCCAAGGAGGTCACGCTCCGCTTGTGGATGGAGGGCGAAGATCCCCAGTGTGACGACGACGTCAAGGGCGCGCAGATGTCTGTCGAGCTTTCTTTCGTTGCCTGCAACGAGCACGGCGAACCTATTACATAACCACATCATTCAATAATCCACAACAAACGGAGGTGCAGCACCTTGGCTTTCGGAAAAAAGAATAATCCCGTAACTCCCGAGGAGGTCGCCGATCTCGGTTTCAAGCATGAAGTCCAGGCAGCGAAGGATAAAAACTCCTCCGTATACGACCACTTCCATTCGCAGGAGAACGCAAAGGCGGTGGCAGACGCGAAAAAGCGCAAAAAGCGCTACGCCATCATCCTTGCGGCTCTGCTCGGAACACTCATTGTGCTATATATCGTTTCAATGCTCCGCACCCAATGGGGCGACCTCACCATCTCGGTCGGCAAGGTGTATGACGGCAAAACCATCATGCTCTGCGAAAACGCTGATTTTGAGGACGGAGTAAAGGTCAACCTCAACGGCGGAGTTATCAAGGACGTCACCAACATCACCAAGGACTGGATCCCCGCGGGCGTGGATGACGAAAAGGACGGTCAGCACAACGGAGAAAACTACCTCGCCTACACCTTCTATTTGAAGAATACCGGCGAGAAGGATCTCGAATACAACACTACCTTCAATATCACGGGCGCCACCAAGTCCGCCGACGAAGCGGTACGCTTCCAAATCTACCGCAACGGCGAGGATCAGGTGTTTGCCAAGGGTCAGTATGACGACCGCTCAAAGCCCGAGGAGGACGCTACGGCGTTTGTAGATGACAAAACCGTCTACACCGCGCAGGCAACGCCTTTAAAGGCGGGTGAGGTCGACAAATACACCGTCGTCATTTGGATCGAGGGCAACGACCCTCAGTGCGTTGACGATATCCGAGGCGGCACCGTTCGCTCTCATATGGTATTCGACGTCGTGCCCGACGTCAAGTAAACTTGTATCATTGGTTTTCAAGCGTGGATGCTGGACGCGCGCGAAAACTGCGATAGAATAAAAACTGCCGAAAAACGGCAAAAAAATTTTAAGGAGGATTTCTCTATGACAAAATCTAGAAAGAGGATGCTTATTTCCTCGATCGCAATGCTTTTGGTTGCTCTCGTAGCTCTTGGCTCCGCGACCTACGCATGGTTCTCAATCTCTAAGACCGTTAAGGCTGACACAATGCAGGTAAAAGCTATCGCTGCAGCCGGTCTTGAAATTTCAAAAGAGGCTGACGCTAACTATAGCCCCACAAGAGTAAGCTTCTCCGGTACCACAGAGATCAAGCCCGTTTCGTGGGTTCCTGATGCGTCTCAAACCAACCATGGATTTGTTCCTTCCGGTAACATCGATTCTCCTGGCGGCGGATGGACTGGCGCTTACAAGGACACCAACCTGACTCCTTCCACTGACGCTCAGAACGCCTACTTCAAGACCTTTGATGTATGGGTAAGATCAGCTCAGGAAGGTACCAAGCGTGTATCCCACGGCGTATCTGCGACTGTAAAGGTTGAGGATACCGGTACAACCAACAACGCTAAGACGTTTGTTCGTGCTTATCTGATTGATAACAGCACCACTACTAACAGCCAGACTTTCTCTAACGCTGTTGAAACAACTGCAGCTATCAGCGGTGCGACTGCCGGAACAACCACTGATGTTTCTTCCATCGCGTTCGGCACTGCCAAAACCGTAACCGCTACTCCCGCTGTTGCATCTGCTGCAGCTACTGACGAAGGTATCCATTACACACTCGTTCTTTGGTTCGAGGGAACTGATGCTCAGTGCGTAGACGGAAACAAAGAGGCTGTTGCTAACGTAACTGTTGAGTTTACCGCTACCGATATGTAATATAACCTAACGTTTTATTACGTAACATTCTTTAATTAAATTTATTGCGCCCCGCGCCGGGATCGGCTCGGCGCGGGGGACTGAAAAGCGAGTGCCCTGACAGCACAGGGCAAGCTTGCTTTTCAATAATATCAGGAAATGAGGAAACCCCAAAATGAATTCAAAAGTGAGAAAAGTCATCAATATCATTGTCGACGTGCTTGTTGTTATTGTGCTGTTGTTCTCAGCCTTAACGCTGACATTGGCACTGACCTCCAGAGCGTCGGGCGGGGTTCCCAACGTTTTCGGCAAATCTCCCATCGGAGTCCAAACAAACTCCATGCACGGCAGTCAAAAGGACAGCTTTGACAAGGACGACCTGATAATTTGCTCCAAAGTTAAGGATGTTAATGCAAATTCCTTTAAGGAGGGCGACATCATCACCTTCCAGCAGGATATAAACGGTGACGGTGTTAAAGAACTGGTCACCCACCGCATTTACAGGGTAAATGAGGACGGTTCCTATTGGACAAAGGGCGACAACAACTCGACCTACGACCAGGACCCCTCAAACAGCATTGTGTTCCCCAATAAATATTATTACGATGTTTTGGCGGTATATCACGGCACCCGTATCCCGAAAATCGGAGGCTTTATTAATCTCCTGCAAACTCAAAAGGGCTTCTTCTTCGTCATTCTCCTGCCCATGATCCTCTTCTTCATTTACCAGGCGATCCGCGTGGTGCTCAACGCTATGGCGTACAGCAAGGAGAAGGGAATAGAGCAGGCAAAGGCGGCAGTCGCCAACGCCGAGCTCACCGAGGAACAGAAGAAAAGGGCTATCGAGGAATACCTTGCCGCCCAAAAGGGCGAAAAGGCCGAGGCTCCCGAAGATCCGGAGCCCGAAGACTCAGAGCCCCAAGACTCAGAGTCCCAAGACTCAGAGTCTGAAGCTTGATTTCCGTGCGAAGTCGGGGGTTGACATCCTCAGCTCCCAAGTAGTTTTATGGTGTAACCAAGAGCATACGGTATATCAGCAGTACCGTCTGCTCCAGCGTTACCCATGGATAAGTAAACAGTGTATAGTGCACTGTGAACGGCGGGTTAAGCCCGCGCCTTTCCCGCGCCGCAGGCGCATAAGTAAATGTTTCTTAAAGCTCCGATTTCGAGTTGGAGCCAATCGACCCGAAACCCTGCACCGTGCACCCCGCACCGTGCACAAAAATAAACGGTATTTTTCAAGGAGAAAACTATGGATAATGTATTTCAATTTCTCTTTCAATTTCTGGGACAATTCTTCGGTTCCATCTGGAACGGTTTTGTCACCATGCTCGGGGCGTTCAATATCCCCGAATACATCAGTATCATCACCCGCTATACCACTACATTGGGCGGTGTAGCATGGGTAATTGCGATCATCGCCATTGTGCTGCTGGTTGCGGTTCTCGGCTTTATCGTATTCCTTATAGTTGTTTCCTTGAAGAAATCCATCAGAAACCGCCGCGCGCGCAAAGATGCGGGCTCTCTGGTAAAAGAGGTTCAGGCTCTCAACCGTGAGGTAATGCGTCTCAATCTCGAAAAAGATAAGATCCTTTCCATGAAGGTTTCTCAAATCGGCCTCAATCCCAACGAGATCTCCGAGCTTACCGGCGAGGAAATCGAGGCTCTCAACAAGGGTCAGGGAGAAGAGGACGAGGATACCGGCGGCATCCGCTTCCTCAAGCTCACCAAGCTCGACGAGATCTGGGCAGATTATCAGCCGCCCGTATACGACAACGAGATCACGCTCCCCGAGTTCTGCGACCGCTTCCGTTTGTTTGCTTGCTCACGTCTTGGCTTGTTCTACGACATCACCATGATCCGCCGCTTCGTGGCAGCCTTCGCTTCAACCCGTTTGATCGTTCTCCAAGGTATTTCCGGTACAGGTAAAACCTCGCTGGCTTACGCCTTTGGTAAGTACGTCAGCAACCCGTCGGTAATCACACCGGTACAGCCCTCGTGGCGTGACCGTTCCGAGCTGTTCGGCTACTTCAACGAATTTACCAAGAAGTATAACGAGACCGAGCTGCTCCGCGCCATGTATGAGGCGAGATTCAACGAGAATGTCTATCTGGTCATCCTCGATGAAATGAACATCGCGCGTGTTGAGTACTACTTCGCTGAGATGTTGTCCATCCTCGAAATGCCGCGCCGCGATGAGTGGATCGTTGACCTTGTTCCCTCCCAGTGGAAAAACGACCCCAAGCTGCTTCAAAACGGCAAGTTCACCTTGCCTCCCAATATGTGGTACTGCGGTACCATCAACAACGATGACTCGACCTTCGCCGTTACCGATAAGGTATACGACCGTGCTATGCCTATCAACATCGACAACAAGGGCGTTGCTTTCGAGGCGCCCGACACTCCGCCTGTCGTCATAAACTACCATCACTTTGAGGCTATCCTCAACAAGGCAAAAGCCGAAAATCCTGTTTCGCAGGATGTGCTCAATAAACTCGCTCTCGTTGACGACTACATCATCGCGCATTTCCGCGTAGCTTTCGGTAACCGTATTATGAAGCAAATCAAGGACTATGTTCCCGCTTATGTCGGTACCGGCGGCACCGAGGTAGACGGTCTGGACTACATCCTTGCGCGTAAGGTACTGCGTAAGTTTGAGGCTCTCAACCTCTCCTACATCCGCGACGAGATCGACGGACTTATCGCCTATATGGATGAACTGTTCGGCGAAGAGAATATGAATGAGTGTAAGGATTATCTCCGTATGCTCAAGAAGCTTGTTTAATCTCACATTTTTACTTGCGGGATGTCAACTTCGGCATCCCTCAAGGTGCTTCTTTTAAAGCACCGTTAATTATTTACCGTGCACCGTAAACCAAACAAAGACGAGGTGAAGTTGTTTTGGAAAATTTTGACCAGTACTACCGTTCATATAAATATATGCAAAAGCACCTCGCTACCGATTTTACCGCCAACTATCTCACCGCGAACATGGTGGATAACGATAAGGGAGAGGACATCCTCTCAGGTAAGCTCCATGAAAAGGTAATCGACATGGAGTGGGTCACCGAAATCGAGGACACGCTTCCCTATATCGAAAAGGCGATCGACGAGCAGCGCCGCTTCATTATCGAGAATAATGAGGTTTACCGCATCGACAAAGCTAAAATCATCAACAAGGACTCTGTAAAGCACCTCATTCAGCACACCAACTTCATCGACAACATCGACGATAAGGGCAAGGTCACTCCCAACAAGGTGCTGACCATCGAGCGCGAGGACAGCTTTGAGACCTACGAAAACCGTTTCTTGATAACGCTTATCGAAAAAGCGCTCGAATTCGTTGCCGATAAGTACCGCAAAATGGTCGACGCGCCCACCGATACCTATAATAAGGTGGAAATGGAGCGCGACCTCGTGCTCAACAACCAGCGCGTTACATTTAAAATGGAATATTCCAACGAGGTAAAGGACGCAGAGGCGTCACAGCTCGACGTCAAGGACTATGAAAAGCTCTCCGACTTCGACCGTGTACGCCGTATCCGCGAAAAACTCAACTCCTTCCTCGGCACCGATATGATGCAGGCACTCAAAAAGTGCATCCGCGTCAAGCCCCCTATCAACCGAACCAACCTGATGACCAAGAACCCCAACTACAAGGCGGGTCTGGATCTGTTTACCTACCTCGGCGCCTACAACAAGCCGGGTTACGAGATCATCGGCAAGGACTTCTCGGGTAAAATGGATAAAGAGGTGCAGGAAGCCGTTTACATCTCTCAGGGCTTCCAGCATTTTATGATAACCATCGCCACCAACCCCGCGCTCAGACGTCTCCTTGAGGAACGCTATCAGGAGAACAAGTCCGGTCACGGCAAGGCGGGCGACCGAGAGATAGAAGAGATGATCGAAAACGTCCGCAAGGAGGAGCTGAAGCTCAGACTCCAGGAGATACGCGAACGCGAAAAGATCATCCGCGAACAAAAGGCTGAGATCGCCGCTCTCAAGCGCGAGATCGAAAAGCGCGACAAGACCATAGAATCCCTCAAGAGTAACATCCGCGCTCTGGAGGATCGCATAAAGGAACTCGAAAACGAGCTGCAAAAGGTCAAAGCAGAGCTGATAAAGGCGAAGGAACGCATCGCCGAACTCGAGGCAAAGGTCGCCGAGCTCGAAGCGCGCATCGCAGAACTCGAAGCTCAGGTAGCGGCATTACAGGCAAAAGTCGCCGAACTCGAGGAGATCAAGGCTCAGCTCGAGGCGAAGATCGTCGAGCTGGAAGGTATCATCGAGGAACAGAAGGCGCGTATCGCCGAACTCGAAGGCATCGTAGCTCAGCAGAAGGCACGCATCGAAGAACTCGAGGCATATGTAGCCGAGCTGGAGAAAACCAAGGCTATGCTCGAGGAGCGGGTCGCTTCCCTTGAGGCGGAAAACGCTCAGCAAAAAGCGACAATTGCGGCGCACGAGGCGACCATCGCTTCACAGCTTGCCGCTATCGAAGGACTCAATCAGGAGATCGCCTCCGCAAAGTCGCAGATCACCGATCTCACCTCTACTCTCGCGCAGCGTGACGCCACCATCGCTACTCAGACCGCAAGGATCACCGAGCTCGACAATAACGTCGCTCAGCTCGCTGCCGATCTGGCGACCGAAAAGCAGGAGCGCGCCGCTGATGTCGAAGCGGCAAACGCCGCCGCAAAGGCAAAAGAGGAAGAGCTCAACAAGCTCTTTGACGGCGAGAGAGCATACCTTGAAAACAAGCATAAAAAAGAGCTTGAGCAGCTTGAAGCCAACCACCAGGCGGCGATGGCTAAGCTCGATAAGCAAAAAGAGGCAGAAAAAGCCCGTATCCAGAAGGATGCCGACGGCCGCGTAAGAGCTGCGCAGAAAGAAGCCGAGAAGAAGGCGAGAGCGCAGATCAAAACAGAGGTCCAAAAGGCTCAGGGCGAGGCTAAAAAGGCTGAAAGAAAAGCCAACGAAACCGCTGCCTTCTATAAGCGTGAGCTCAAGATCGACCGCGGCAACGACGGAGCGTTCAAGTTCGACTTCCCCGTCGGTGCGCTGGGTGTTCAGGAACTTAAGGCGGTGTCACTCGCCGCGGCCGGTTCCGACATGAGTTTGTTGCCTAACAACAGCAAGATTGCCTGCGTTTATCTTATTCAGGATAATAAAAAGGTCACCGTTTATAACGGCAGACATAATAAGCTTGAGGTCGTCAAAAACCTTCGCGGCGCCTCTTCCTTTGACGAATGTAAGGATTTGGTCAAGCAGTTGCTTGCAAACGCCGACAAGAGCTGTGCATATCTGTCTTATAAGTCGGTAGACAAAAACTATATAAGCAATTTTGCCGCCTTCCTAAAATCTGACGCCGGCTTCAGCGTCACTCAAAACTTCCATAACAAGGCGCAAAAGAGCGGCAAATCTATCATCGGTATCTATTTTTATAGAGGTTAAGCTATGAAGAAAAAGACAAGCCCCAAGCGGCATTTGCTTTTGACTAAAAACTTCATAATGATGCTTGTCATGCTTGTCGTTATCATCGTGGCTATCAGTGCGTGGTTTACACAGTATAAAACCGTTGACGCCACTAACATTTCGGTAAAGGCTGAATCGTCCGAAATAGATATTGCGCAGTCTATCAAAACTTATAATGCCGACGGAACGGTCAAGACGGACGGTCCGGGCGTATTTGGTTCCGAAGTCGTTTTCCAGGTTCCGGTCGATTTCGGCAAGTTCACAAAGGACTGCACCGGCGACGGAGTTAATTTGATCGTTCCCGAGTTCAATGTCACCAATGACTATGAAAGCGTCCGGAAAAACGGCGGTAAAGAGGTTAACGAAAACCTTTCGGCGTCAGACGCGTTGTCAAATGTTGATTCCGCGCGCCAGCATAGTTTGCATCCGGAAAATGATCCGCCGGAGTATCAGTATCTTGAATTTGATTTTTACGTACGTTCAAAGAATAAGGAATTAAAATTGATGCCTGAAACACGGGTTGTAGCTTCTACCGAAGCCGGCGGCAGCAGTTTATCGACTGTTCCCGAAGGCAAGAAGAGCGAATACGGTAACTTTAATGTCGACGGTTTAGTGGGCGCGATTCGGGTTTCTCTCATCGGTCAAGGTTGCACCTCCGTCAATCAGGCTTGGGAGAACGGCTCGTTGGTCACGGACGGCGAAAGAGCTCCTTCTTCGGCGCGAAACGCTGCGGAACGTCAGCTTCTTTGGCTGCCCCGTCCGGATGTCCATTTGGATATAAATCCAAATGAAGGAGACGTTTCAAACTGGGGCTTTTCCACAGGTGTTACCAGTCAGCAGTTTAACGGCGAAACCTATAAAGCGGCATATTACACCGGCACTTCTTCGGGCGTCGTTTTGAATCCCGAGGATGAAGACGCGGTCGTGTCCAGAGGCACAGCCACCGAAAGTGGTGTTCAGGTGAAATCCTTGGGTCAATATGTAAACATTACTGATTTTACCTATTCTAACCAATTGTCTCCGATCAGCTTGGTTGTCAACGGTTCGGATATATCGGTTACAGACAATTACTATGTCACCAAATACAAGATGAAGGTCTGGATCGAGGGTACGGATACCGAGGCACGCCGCGCCATGGATGGCGGAAAATTTAACATTAAGCTTTATTTCGCGTAAATAAGGCTGTTTATACCATTACATATCCAATCAAGAAAAGAGGTGAGATTATGGGCAAAGGCGCAAAAGCGGCATTTTGCGGGACCAAAGCGTTTTTTAAGCGCTGCCGTAAACCGATAAGAAGAGTGTTGCTGTCCGTGATCTCGCTTGTTATTGTTTCGGTTTTGCTTGTTACCATGTCTTTTTCATGGTTTTCAATCAAAACCTCCGAGCTCGACGCCTACGACTTCGAGCTGGACTGCGGCAAGGGCTTACGCGTAAACGATACCGGTACCAGCCAACTCTCCTTTACGGAAGTGGACAATTACCTTACGCCCGCTTCATCGGTCACAGGCATGAACCTGTATTTCCCCACAGATGGGTCGGATTTTTCTCAGACCACGGCAAATATGACCTTTCGCAGTGCCAACGTAGGCGACAAAAACCAAAACTACATTCAAATCGATTTTACTCTTACCGCACAGCAAAACCACACTGCTCTCTACATTAACGAAGAAAAAACCAGCATTATGGTAAAGTCCAGTAACGAGCAGAATTACAGCACCGCACAGGCGGGAGCGCTGCGGGCGGCTTTATGGTCATCTACGGCTGAAGACGGAGTACCCAACACACCTATAGTCTTCAATCCCACTTCCAGCACACTGTATACCGCTGCTGTGGAGGACGTTGACCGTTCCACGGGTGCCTTCATCAGCTCAGGCAGACAAGTCGCTCACACCTTCAGCGAATACTCATTCGGCGGCACGCCCGTTGCGACTCTTGACAGAGGCATAGAAACCAAGTTTTCCTATATCATATGGCTTGAAGGCACCGACCCTAAGTGTACCGACAAGATCAAAGACAAGGATATACAAATAAAATTGGCGTTCACTACCTCTTGGGATAAGACCGAAACCATCCGTTTTCAGGATGATACGAACGGTGAATGGATCAAGTCCATGCTCAACGGCAACAACGCAACACATACCCTCACGCTGCACTACGAGGAAGTTCAGACAGTTAACGGTACCGATCAGCCGACAGGCAGCTATATGGATTTCAATATGTATCCGTTAAACGCACAGACCGATAATGTTTGGTCCTGTAATATCCCGGGCGATATGAGAAAGAATATTTCCTTCATTCTGCGTCCCAAGAGTGGCAGCAACGACCAGCGTATCTATAAATTCACCTACAGCAGCAAAGTTGCGGGAGAAACAACGCTCAACCGTGGTTCCAACAGGCTATATGTAGCGCAAGATGGTCAGTATATTGCCAATAACTACGAAACCTGCAAGGGCTACTGGGTAGCCATCGGCGACAGCGACGGCGCCGGTCACGACAACGGCGGCGGACTCGACGGCGACGACTTCTAATCTAAAACACAACAAGGAGGTGACACTGTGAAAAAGAGGTTCAACATCAAAACAAAATTCGGCAGAAAAAGCATCCTGTTTGCAACAGTGTCCATCCTGTTGATGGTTTTGCTGACAATCAGCGGCACCTCAAGCTGGATCGAGGATGTTTCTCAGGTAGAATTCAAATCGAACGATGATTCTCAGCAGACGCCCGTACATATCGGCAGCAAAGTCTTAAAATCCGACGCGGTTATGAAGTCAAACCCCACAGGAACCACTGAGGTCAACCTCGAGCATTACTTCAACAAGTCGGGCGACATGCACCTCTCTCCCTGCTACGGCGACGGCGAAAACTTCTATTTCCCCGTAGATCAGCAGAGTGTCAGCAACAGCGTATCCTACCGCACCGGCACCAAGGACGACGCGAACGTCAACTATCTCAGCGCCACCTTCCGTATCCAATCCGAAGGCGCGGCGACCGCCTATTGGTTTGAAAAATCAGGCAACGACCACGACACGCCCTATGTCACCTTTAAAGACCGTGATAACGTAACAGCGACAAATCCCGAAACGGGCGAGCCTACCAACTATGGGACAGTATCCGGACTTGACCAATATCTGCGCATTTCAGTCACCATCGACGGCGCTACAAACGTTTATGCGCTCAATTCCAACGGGCAGTATAATACTGTTTCCGGTGGTAACACACTGTCTACTGTCACCGGTCGCCGCATAGATCAATACACATATTACACGGAAGCCTTCAATGACAACAGTCCCGAGCAGTATTATAAAAACACGGCAAACGTGAACAACAAGCCTAATCAGGGTGCCGGCTACAACCTCAACGGCAATACTCTGTTCACAGTCAATAAGCTTGATTCTTCAAACGCGAACACTATAAAAACCGTTACGGTAAAACTGTGGCTCGAGTATAACAACAGCGGCGTCAGTGCCGCGGATCTTGCTTCCGTCAACCTCAACTTTGTTTCCTCCCATGCAAAAACCAGAAGGATTTATGTGAAGGATGCGACGGTTTGGCAGGATAATTACGCCCAGCCAAAATGGTTGTCTCATAATGGCTCCAGTGATAACACCGCCGGTCTGTTTTGGGTTTTAAAAGATGATTCAAGCGTTCACTATAAGTTGAACAGAGTTAGCAGCTCGTCTGATTACTATTATGTAGATGTTCCTGCGGTGTATAATAACGCGGCGTTCAAGCTATCAAGACGCAGTTCAACGACATGGAATGGCAGTTCAGAGTGGGACAAATGGGAAACGACCTTCCCCAATACGTTCCACAGCGAGACCTATACCGTGTATTCCACCGACTTTGCCACATGGGAGCCTGCCTCCAACGTGCACGTGGTCTATTTTACGGACTCTGCTTTCTTTGGAAGTAATCATGTATATGATTATATGTGGGACAGCGCAAGTGTCATAAACAATAATGACATCAACGCCAAGGTCGTTAAAAACGCGAACTGGCCCGGCGTGAAAATGAACGCCAAGATGAAAACCAAAACCGCTTCTCAAAGCCTGGATACCTATGCGTTTTTCTACAACGCTGATTATGACCGTATTATCTTCAACGATGGTGATTTGGTAACTGGTCAAAACCAAGAATACCAAACGCAGGACTTGTGGTTGACTGACAGTCAGGGAAACCCATTAAACTTGGTCAACGGCACCTTTGATATGACCACCTTGACGTGGTTCCATACAAATCCGACGAATACCTCAACTTGGTCTAGTAGAATGCCAACCTATAGCACCGCCTACATCGATGGCAACTTTTCCACCAATAATGCGTGGAAAAAAACACGGTTTGCCTATGGCGGCGAGTATGTCAATACAACCGGAAACGCATTTAAGGACACAAGCGCCAACAATATGTTGTGTAAGGTTTATATTAAATCAGAATTGTCCGCAAGCAACGCTGGTGATTATCAGTTTGTTATCCATTACAATGGCAATACATATAAGACTTGGGCAGATAACGGTCATTTGAATTTATATGCCGGCGGTTCTGTAGAAATGTATCCCGAGGGCGGCAATAATAACAGCCATGTTATTTGTAAAGGACTGGATAAAGGTGTGTATCGTTTTTATTTAAAGCCTATTGCAAATAATGGCATACAGGTATACCTTGTTGCCGGCGAGAATTGATGTAAGTTTTTCACAATAATTTGATTTTAAAGGTGGTGATATCATGAACACAACAAAAAAGCTCTTTGCGTTGATGCTGATCGGCGTGTTGCTGGTGGTCAGCTTTGTGCCGTCTACGTTTTCATGGTATCCTCACAACGACACAGAGGAAGGCAAAAGTATCCACTATGCCGATGATTTGGAGCTTTCTTTAAAAACGGCTTCTGATTCGGTTTCTATGTCAACGGTCACCTGTGACAAAAACGGTTTGGTTTCCAACACCAATACGGTAACGGGAATCAGCGCAAATGCGGGCACCGTTGTATATTATAAAACTACTATAGAAAACAGTGGTTCCGATCCTGTTATGGTCGATCTTGAGACGCTGAATCTCCCTAACAACGCTGATTTTGCTATAGGTACTTTCAGCCCCACCATCAACGAAAAGGCGTTTGCGTCGCGTGCCGTGCGCTCCAAGGTGTCGGATGATAAGGTGCGTGTCTATTTCAAGACCAACAGCTCCATGGCCTCTTATTGGGCGGTCGATAACGGCAGACTTCTGAGGGAAGCAGGAACATACATGCCCGACGGTTCAACACCGACCTCAACAGCGGCTGCAGGTTCTTCTTCTCAAACAAGCAGCAGCACAGGCACGACCAATGATATCAATATTTCATATACGGTTGACGGCAAAGAAGTTCAAATGATGATGACCCGCACCAACTCTTCCAACTATGATACCATTACCGACGATAGCGGTACCAACAAGGTGTATTACGCCGACATTCCTTCCGGTACCGAGAAGTTCTATTTCTTCAACCATTGGTATCTGCGTTCCGCCTCCAACCGCGAGTGGAACCGCACGATTGATATTACCGACCTCTCCGCCGGCAAGCTGTATTATCTTACGGGTCAAAGTGTAGACAACCAGTGGAAGGAATACAAGTCAAGAGATGTTGACCACACCCTTGTTGCAGTCAACAACTATTACAAATCCGTCCGCATGAGCTTGGGCAACAGCATTTTTGCCGACATCAGCCTCAAAAAGGACAGCGATACAGAGGACGAGGAGTTTGTTCCCGATTATTACGGCAACAGCATTTCTTACAGTGTGTATTCGGGATCAAGTTATGTGTCTGTTAACAAGGATGGTTTGATCACGCCTAAGGCGGCAGGTACCGCTACGGTTAGAACCACCATAACCGGACGCTATGGAGATACGCGTATATTAGACACCACGGTGTATATCCCGACGAATATAGATCAGGTGCCCATCATCAAAAATGTGCGTGTTCCGGAGGGTGACAGCGTCGATGTTTATTGGTACGCGCGCAACAACAGCAGTACTGAGCGTATGTCGACCGGTGCGATTTTCTTAACGATTTAACTGGATGGAATTTGATTGAAAACAAATAATACAAAAAAAGAAGAAAAGACAAAAAATATACAAACAGAAACTCAAAGCGGCGAAAAAAAATCGCCGCTTAAAGTCGTTATAAAAGTAGTTAAAATCATAAAGAATACCATTCTTGTTATCATACTTGCGGCTCTGCTATGCCTGCTTGCCGTAATTTTGACGGCGCGCATGAACGGTGAAACTCCGACCCTCTTCGGCTACACCGTTTACCGCGTCAGCTCGGCGAGCATGACGCCCTACCTAAAGGTCGGCGACATCATTCTGTGTCAAAAGTGCGACCCGATGAAGCTGCGCGACGGTGATGTAATAACCTATAACGGAAAAAGCGGACAGTTTGCCGGCAAGCGTGTAACGCACCGCGTTATCAAAGAACCCTACTACAATGAAAACGACGGCAAGTATTATCTGCTTACCAAGGGCGACGATAACCCCGCCGAGGATACGCCCATCACTACCTCTCAGGTAACGGGCAAAATGCTGAGAAAGATCGACATGTTAAAGAGCGTGTATGACTTCTTTGTCACGCCGTGGGGTCTGTTGACGCTGATCGGGTTGATTATTCTGGTGTTTTTCGGAGAGATCATAAATTTTGTCAAGGCGTTGTTCGGCATTGAAGTCGAAGAAGAGGAGCACGAGGACATACAAGATGTGATAGAGCGCGTGCAGCGCGAGGAAGCCGAAAAGCAGGCGGCTTTGGAGGAAAATGCCCAACGGGTTTCAAAATCCGAAGGATATGAGGAAGCGGAAGAGAGCTTTGAAAACAGCATTGAAGAGAGTCAGACCTCCGCGGAAAACGACGAAAACAAATAAAACTAGACCGATAGCAGCGAGAGCCTTCCTTGCGGAGGACTCTCGCTTTGTAATATAGGTCAAAAATCCGACGGTAAATTTATGCAAGGCGACAATTTGCGTAAATAATGCACAAAAATACTATAGCCTATTGAGAAAATCAATGTCTTATGCTAAAATTATGATATATAACTATGGGATAGTATAACTTTTTCTAATAGCAAGTTATCATTATAAACAGACAAGAATCCCCAATAACGGAGGTATCGTTATGAAGCAAAATAAAGTGCGGTTTTCAAGATCGGCTATGTCAGTGCTCTTGGCGCTGTGTATGCTTGTGTCCTGCTGTATGGTGGCGCTGATTCCTACCGACGCGGCAAAGGTGGAAAGTGAGGGGGTGGGTACCAACCGTGATGTTTACTTTACGCCGTACCACGGCGGCGAAGGTGCGGGCTGGATCAAAGATAATGTGAAGATTGGTGCGCATTTCCAGTATGCAACAAATTCATGGGCTTCCAGACAAGGCTCTGACACCGGTCGTACGCAGGGCGGTCAGAGAGTATATAAAGTAACCGTTTTTGAAGACTACGGTGGATTGGATAATCTTTATTTCAGACGTGACAGCCTTGATAGCAATAATTCTAACGAGCAGCATGCGATTAATGGCTGGTCTGCAACAAGTAATTGGGCAGGAAAATACTATAACGGTTCTTCATGGGTATCTTTGTCCTACGATACCTTTAAACTCAAAAATAATGGCAATGATCTTGCGACATTTACGAACAGCTCCGGACGCGTGTACACAGCGACCGCAACTTTATCGGCGGGAACGACCTATAAGCTGAATGTTCACGACGGCACGAATTACTGGGCGAACAGCAGTGCCGGTACGCTGAGCAGCAGCGGCAATGAAACGTTGTACCGTTATGGCTCCGGCGGCAGCGCGGATTGTCTTACTATCACCGCACCCGTAACCGGCAGCTACAGCTTTACCTGGACGCTGAACGGCGCGGGTAGCCGCGAGGACGCGGGTACTCTGGCGGTCACCTTCCCGACAACATATACTGTCAGCTACTCGCTCGGTTCCAATGTGACAAAGGGAACCATTACCGGCGGCGATGACAACGGCAGCGGCACCATCACCGCTGTTTCGGGCAGCAACGTTGTCATTAACGTCAGCTACGCAAGTGGATATGAATATGACAGCGCGAATTCCTCGCTGGGCGGCGCGACAGCGAGCAACAGCAATACGACATTTACCTTCAGCAGTATTTCGTCAAACAAAACCATTTCTATCGTCGCGAAGCAGAGCGCCTTTACGGTCACCGTGCAGGCGGGAACGGGAGGTTCTATATCGGGCACCACGAGCTTTACGGGCTTGACTTCCGGCGGCGGAGGTACTATTACCGCTGTGCCTGATACAGCAAACAACTATGTGTTCTCGGGCTGGACGGCAAACCCTGCCGGCAACATCACCTTTGCCAGCTCGGGCTCGGCGACGACTACCTTTGAGGCGACCGGCGCGGCGACGATCACCGCGAACTTTACACAGGAGACATTGTATCCGGTGACGGTTTATTTGGATGGTTCCACGGCGTCCACCGTAAACGCGGGCAGTACGATCAATCCCGAGATCACGCGCACGGATCGTTCGCTTGATGACTACGATTTTACCGGATGGACGCTGAACGGCAACGTGCAGCTGGCTTCGGGTTATTCAACCTCCGACCCGACCATCAAGATCAGCGCGACGGGCAGCGGCGGCACGGTCACCGCGAACTACAACCATGTGGATTACGTGTATTTTTACGCGGGCGTTCAGGATAACTGGAACGGCGCCGTGCGGGCAAAGCTTGGCAACACCGAGTTGACTGCCGCAAACACCTATTTGTACAATTCTTATCGAAACGACGGAAGTAATCACGGCGGTACCACCGGAAGCTTGGCGATCTACAACGCGAGCGGAAATACATTAGGCGGAGAGGCTACCTGGTATTACGTAGCGATTTTCCGTGTTCCGGCAAGTTCTACGGGAAAAATCTATGTCGGCACCAACAACGCTTGGGTAGACTGCGGCAATATCCATACCGACAAAAACGGCTACGGCTACTTTGCCTCCAGCTATTCCGATAACAATAACTTTTCGGTCGTTCTAAGTCCGCATGAGGTAACGGCGGTCACACTTAATAAATCCGATTATGACGGCGATGAAACTATTACTGTCAGCAAGACGGAAACAGTTTATTCCGGAACAAAAACAGCAGGTCAGGACGACTTTACCTACACCTATGAGCTGGTGAACTCCGGTACGAATGCGGTGGTAAAAACGCTGGGTACGGACTTGCCTTCCAGCACAGGTAACTATACCTTTGTGCCCGATCAAAAGAATATCGCCGCGGGCAGCTACAAGATTGTCATCCATACGCGTGACTCGACAACCGGCAAGATCCATAATTCCTGCGCATCAAGCACCTTTACCATTCAAACAACTCCGACACAGTCGACTGTGTCCGCGAGCGCGACTAACGGCAGCGTGACTTCGCGCAGCTATACCTACAAAAACGGCTCCGCAACGAGCTTCAACAACGGCGCCAGCCTGAGAGCGGGTTCGGTTGTCACGCTGACGTATACGCTGAACAACGGCTATACACAGGGCACCACCACGCCGACAGGCATCGCGTCCTCGGCGCTTACAGAGAGTTATAATTCCACTACCCGCGTGCTGACCATCACGTTCACCGTTCCCTCCGGCGGTACGGCGATCACGATCTCTCACACGGCGAGTGAGATCACACATTCCGTGATTGTGAAACGGCGTTATTATCAATCCAACGGCACGACGCAAATCACCGTGGACAGCTCGGCTTACCAAACACTGACCGGCGTTGGTATCTCTACCGCGAAGTCAACCAATGCCGCACCTACGATGGAAAACTATACATTCTGGAAATTTACCCTTCCGTCGGGTGTAACGCTAAAGACCGGTGATTTGACGACCGCTGCTGCCATTTCCGTTAACGCGACGGTGGATAACGCAACGATCTATATCGATTATAAGGAAACGCTGTATACTTTGACTCTGGTGAATCAGGGCAGCCACGGTACTATCAAGCAGAGCGGCAGCTCCACGGCGCTTTCCTCCATTCAGGTGGGCAATGTAACCGGCGTTACTCTGGTAGCTACGCCTAACGAGGGTTATCAGTTTAGTTCGTGGGCAAAAACGACGAATGCCTCGGCTATTACGATCGGCAACGCGTCGAGCAACTCGACAACCTTCAAAATCAGCGGCAACGCAACGGTGACGGCGCAGTACACGGCGGTTCAATATACCATCAGTGCTTCGGGAAGCCCCGCGTCCGGCGCGATATCGCTGACCACCACCGACACCGGCGGCTCCTCAAAAACCGGCGGTGAGATCGACGATCTGTTTGAGATCAGGGTGACGGTGAACACAGCCGGCGGCTATGTGCTTGACAGCACACCGATCACCTTCCAATCGGGAACCGGATATGCCGCTCCGACACTGCAAAGCGGTTATCCTACCAACTCGGGGTCAAGCTATGTGTTCCGCTATAGTCTAAACGCGGGCAACGCGATTGCCACGGTCCATTTCAAGGCGGCTACCCCTACGCTGAGCAATGTGAGGATCAGGGACAACACCCATCTGAACACAGATATCGACAGCTGCACGATATATGCCGATAACGCGATAGTTAACCACTATTATTTGCAGCCGGTATACGCGACAGCTTCGACCGACAGTTTTTCCACCTTGAGCTACGCGACAAAAACGACCGGCGGAACCGCTATAGGCAGCAGCACGTCAACGCCGTGTACAATCAACGCAAGCTCATCGATCGTCCCGACATCCGAAACGGGCACGGTCACCTATAAATTCTATGTTACCGCGACAAACGAGCCCGCGGGCGTAACGTCGAAGTCGACCACTTACACCTATACCATCAGCGTCTCGTTCAATAATAAGCAAAGAGCATTTTTCAACCTGAGCAAGATATATAACAAACTGCTGCGCGAGAGCACATCGGGCAACGCCTATTATTCGGATGCGGCGACGCAGATCGCGAACTACAATACTGCTTATGACGCGGCGACAAGCTTTTACGGCAACGGCAGTGTATGGCCCGCGTATAACGACACGGCTTCTACCACGGTATATACGGATTTGACGAACGCTTTGACCACGCTGATGTCTAAGGCGAATATGACGACGGTGTATGTGCTGTCGAATGTGGCGAACACAGCGACAAATACGCCGGTGAATGTCACGTTCTCGACAAACGGCAACGACACCGACTGGAAGCATCTGATGATGTACTCGATCTATGACGAGTTGAAAACAAGCGGCAGAAAGAAGATTTCCGATAGTTTCGACAACTACGCGTTCCACACGAATTACGACGGCGTCGTGAAAAACAGCTCGGGAACAGCCACCTATTATATGTATACATTCAGTTACGCCGGCAGAGCAAAATTCCAGATTTGGAAGGGCACTGCGGCAGCTGATCCGACATTCGCGGAGAACAAGAAGCTGACAGGCGTTGTGACAAGCGCGACGGACATCGGCGAGAAGTACTATGTGGATGTATATAATGTCACTGTGGGTTCCGGCTCGGAGACAAGCTGCTCGATATGGGCGGACTTCGGTCATGAAAGAACCACCACGGGCAAGCAGTTTTTGGAGATCAACGAAACTAAACCCGGCGATTACATCAAGAATACTATGTTCGGTATTCAGGAAACCGGTTCGGTCATAACTTCCCGCGGCAGAGCGAATGTGTATAAGAACAACACGGTGTTTACCATTTACGGTCCCATCGGCAAGGCAGGCGCTGAAACGGTGGACCTGAAATCTGCCGATTTCACCAGCCCGAAGCAGGGCAAATACAGGATCACCTACACCACTCAATTCGGTACAAAGGCGAACGGAACCTCTTATTATGAGGCTACCTCGACCTTCTATCTGTGGGTCGCCTATGACGATGTGACGGTATATGTTGACATGAACGACAACGTCGGTACGCCGATTTTGAACTTTGAATACCAAGCGGATCAAAACGGTTTACCGGTTACGTCCGGCGGTACAGCCGCGTATTTGCCCTACGAGATGGATTTGATGACGGGCAGCGAGTCGGTGTATAAATACACGGTGAAAACCTCTAAGCTGAAGGATGATTATCATATCGCATTTAGCTCACTTGTTCCGCTGAATATCTGCTATATCACGGTGGAGAACCGTAAAATCGGACTGAATTCGGGCGGCTTTGACATCACCAACGAAGCGCGTATCTCGGGCGAGGTGTGGCTGAAGGCGGATTCCACGCACCTGACGACCTTTAAGACGCTCGGCTACGGCTCGGTGACAAGCAGCTTTGTGGCGGTTACCGAGGACGCCAATCACAAGGTTATTTCCGCTGCGGTGAAGAATATGCGCGGCACGGGCATCGTGACCGACGACGAGGAGATCTTCCACGCAAAATACGCGGCAAGCGGCACGGACGACAGTCTGGACGACTTCGGCTATGTCTTGAATGTCACGATGAATCCCGAAGCTTCCAACGGCGGCAACACCTACTACTTCGACAGATGGATGAAGCTGCAGACGCCCGGCGACGGCTTGACTGTCGACACCAACGGAAAGCTGGCGAAGAATGACAATAACAAAACGCCGCTGAATATGAGCGGTGCGGTGGAATATGAAAGCAGACAGGATATGAGCTTCACCTCGCCGTTCCCATACAGCGACGGCGACGGCGACTACACCTATGTGGCGCTGTATAAGCTGGCGCAGTCGGGTGACAGCACTGTGCGTGTAGAGGCGACCTTTGAGTTTGAGGACTACGACACCTCCGACGGCAACTATATCTATGACCAGAACAAGACGACCGTTCCGGCTTCGTACACCAAGACGATAAAGGTGACGGGTCAGACATTTGCACAGGCGCAGACAAATATTGATTCTATTGTCAGAGCTAATCTGCCGCATATCGAGAGCAACTACTTTGATTACACCATTCAGACCGCACCCATCACCATCGGCTCGAACGGCGCCATCGCCGCAGAGAGCAAGATCAAGGTAACGGCGCAGTTTACCGAGACGCCGCATCCGTATACGATCATATTGAAAAACGGAAGCAATGCTATTGTGGGTTCGCCGCATGAAGGATACTATCAGCAGACTGTAGAGTTGACAGCGCCGAGCGGGGTTTCCAATCCCGTCTGGAAGGACAGCAAGGGCAATATCATCGGCTCGGGCGCGACCTACACCGCGCGCTATGTTGCCAGCGGCTTTGAAACAGGCGACGGCACCCCAACAGGCACCGACTGTCAGATCATCAAAGTCGAGGCGGGCAGTGCGAACGCTTCGGATCACACCTCGGTCGTGACCAACAGCACCACCACCATCGAAAACAGCGGCTCCAATGAGATCCTGCACCACAACTTCTATATTGTAGATTACTGTGCGGAAGGCGATCTGATAGGCGGCGGCGTGCTGTTCGCAACAGGAACCTACAGCGGCAATACGTGGTCGTATCGTCAGACGAACGCCGCGACGGTGCTTACGGATACGACTTCACGCAGAACCTACATCAACGGCATTCTGAACGGCACCTATGATACGGAATATACCGCGCAGACGATCAACAACGTCGGTTTCCGCTACAAGCCGTTTAAGGAAAGCGAGGATGTGTTCCGCTATTCCGACATCCAAGGGGCATATCAGACGGTTTATGAGGGCACGAATGTCAACTCGACAAATTATGCCGGACAGAAGCTGAGATTGTTCTCGTTCATGGTGTATAAGACGGTTTCCGGCGGAACAACGACCTATACCATCGTACCGTCCGAGGGCTACGGTGAAGTGGACAGATATATCGCGCATTAAAGGAGGATGAACATGAAAAGAATTCTTTGCGCCGCTTTGGCGGCAGTACTCCTCCTGAGTGTGATTCTGTGCGGCTGCGCGCCGCCGGTGGACAAAACTCCCGACAAGTATACTGATATAAAATGGGTGACTCCCGACTACAGCTTCCGTTTCAACCCTGATGACGACTGCAAGGGCAACTTCAACTTTGGCGATACCAAGTACAATATTCAGGTGAAGTTTGAGAAATCACACGTCACCGTCACCGACATCGACAAAGATCAAAAGCTGTTTGAGGGCGAATGGATGTATGAGGACGGCAATCACCTGTATATCCACAGCGTGAAGTACAATACGGAGGATTACGAGGAGATGAAAAAGAACTACTCCGAGTTTTTCCGGTTGCATCAGGAATCGCTGAAAAAGGACAATACCGAAGGAACACAGGAAGAAACGAAATAAACCAAAGGGCGGAAGCTTTTGCTTCCGTCTTTTAGGTAAGGAGGAATTGTATGAAAGCTTCCAAGAGGATGCTGGCTGTTTTGCTGGCGCTGTTGCTGGGCGCAGGCGTTATCCACGCGGGCGTGCTGGTGTCGTATGCCGATACCTTCTTTGACGCGGGCGATTTTCGCTTTGCCGTCACGTCGGGCGACGCGGTGTCGGTGGCGGCGTATTACGGAAACAGCACAGAGGTGACGCTGCCCGCTGAAGTGAACGGCAGGGCGGTGACAGGCGTGTACAGCCGCTGCTTTGAGAACAACGCATCGGTCACGTCTGTGACGCTTCCCGAAGGCTATACCTCTGTAGGCGCGTTTGCCTTTTGCGGCTGCCAAAGCCTAACCCAAGTCACCCTGCCCTCAACACTGAAAAGCATCGGCCTTATGGCGTTCAACGACTGCGCGGCGCTTGAGGATATTGACCTTGCGCAGACGGACCTGCGCAGTATCGGCTTCGCGGCTTTCAATAATTGCTTTGCGCTGGAGAGCGTGATAATGCCCGACACACTGACGTCGCTGGGAGAAAACGCCTTTTGCAACTGCGCGTCCCTGAGCGAGCTGCGGCTGTCCGGGAATTTGGCGGTCATTTCCGAGTATGCGTTTTACGGCTGCTCGGCGCTGACAGACGTTGCTTTCCCCGCTTTGGTGAACAAGCTCGACACAAGCTGTTTTGAAAACGCGGCGCTTACAGGCGTATTTGTGCCCGACACGGTGACTTCGGTCGGCGAGAACGCGTTTGCTCCGTCCAATGCCATCGTGTGCTTCAGCGGGTCTGCGGCTGCGCAGTACTGCGCGGACAGCGGCTCACAGGCGGCGGTTGTTTTGGCGAAAATCGCCGGAGACGCTAATTCGGACGGCAAGGTAAATGTCAATGACGTTACCTCGATACAGCGCCACCTCGCCGAAGTAGAGATCCTTACGGAGTATGAAATGCTGATGGCGGACGTGAACGGTGATAAATCCGTGAATGTGTCAGACGCGACGATGATACAGGGGTATCTGGCGGAATATGACATCGTGTTCGTGGAGCTGTGAGAATGGCAGACAGCATGTACGATAAAATCTACCGCGCGGTGATGGCGGTCCCCGCGGGGTATGTGGCGACCTATGGTCAGATTGCGGCGATGGCGGGTAACGGCAACGCCGCCCGCGTGGTGGGCAACGCCCTGCACGTCAATCCCGCGCCCGGTACTATACCCTGTCACCGCGTTGTGAACGCCAAGGGGCGGCTGGCGCCGCACTTTGCCTTCGGCGGCGAAGGAGAACAGCAAAGGCTGCTTGAAGCTGAGGGTGTGGAGGTCGTCGATCACCATGTTGACCTGCAAAAGTATCAGTACAAAGGAGTTGCGCATGAAAACTGAGGTCATTGACGGCGGCAAGGCATTTGACTTTGGCAGGACGTCCGACGACTATGCCCGTTACCGCGATATTTACCCCGACAGCATGTACGAAAAGCTGAAAGCGTTCGGCGTGGGGAAGAGCGGGCAGGAGATCCTGGATTTGGGCAGCGGCACGGCGGTGCTGCCCATGCGGCTGTACCACACCGGCGCGCGCTTTACGGCTACCGACATTTCCGAGAATCAAATACGCGCCGGAGAGCGGCTCGCCGCTCAAAAGGGGATGGAAAACATCCGCTTTCGCGTCTGTTCCGCGGAGACTACGGGCTTTGAGGAAAATAGCTTTGACGCGGTGACAGCGGCACAGTGCTTTCAGTATTTTGACGCGGAAAAGGCTGCGTCGGAGATTTTGCGCGTGTTGAAGCCGCAGGGCTTGTTCTGCAAGATTTTTATGGATTGGCTGCCCTTTGAGGACGCGGTCATCGGCGAAATGGAAAGCCTTGTTCTGCGATATAACCCGACATGGAGCGGCGGCGGTTTTGAGCGCTTCCGCTATGCCTATCCGCGCTGGGCGGAGGGTAGGTTCGAGATAAACACCATCCACTCCTACAACACGGTGCTCACGTTTTCAAAGGAAGCGTGGCTTGGTCGGGTCAGGAGCTGCCGAGGCGTCGGCGCGAGCCTGCCGGAGGATGAGCTGCGGGCGTTCACCGAAGAATATCGGCAGATGCTTGAAAAATACGACGAGCCGCTGCGGCTCAAACACCAAATACATATCGAAATATATCGCTCACTGAAGCGTTGAGCAGAAAAAACACCGCACTGCCTTTTACGGCGGCGCGGTGTTTTGCGATGTTTTTTATTTACAATGAGCGGAGGTACACGTAGTCGATAACCACGAACAAGGGCGTCAGTGCGTTGCCGTTCTTGTCGCACAAAAAGCTCGAGCTGTCTTTTCCGAAATAGGCGACCTTTTTCTTGCCGATGGCTTCCGCCGGCACGTGGACGGCAGGCGATTTGCCGCTTTTGAGCACGGTGACTCTTTGCCGTTGTATTTGAAGGGAATGGTGACGGAGGCAGGCGCGTCCTGCTTGATGAGGCAGAGCATCCCCTCGGCATAGATTTTTGAAAATGTGCATACGGATAATCGAAATCGGCACATTTTATTTCATCCGGTAGATCCGTCAGGCGGACTGATGCAACGGAGCGTGACGTGATTTGCATTTTTTGAGAAGATGTGCTATAATATGGGTGATTGATGTGTAATAAGTGACTCGGGAGAGGTATTATGGATTACAAATTGATCGCGCTCGATATTGACGGCACCCTGACCAATTCCAGAAAGGAGATCACGCCGCGCACGCGTTACGCGCTGCTTGAGGCGCAGGCACAGGGAAAGCGGCTGATACTCGCCTCGGGACGGCATCCGCTGGGCGTGCTTCCGATCGCGCAGGACCTGCGCATGGACAGCTACGGCGGCTATATCATGTCCTTCAACGGCGGGAAAATCATCGAGTGCGCTACCGGACGCACGATGGTGACCAAGCTGTTTCCGCGCGAGTATTTGCCCGACATCATCAGCGTGCTTCAGGACTCTAACATCACTGTCATCACCTGGGACGACAAGCGCATTTACGCCAACAACAAGGTGAACGATTACACCGATGTGGAAAAAGATGTGCTTAAGATCGAAATGGTGACGGTGGACGACTTTTTGTCGAGCATCAAGTTTGAGATCAACAAGATCCTGCTTGCGGGCGAGCCCGACGAGCTGGACGAGTACCAGAAGATCCTCGGCAAACGCTATGACGGGCTGCTTGAGGTATATAAAAGCGCGCCGTATTTTTTGGAGCTTATGCCCTTCGGCGTTTCAAAGGGCTCTATGCTTCCGCTGCTGCTGGAAAAGCTGGGGGTAACTCGCGACGAGCTGATAGCCTTCGGCGACCACTACAACGACATGACTATGATCGGCTACGCCGGCATGGGCGTGGCGATGGGCAACGGCGAGCCTGAAATCAAAAAAATCGCCAACTACGTCTGCGAGTCCAACGACGAGGACGGCATAGCGCAGACTTTGCAGCGGTTTGTGTTGAAATAATTTGTTTCACGGAGCGGTTTTCCGCTCCGTTTATCTTCTTTGGTAATTTATTGCTTAGTTCCAAAGGTATTTTGTGCGTTTTTGCGATTTGCCTTTTTCTGAAAAGTATGGTATAATAATAGTTCAGAAAGATTTGCATGAAGAATACGAGAGGAAGTGATAACTATGGCGAATACGGAATGGGAGTACTCGGATATTATCCCCGCGATCGATACACTTGCGGAAAAGATGACGGCAAACTCAAAAATTGACATCGGTCTGTACAGCAAGTACGATGTAAAGCGAGGTCTGCGCGACATTGACGGTAAGGGTGTACTTACGGGCTTGACCGATATTTCCACCATCAAGCAGAACGAGCTGATCGATGGCAAGCTGGTGCCCTGCGACGGCGTGCTGTCCTACCGCGGTTATAACGTAAAGGACATCGTCAACGGCATTATGAAGGATAACCGCTTTGGTTTTGAGGAGGTCGTCTATCTGCTTCTGTTCGGCGAGCTGCCTTCCGCAGAAGAGCTTAAAAGCTTTAAGGAGCTGTTGGTGCGCTACAGAACGCTTCCCCAGAATTTTGTGCGTGACGTCATTTTAAAGGCGCCCAGCCATGATATGATGAACACCATAGCGCGCAGTGTGCTGACGTTGTTTTGCTATGACAAAAACGCCAACGACATCTCTATAAACAATGTGCTCCGCCAGTGTGTTCAGCTTATCTCCGTATTCCCGCTGCTGTCGGTTTACGGCTATCACGCATATAATCACTATATCAACGACAAGAGCCTCTACATCCACTACGCCGAGCCAACTATGTCCACAGCGGAGGTTATCCTTTCGCTGCTGCGTCCCGACCGCAAGTACACCGAGCTTGAGGCAAAGGTGCTGGATATGGCGCTGATTTTGCATATGGAGCACGGCGGCGGTAACAACTCCACCTTCACCACCCACGTGGTCACCTCCTCGGGCACCGATACCTATTCGGCTATCTCGGCGGCGCTGGCGTCGCTTAAGGGTCCCAAGCACGGCGGCGCTAACGTCAAGGTGTATGAGATGTTTGAGGATCTGAAGCAGAATGTTTCCGACTGGACGGACGACGATGCTATCGAGAACTACCTTGAAAAGCTGCTCGACCGTAAGGTGTTTGATAAAAAGGGTCTGATCTACGGTATGGGTCACGCGGTATACACCATCAGCGACCCCCGTCAGCGCATCCTAAAGGGCGCTGTGCAGACGCTGGCGCACGTGGAAGGCTATTCCAAGGACTTTGACCTTTACGAGCGCGTTGAGCGTTTGGCGCCGATAGTTATCGGCAAAAAGAGGAAGATATACAAGGGCGTCGCCTCAAATGTCGACTTCTACAGCGGCTTGCTCTACAGTATGCTCGACATCCCCTGCGAGCTGTATACCCCGCTGTTCGCCACCGCGCGTATCGCGGGCTGGAGCGCCCACCGCTTGGAGGAGCTTATAAACGCGGGCAAGATAATCCGTCCCGCTTATATGAGCATTTCCACGGAAAAGGAATACACACCGTTAAATCAAAGATAATCAAAAGGCGGCCGCAAAGGTCGCCTTTTTAGGGTTTGAAAATATGAAAAAAATTATGTTGTGGCAGCGGATGGTGCACCATGCCGCGTGTATCATCGGCGGATTTTGGGCGGGATATACCATCTATAATCACGCGGATATTTTCGCAAATGCCCAAACAGGAAACCTTATACACCTGGTTATAAGCTCGTTTAAGGGGAGGCTCACTCTCGTCGGCTTGATGGCACTTTGCTTTTTGGTGTATTGCGGCGGCAACGTGTTCTATGTGCTGGTGCGCCGCAAGGTGCGCGTCAGCATGAAGATAGTAAGCCTTATCTGCTCCTCCGCGGCGGTCATCGTCGTGGGTGCGTTGCCCTTTGTGCGCTGCGATTATCTCGCCTGTTACCCGATCGTTTTTGTGGCGCCGATCCAGTGGAACGCCTTTAAAATCGCCAACGGCAATTCAAGCTCCACCATATTCTCCTCAAACAACGTGCGACAGGCGGCGATGCTTACGACGCGCTACGTGCTCGGCAAAGACAAAAGCACCGGCGCGAAGGCGAGGTTTTACTGGCTGACACTGCTGTTTTTCCACTTGGGAGTCGCGTTTTCCTGCGCGGTGAGCATGCTGTTCGGCGTATACGGCATTTGGTTCTGCTTTGTGCCGATAGCACTGACAGCGGCGGCGTATTACCGCTATCAAAGCGAAAAGCTAAGGGTGGCGGCGCTGGTCAATGCGTGATTTGTATCGCGTGATTTATGTTGCGCAAAATGCTTACGTAAGAAAAAGCCTTCTCCGCGATGAGAAGGCTTAAAATATTTGACCCGCCGTTGATGACGGCTTGCTTTATAGCTGCCTTTCCAAAGGCGCACTGATGCAACGTCCCGTTGCCGGAGGAAGCGCCCGCCGGCGCCTAGTCCTCTTTCAGCTTGTTCAGCTTTTCTATCTGCTTTGCGCGCTTGTAGCGGTAGAGGATGTTTTCCGCCCACTCGCTGTCTATCTTGATGAAGCCCTTGAGGCGCTTGTCCTTTATTGCAAAGCGCTCTACGATGTCCTTTGACTTGCCGTAGATCTCAAGTCTGGCGGTCTGCACATAGGGCGCGCGCTCTTCACCCGTGAAGTAGGTGAAGCCCATGGTGTTGCTTTCGCGGTCGTACATCGAAAGATACCCCTCGTGTACCTCAACGTCGCCCAGCTTTTTGGACACGGTCTGGCTGATGGCTACCTTGGTCAGCTCCACCGCCATGTCGTCGAGGCGCGACTCAAAAATAAATATTTTTTCTTTAAACGAATTAAAGTCGGACACCACGCGCTTGTTTATGTTGCGGATATTGCTGTATTTTTCCTCAAGCTCCTTGTCGCAGAGCTGAAAGCGGTCGATTTTGGGGATGAGATATACCATAAAGCGGTTTTTCATATCGTTGTATAGGATGGGGTAGGTGAGCCTTGCCTGATAGCCGCAGGAGGGACACGTCCAGGCAAAGAGCGTGCCGTCAAGGACGCGCTCGCGGTAGCTCTTGTGCTTGGTGACATTGACGCCGGTGTATATCTCCGCTTTTCCAAGCTCGCCGCACATGGGGCAGACGACCGCCTTGTTGACCTTGTTTTCTGACATTTGAACCCGCTCCTCTCGATTCTGTAGGATGATTTCATTAATATTATATCAATTCCATTGATTTTTAACAAGTTATTTTTAAAAAAATGTTGATTTTATTGAAAATATCTGTCATAATAATAGCGGAAATGCTTTCGCAGAGAATAATTTCATCGGAGGAATGAATTATGACGTTTTTAGATACATTGAAAGAGGGCATCGGCACAGCGGTGGACACCATCTCTACCGTCGCGCAGAACCTTATCGAGAAGAACCGCACCAACGCTAAGCTCAGCCGCCTGAGATCGGTCATGAAGAGCGAGAGCGAGCTGATGAACCGCGCCTATATCGCGCTGGGCAAGGGCTATTACGAGCAGATAAAGCGCGGCGAAGCGCCCAACAACGAGCGCGAGGAAAAGCTGGTGCAGCTTATCGACAACTGCAAGGCGAAGATCGCTAAGGCGAGAGATTGTTACAGGCAGATAGTGGAAAGCCGCAACGAGTTTTTGTACAACACCGCGGTGGAGAAGGTAGAAGCCGATGACTACCAGCAGGAGGATGTGGTGGACATTACCGTCGCCTGCTCCAATGAGAACGAGTATGCGTCCAGCCCCTTTCCCAAGGAGAGCAAAAAGGACGTGGTAGAGGAGATCGCCGACGAGTTTATTGACGACGAGTCGCCGATCGACGAGCTGTTTTAATCAGCGATAACTAATACTAAACTCAAATAAAAAATAAACAATCTTTGCGGTCTATTTTCCGCAATACTTCGTTGTCGTCCTTGCAAGGCGCCAGCCTTGCGGCGTCCTTCGCCTCGTCTTGCGAAAAATATCCTCGTGTTTATTTGCCCGCAAAACCGCCCGTGGGCGCTTGCGCAGGATAACAAAAAGGCTGTCGATAAAACGACAGCCGCTTTTGTTGAAATTGTGTTGTGTGAAATTGTGTGGGGTCGCCGAATTAGCAGAAGAAAACGTCCATTTCGCCCTCTTCGCCGTCAGCAACAAAGTAAGCTTTGCTTTCGTCGGGCTTGAGATAAACCGCGAACTCTTTGGCATCCTTGCCGTAGGTCGCCTTAACATTGGCGATAACCTCGTCAACAGCTACCTGAACGCCGCCGTACTCTACAAAGAAGTTTACCTTAGTTTCAGCGGGCTTCTTGGGAGCGGTCTTCTTGGGAGCAGCCTTTTTGGGAGCAGCCTTCTTGGCAGCCTTCTTCTCCTCGACCTTCTCGGCAACAGCCTCGGCAGCAGCCTTAACTTCTTCTACAGCCTTTGATGCTTTAGTCGCTTTGGTTGTTTTCTTGGTTTCTTTCTCGGCTGTTTCAGCAGCAGCCTTTTTGGTTCTTGGCATCGATAATCCCTCTTTCCAATTATTTTGATATTTTATTATAGTATTCTTTGCCTGTGATACCATTATACACCATCAAAGTTATTTGTCAATAAGTACAAATTATTTTTGTCGCTTAGTACATATTTCAAGAAAATACAAATTTCAGTTGGTTAATTTTAACAATATATTTTGGGACTTTTTGTAGATAATACAGTATTGACAGGTGCATACATAGTATTCCGTTGAAAATATCGGGCGGTTGTGGTAAAATGGTTTGGAGTATTTTAGCTTAGGGCAATACCGCGCAAATCGCGGCGTGTTCACTGTTCACGCGGTATGGTCTTAACCGAAAAAAGGGTGAGGGCTTTGTTTGCTGAGAATTTTATCCTGATCGCCCAACAGGTGTTGGTGCTGTTTATTCTTATTGCGGTCGGCTTTGCCTGCGGCAAGTTCGGCGTCATCACCGAGCGGGCGTCGAAGAAGATGACCGACATAGTGCTTTATGTGGTGACGCCCTGTGTCATGGTGAACGCCTTTCAGCGGGAGTTTTCGGTTTCGCTGTTGGGCAAGGTGTTTTTGGCGGCGGGCATAGCCGCGGCAATAATGACCGTATCCATAATAGCGGCGCGGCTGATAATCCACGACAAAAGCGAAGCGCGCAAAAAGGTGCTGCGTTTCGCGGTGATTTTCTCCAACTGCGGCTTTATGTCGCTGCCGCTGCAAAAAGCTTTGCTCGGCGACAGCGGGCAGTTTTTCGGCGCGATATTCGTCGCGGTGTTCAATGTGTTCTGCTGGACATACGGCCTTGTGGATATGAGCGGCGACATAAAGCAGCTCTCGCTGAAAAAGATCGTGCTCAACCCGGGCATCATAGGCGTTGCGGCGGCGGTAGCGCTGTTTGTCTGCCGCGTTCAGCTGCCCGTGGTTATCGGAGAGCCGGTGTGGCACCTCGCCAACCTCAACACGCCGCTGCCTATGCTGATAATCGGCTTTTATCTGTCCAACGCGCAGTTCAAGCGCGCCTTTACCGACGTCGGGGCGTATCTGGCTATGGCGCTGCGGCTGGCGGTCATCCCGCTGGCGGTGCTGTTTGCGATGGCGCCCTTCGGACTTGACCGCGACATGGTAATCGCCTTTGTTATCGCCTCATCGGCGCCTACAGCGGCAACGACGACCATGTTTTCCGCTAAGTTCGACCGCGACGTGGAGCTTTCGGTCAGTGTTGTGGCAGCGTCAACGCTGCTGTCTATCGTCACGATGCCCCTGGTGGTGTCGCTTGCGTATACGGTGTGCCCCGCGGCGTAGGATAAGGAGGAAGTGTAATGGCACGTAAATCAAGGCAGAAGGAAAAGCTGCTGTATTTGCAGAAGATAATGCTTGAGAAAACCGACGAAAACCACGCGCTGACCATCAACGAGATCATAGACCTTTTGGCCTCCTACGGCATTGAAACCGAGCGCAAGGCTCTGTATGACGATCTGCAGATACTCGAGTCCTTTGGGCTTGATATTTGCCGCACCCGCGACACTACCGTGCGCTACTTTGTAGGAAGCCGAGAGTTTGAATTGCCCGAGCTGAAGCTGCTGGTGGATGCAATCCAAAGTTCTAAATTCGTCACCCACAGCAAAAGTCTTAAACTGATAAAAAAATTAGAGGGGCTGGTCAGTGAGAATGATGGTAAGTTGCTCCAGCGAGAGGTCGTTGTGACCAACAGAGTCAAAACTTTTAATGAACAAATTTATTATAATGTAGACGAGATCCACACCGCGATAAACGAGAACAAGAAGGTATCATTCCGATATATGAAGTGGGCGGTGGATTTCTCAAAAAGCCCGAAAATTGTCAAAAAAGAGCGTCACGAGGGAAAAAACTATATAGTATCACCCTATGCTCTGTGCTGGGATGACGAGAATTATTACCTGGTAGGATATGACTCTGAGACTGAAAAAATCAAGCATTTTCGGGCTGACAAAATGGAGAAAATAAGTATAATAAACTCATTACGGGATAACACGGGAAAATATGCAAAATTTAACCTGGCACATTACGCCAAAAGCGTCTTTTCAATGTTTGGCGGAGAGGAGTGCGAGGTGAAGCTCAGTGTTGACAATGATTTGATCGGAGTCATTGTTGACCGCTTCGGAACCGACATTTTTATTTACAAGGAGTCGGAGAATTCATTTTTGGTAAATTTGCGTGTTGTCCTGAGCCCGCAGTTCTACGCTTGGCTGTTCGGACTTGGACTAAAGGTACGGGTATTATCTCCGAAAAAGGCAATTGATGCATACAAAGACAAAATTAAGGAATTGAACTCCTTATATAATGTTTAAATAATTGTTTTATTGTTATTTGTTGATGAAATCACAAAAAATCATTGACAAAACAAGATTTTGCCTGTATTATAGTATTGTAAGATAGAGTTACTATCTCTATCCGAATTTGAAGCGTTTTTACATCAAAAACAGAAAGGGGTGTATCAAATGAGCTTGGAATTAATGCATTCAACTTCCGCATCTAACTCGGTCTTTCGTGTAGCTTGTGGCGAGATGGTTCTCAACGAGAAGCAGAATCTCCACAACGAGGCGGTATTTGGGCTTGTTCGTGAGGGCAATTTGGGTATCAGCATCGATGACCAAACCATGGATCTGGCAAAGAATGATATTTACTTCATTTCTCCAAACCGTAAGTATCGATTCAACAATCATGAAGATGCTGTGATAGACATCATCAGTCTCAACTTCTCCAATGCAACTGCAGTCAGTCAGGACTACATTCCGCAAAGCATCATTCGCGCACTTGTAAACGGTAACTGTTCATCGTTTGCAAAAGTATCCCCCGGCGAGAACAGCTATTCCTTTATGCATGGCGCGTTTGACGATGTAAAGAGGGCCGAAACCGAAAAACCTGACTATTTCCAATTGCAGGTTTACAGCAAAATGTACGGCTTGTTCTATGAGCTTTTCTCAAACAAGTACATCAAGATCCTTGATGTCGAAATGAGAAGTAAAAAGTATCGCGCGCTGCTGAGAGTGACCCACTACATTGACGAGCACTACAGTGACGGTGTTTCTTTGGAAGAGGTGGCTGAGGCCACAGGCATCAGCAGATACTATGTCTCGCATTTGTTTAAGGAACTTATGGACAACACTTTCGTCGGTTATGTCAATGAGCTTCGCCTCAATCATGCGGCTATGCTTTTGGCGGCTACCGACAGTCCGATCATTGAAATCGCTTCCAAGTCCGGATTCAACAACCTGTCCAACTTTAACAGAGCTTTTAAAATGTACTTCGGCAAAACTCCTTCTATGTACAGAAAAGGCTGACCAAACAAAATACACCGTGCTTATGCACGGTGTATTTTCGATTTTGCTGATATGATTTCTTGCTCGGCACTCCCGAGGTGTTGCGCGGCGGGCGAAAAAGCCGAAAAAAACAGAGTGCTGAAAACTTCTGTTTTCAATGAAAAGTTATCCAAAGGCAGGTTCAGTTGCGGGGTACGTTTGTATAAGATACCACTTGAATGAAACGGGAACTTGTGTTACAATAGAAAAAAGAAATAATATGTAGCTTTTCAGGTGCTTATGAAGATCAAAGAGTTTTTTAAGGATAAAAAGAATATAATCATGGTGGTATGTGTTTTGGTCGTAGCGGCGCTCCTGTTTGTGCACTCGACCATAACCAACAGCGTAATGCAAGCCAAAAGCAGCGCGTCCGCGGAGCCTACCTCAAACATCAATCCGCATTACAAGGAAATAATGGAGAACGGCGCCGCCGCGTTGACTCAGGACACCACCTCGATGGCGGAAAACACCACCTCCACGGCAACTTCCGAAACAAAGGCGGCTACCACCGCCGCGCCCACCACGGTGCCTAAAACGACCACCCGCGCCACGCGTCCTACTACGCAGCCGAGCACCGGTGCCAGCATCCCCTTTGCCACGGCGATCAAGCCCGAAACGCCCGCCGACTACAACGCGCAGTGGGAGCTGGGCTATCTGGTGGCGATCGACAATCCCGACACCTCGTATCAGTGTGCCAAGGTCGAGCTGACCGAGGAGGACAGAGATCTGCTGGAGCGCCTTTGCATGGGCGAGTTCGGCTCGGGCGGCTTTATCGGCGCCTCGCTTATCGCTCAGGCGGTAAAGGATGCTATGTGCTTTGACGGCTACACCAGTGTGCAGCAGGTCATCACCCAGTGCCGCTACACGGGCAGCACCTCAATGGGCACAACCGACGAGTGCCGCCAGGCGGTGCGCTATATCTTTGACGAAAACCACGACGCGGTGCAGCACCGCATTATGTACATGTACGCGCCTAACATGGTGCAGAGCGCATTTCACGAGAGCCAGAATTTCATTTTGTCCTATCAGCAGGTGCGCTTCTTCGACAGATGGGGCTGAGTGATCGGACGACTATCCTTGATATGAATGACTAAGGGCTGACTTATTGAGTCAGCCCTTTTTCGTCCTTGCCGCCGCTTGAGATTAAAACGCATGCGCGGCAGATATATAACCTGTTTTACCAAAGAATAAAAGCGCCCTGTCCCGGGCGCTTTTGTGTTGCTTATTATTCTTCCTCGTCTTTTTTGTCAAGCAGGCACTCGACGAGTACGGCTTTTTGCGCGTGAAGGCGGTTTTCCGCTTCCTCAAAGATCTCGTCCGCGTGGGCTTCAAAGACCTCGGCGGTGATCTCCTCGCCGCGGTGAGCGGGCAGGCAGTGGAGCACCATGCACTCGTCGTTGGTTACAGCCATCAGCTTGTCGTTTACCTGATAGACGCCCGCGAATACCGCTTCGCGCGCCTTCTTTTCTTCCTCCTGACCCATGGACGCCCATACGTCGGTATAGATAACGTCGGCATTCTTCGCCGCTTCCATCGGGTCGTTGACGATCTCGAACCTGTCGCCGAACTGCTTGCCGAATTCCATGATGTGCTCGGGCGGGAAGTAGCCGTCGGGGCACGCCGCCGAGAAGGACATGCCCATGCGCAGAGCGCCTACCGCAAGGGAGTTGAGCATGTTGTTGCCGTCGCCGATGAAGCACATTTTGAGTCCCTCAAGCTTGCCCTTGCACTCGCGGATGGTCATTAAGTCCGCAAGCACCTGGCAGGGGTGACAGTAGTCGGTAAGACCGTTGATGATCGGGATGGAGCCGTACTTAGCCAGCGATTCTACCTCGCTCTGGGCGAAGGTGCGGATCATTATCGCGTCTACGAAGCGCGACAGCACGCGCGCGGTGTCCTCAACAGGCTCGCCTCTGCCTATCTGCAGGTCGTTGGAGCTGAGAAAGAGGGGATAGCCGCCAAGCTGGGTCATGCCCACCTCAAAGGAAACGCGGGTGCGGGTGCTGGATTTCTCAAAGATCATGCCCAGTGTCTTGCCCGCGAGCAGCTTGTGTTCGATGCCGTGCTTTTGTTCGTATTTGAGCTGGTCGGCGAGGTTGAGGGTGCGGGTTATCTCCTCCGCTGACCAGTCCTCAAGCTTCAATAGGTGTTTCATTTTGTATTCTCCTTTAGTGTTTTTTCAAGTATGGAAACCGCTTCGCTCAGTTCCTCGGCGGTGATCGTCAAAGGCGGCAGCATACGGAGCAGGTCTTTGGCGGTGATTATCAGCAGACCGTTCTCAACGCATTTTACAGCCATGTCGTGGGCGTCGCCGTCTATCTCGATACCGACCATCAGACCCAGACGGCGTACGTTCTTTACAAGGTAGAGCTTTCTGAGTTCTTTTTCGAGGAAGGCGCCCTTTTCTTCAACGGCGCTGAGGAAGCTGTCGTCGGCGATGGTGTCGAGCACATAATTAGCTCCCGCGCAAACCACGGGATTCGCCCCGAAGGTGGTGCCGTGTGTGGAGGGCGACATCACGTTTTTAAGCTTGTCACCGCACAGGCATACGCCTATGGGCAGTCCGCCGCCCAGACCTTTGGCAACGGTCATCAAATCGGGCTTTACGCCGTAGTGCTCATGGGCAAAGAGCTTGCCGGTCCTGCCGACGCCTGTCTGCACCTCGTCGATAATAAGCAGGATGTCCTGCATTTCGCAGATTTTGGCAACGCTCTGCACAAACTCCCTGTCGAGGATGTTTACTCCGCCTTCACCCTGAACGACCTCCAGCATGATGGCGCAGGTTTTTTCGTCAACGTGGTTTTTCACGTCGTCAATGTTGTTGGGCTCGGCATATTTGAAGCCCTCGGTGAAGGGAAAGAAGAAGTTGTGGAAAACCTCCTGACCCGTTGCCGCCAGCGTTGTTACGGTTCTGCCGTGGAAGGAATTTTTGAGGGTGATTATCTCGTTGCGTTCGGCGCCGTATTTTTCAAAGCTGTATTTGCGGGCGGTTTTGATGGCGCACTCGTTCGCCTCCGCGCCGCTGTTGCCGAAGCAGACCTTTGCCAGCCCCGTAAGGTTGCAGAGCTTTTCGGCCAGGTCGCTCGCCTGCTTGCTGTAAAAATAGTTGGAGATATGCTGGATGGTACCCGCCTGAGCGGTTATAGCCTTTACCCAGCCCTCGTCGCAGTAGCCGAGGCTGTTGACGCCGATGCCTGAGCTGACGTCGATGTAGCGCTTGCCATCCTCGTCATAGGCTACGGCGCCTTTGCCGCTTTTCAGAGCGACGTCGTAGCGGCCGTAGGTGTGCATGATGTACTGTAAGTCTTTTTCTTTGGTGTTCATTTTATCCCCCTCGTTCGCCGGTTAGTGATCTGTAAGCGGACGCTGCGCCTCATTTGTTGGAGCCATCCGCGTTTTGATAGCTGAAAATATACACATCGTCGCGCTTGATAAAGCCGAAGTCGCTCCAAAACTTTTGCCCTGTTTCGTTATTTTGGTAGCAGAAGATATGGGTTTTCTCAATGCCCTCCGCCCGAATATTGGCGATCGCCTTTTCGGCGAGGGCGTGACCGATACGGCGGCGGCGATAGTCGGGCAGCACCGCCATGTGGTGGATGAAGCCGCGCCTGCCGTCGTGACCCGCCAGCACGGTGCCGATAATTTTTCCGTCGGCGACCGCCACCTGCGACAGACCCTCGTTGCGTTTGAGATAGCGCTCGATCTGAGACCGCTCGTCAGCCGAGGAAAGCGCGCGCTTTGAGGTGATCTGCCACATAGCGAAGATCTCGTCGTAGTCGTCGATTGTCATGGGTCGGATGGTTATATTCATAGGATTTCCTCAAAATGGATTGAAATTGCGTTTTATGAAATGCTTCTGCGAAGCTTTAATAGAACATGGTGCCGATGCCCTCGTCGCTGAACAGCTCCAGCAGGATGGAGTGCTCCAGTCTGCCGTCGATGATGTGGGCGCGGTTGACGCCGTTGCGCACCGCCTCCACGCAGCAGTCTATCTTGGGTATCATGCCGCCCTTGATGATGCCGTCGCGCTTGAGCATGGGCACCTCGCTGACGTTCACCACGGGGATAAGGCTTTCGTCGTCGTTGACGTCGCGCAGCAGACCGCGGATGTCGGTCATCAAAATCAGCTTTTTTGCGCCGAGCTTAGCGGCTATCTGTGCCGCGGCGAGGTCGGCGTTGATGTTGTAGACGTTGCCGTCGTAGCCGCCCGCGACTGTGGCTACTATGGGGATATAGCCGTTTTCCATCGCGTTTTGCAGTGGCTCGGGATTGACCTCGCGTATCTCGCCCACAAAGCCCAAATCAGCCGCGCCTGCCACCAGCTTATCCGCCATAAGCAGTCTGCCGTCCAGACCGCAGAGTCCCAGCGCCTTGCCGCCGTGGCTGTCCAGCAGCTGCACAAGGCTTTTGTTGACCTTGCCCGCAAGCACCATCTGAACGATGTCGATGGTCTCCTGATCGGTGACGCGCATGCCGTTTTCAAATTTGCTCTCCTTGCCTACGGCGTTGAGCATAGCGTTTATCTCGGGGCCGCCGCCGTGCACCAGCACAACGTTGATGCCGACCAGCTGCATCAGCACCAGGTCGCTCATCACCGCGGATTTGAGATTATCGTTGAGCATCGCGTTGCCGCCGTATTTTACGACGATCGTCTCGCCCGTCCATTTTTTGATATAGGGCATAGCCTGAATAAGCACCTTTGCCCGTTTTTGATTGTCCATGGTATTTACGCTCCGTTATTATGATTGAATATAGAATGAATCTTCGTCCCATTTAAAGGGATTGTTTGTAATATACTCGTAAATAAATCGGTACTCCTTTTCATTTCTGACCACCCGGTCGTGAAACGATTTTTGCCAAACACTTATCCCTGTGCTTTTGGTGACGGCACCTTTAAACTGTTGAATCACGTGGGAAATCGATGGTGTAGGGGCGAGCAGTGCTCGCCCGTTGTTGCTATAGAAATAGGACAACAGAAGATGAACATGGTTTGGCATAATAACATAATTATCGACTTTAATGTACCGGTACATTTGAGAAATACAATGGATTTTCTCGTCGATAGTGTATCCGATACGGGAAAAATGAGAGGTCGATCCCGGGCGAGCACTGCTCGCCCCTACATCCCAAAAGAGCCATTTTCTGTCCTTTGAGCAGATGGTAATAAAATAGACTCCCGGTTCGGAATAATCATAGTTTTTCAAACGGTTTCGTTTTCGCTTCGGTATTTCCATTACGTCCTGTAATCGCCGTTGATCTTAACGTAATCGTAGGTGAGGTCGCAGCCGTAGGCTTCGGCTGTTCCGTCGCCGTCGCCGAGGGAAATGAGGATGGTGATCTCGTTTTCGAGGAGGATCTTTTCCGCCTTCTCTTCGTCAAATTGCAGGCCGCAGCCGTTTTGACAGACGAGTATCTCGCCCGCTGCGGAGCGGTAGGCGACGTCTATCTTTTTGACGTCCTTAACCTCGGCGCCGCTGTAGCCGATGGCGCAGAGCACGCGTCCGCAGTTGGCGTCCGCACCGAACATAGCCGCCTTGACCAAGCTGGAGCAGATAACGCTTTTTGCTATGGTTTTTGCCGCCTGCTCGTCTTTGGCGCCCTGAACGTCACAAATCAGCAGCTTGGTGGCGCCCTCGCCGTCGGCGGCGAGCTGCTTTGCTACCGCCTTGAACGCGGCGGTCAGCGCCTCCAAAAAGCTGTAGTAGTCGTCGTTTTTCTCGGTGATCTCCGCGTTGCCGGCGTAGCCGGAGGCGAGGATCGCCAGTGTGTCGTTGGTGGAGGTGTCGCCGTCCACGCTGACCATATTGTAGCTCACGTCCGCCGCCGCGACCAGCGCTTCCTTCAGCATTTCGGAGGAGATCGCCGCGTCGGTGGTGACGAAGGAGAGGGTAGTGCCCATGTTGATATGGATCATGCCGCTGCCCTTGGCTATGCCGCCGATGGTAACGGTTTTGCCGCCTATTACGGTCCTGACCGCCCATTCCTTTTTAACGGTGTCGGTGGTCATAATGGCTTCCGCCGCGTCTGCGCTGCCGTTTTCGGAGAGCAGGCTTTTAAGCTTTTGAACATTGTTCTCTATCGGCTCAAGCGGCAAAGGCTGACCTATAACGCCCGTGGAGGCGACGATGACGTCTTTTTCGTCGATGCCCAGCGCGTCCGCCGCGAGCTTTGCCATAGCTGCCGCCTTTTCGTAGCCGTCGGGATTGCAGGCGTTGGCGTTGCCCGAGTTGACGATCACCGCCTGCGCCTTGCCGTTTTTCAGGTGCTCCTGTGTAACATAGATGGTGTCGGACTTTACAAGGTTGCGGGTGAAGATAGCCGCGGCGTTGCAGACCTTGTCGCAGGCGATAAGCGCCAGATCGCGCTTGCCGTTGGGGATAACGGGCGACTCGTTCTTCTTAGCTGCCTTGGTGATGGCGTCGGAGGTCGCCTGTTTAACGCCCGCGCAGACGCCCGCGGCGGTAAAGCCCTGCGGCGCGGTTACGCCGCCGTCAATGAAGGTATATTTGTTCATAATAGTTTCCTTTTGAATTGAAAATCGAAGCGGTTCAACACAATTCCGCATTCCGAATCCCGAATTATTTAAAATGCCGGCGGGACGATGACCAAACCGGTTTTTTCGTCTAAGCCAAATATGAGGTTCATGTTCTGGATAGCCTGACCTGCCGCGCCCTTGACCATGTTGTCGATGGCGGCGCAGGCTACCAGCTTGCCGGCGCGCTTGTCGTGGTGGATGGAGATGTCGCAGAAGTTGGAGTAGCGCACGTTGTGGATGTCGGCACACTTGCCGTCGTCGAGCAGGCGGACAAAGAATTCGTCCTTGTAGTAGTCCTCATACGCCTTGCGGATGTCCTCAAAGCTCACGCCGTCCTTAATGTCGGCGTAAACCGTCGCCAGAATGCCTCGGTTGACGGGCAGCAGGTGCGGCACGAAGGTGATGGTCACGTCCTCGCCGCTGAGCTTGGAGAGCGTCTGCTCGATCTCCGGCGTGTGGCGGTGGCTTGCGACCTTGTAGGCGTGGAAGCCCTCGTTGAGCTCGGGGAAGTGGCTGCCCTGGGTGGGCTTTCTGCCTGCGCCCGTGACGCCGCTTTTGCAGTCGCAGATGATGCCCTTGGTGCTTACCAGTCCCTTGGCGATCGCGGGCGCGATGGCAAGGGGAGAACAGGTGGTGTAGCAGCCGGGGTTGGCGATAAGGCGCTTGCCCTTGATGTTCTCGCGGAAAAACTCGGGCAGACCGTAGACGCTCTGCTCGTGCAGCTCCTTGTCGAGGAAGGTGCCGCCGTACCATTCGGTGTATTCATCCTCGCTCTCGAGGCGGAAGTCCGCGCCGAGGTCGATGAAGGCTTTGCCTGCCGCCATGCACTGCGCGGCAAGCTCCTGTGAAAGACCGTGGGGGAGCGCGGCGAAGATAACGTCGCTCTTTTCCACCACCGCGGTTTGGTTTTCACAAATCATATCGTTTAAAAAGGTGTAGGCGGGGTAAACGTCGCTGAGCCTTTGTCCTTCAAAGGAGACCGAGCTGATCGCCGCGATCTCCGCCTCGGGGTGCGCGGTCAAAAGCCGCACCAGCTCCGCGCCGGCATAGCCCGTAGCGCCTACTATTCCTGCTTTTATCATAGTTTTCAGTCCTTTATTTGAAAGTGCTTTTCAAAGAACCATCTTGCGGGGTTATCCTCAATGTATTTCCGAATGTCATACAAATCGGCTTCACCTCGAATAATATGTTCAAAATAGTTCCTTTGCCAGATGTGTTTATCAAAAGGAGGCAGTATGCCGCTTTTGACAAGCTTGATGTACTCGTTTGTCGTTTGGGTTTTGAACCACCGGATGATACTGTGTAGGGGCGGACCCGTGTGTCCGCCCTCCGGATGATTTATCCATACGATCATATGGATATGGTCGGGCATGATACAATGATAATCTATTCTCAAATCATCAAACTTTGATTCCAACGCCAACATTTTTTCTTCGATCATAGCTCCTGCTGTGTTTGGGCGCACACATGGGTGCGCCCCTACGTACTGGATAGAACCAAAGAGCTTTGCCCGATCGTAGGTGCAGATCGTGACGTAGTACGCGCCGTTTTGAGCATAATCATAGTTGGGCAATCGCAATTGTTTGCGTCGCTTTTGTTGAGGATGATCGCTTTCCATGCCTTTTATAATGTATTCGCTATCTCTTTTACGCGCTGCGCCTGCGCCTTGACCAGATCGGGCGCGGGGCCGCCGAAGGCGGTGCGCTGTGAAACGCATTTTTCAAGGGAGATGGCGTTGTAGACGTCGTCGGTAAAGACGTCGCAGACGGCTTGGTACTCCTCAAGCGGGAGGTTCTCCAAATCGGTGCCCAACTCGATGCAGCGGGCTACCAGCTCGCCTGTCGCCTTGTACGCGTCGCGGAAGGGCACGCCGTTTTTGGTCAGCCAGTCGGCGCAGTCGGTGGCGTTGATGAATCCGCCGGCGGCAGCTTTTCTCATGTTCTCCGGAATGACGCGCATGGTGTCGAGCATCGGGGTAAAGGCGGTCAGGCACATCTTGACGGTGTCCACCGCGTCGAATATCGCTTCCTTGTCCTCCTGCATATCCTTGTTGTAGGCGAGGGCTATGCCCTTCATCACGGTCAGCAGGGTCATGGTGTCGCCGAATACGCGACCGCTTTTGCCGCGCACCAGCTCGGCTATGTCGGGGTTCTTTTTCTGCGGCATGATAGAGGAGCCGGTGGAAAAGGCGTCGTCAAGCTCCACAAACTTGAACTCCCAGCTGCACCACATTATGATCTCCTCGGAGAAGCGGCTGAGGTGCACCATGATGATCGACAGCGCCGAGGCAAATTCTATGCAGAAGTCGCGGTCGGAAACACCGTCGAGCGAGTTGTTGGTCACGCGGTCAAAGCCGAGCAGACCGGCGGTGACGGTGCGGTCGATGGGGTAGGTGGTGCCAGCCAGCGCGCAGGAGCCTAGCGGCATTTCGTCCATGCGCTTCAGGCAGTCCTCCAGTCGGGAAACGTCGCGCAGGAGCATTTCGCCGTAGGCGAGCAGGTGATGGCCGAACACGATGGGCTGCGCCCTTTGCAGGTGGGTGTAGCCGGGCATGACGGTGTCGCTGTATTTCTCAGCCTTGTCGGCGATGACTTTTATGAGGTCAACTACCAGCTCCTTGACATTTAAGACCTCTTTTTTGAGATAGAGCTTTATATCCAGCGCCACCTGATCGTTGCGGCTGCGCGAGGTGTGTAGCCGCTTGCCGTTGTCGCCGATGCGGCGCGTCAGCTCACCCTCGATGAAGGTGTGGATGTCCTCTGCCTCCATGTCAAACGGCAGCGCGCCCGACTCGATGTCGGCGAGGATGCCTTTTAGTCCCTGAATGATGTCGGCGCTGCTCTCCTCGCTGATGATGCCGCATTTGCCGAGCATCGTCGCGTGGGCTATGCTGCCCTCGATGTCCTCGCGGTACATGCGGCTGTCAAAGGAAATGGATGAGTTGAAGTCGTTGGTGGTTTTTGAGAGCTCCTTTTTGAAGCGTCCTTTCCAAAGTTGCATTTGTTACCTCATATCTGTAAAAACACGTTGTGGGGCAGGTAAAAAACCTGCCCCGAACAAGTTGGATATATGATGATTTTATTTGATAAGACCCTTTTTCGCGCGGACCTTGATGGGCAGACCGAACAGGTTGATGAAGCCTGCGCTGTCGTTCTGGTTGTAGACCTCGTCCTCGTCAAAGGTGGCGATCTCCTCGTCGTAGAGGCTGTAGGGACTGGTGACGCCCGCGTCGATGATGTTGCCCTTGTAGAGCTTGAGCTTCACGTCGCCGGTCACGTACTCCTGTGTGCTGTCCACGAACGCGCTCATGGCTTCGCGCAGGGGAGTGTACCACTTGCCGTCGTAAACCAGATCGGCAAAGGTGTTGGCGAGGTTCTTCTTGTAGTGCAGGGTGTCCTTGTCCAGGCAGATCTCCTCGAGCTTGTTGTGAGCCGCGAAGAGGATGGTGCCGCCGGGAGTTTCATATACGCCGCGCGCCTTCATGCCGACCAGACGGTTCTCTACGATGTCGGTGATGCCGATGCCGTTTCTGCCGCCGATCTCATTGAGCTTCTCGATGACGGCGACCGACTCGGTGTCTTCGCCGTTGATCTGTGTGGGGATGCCCTTTTCAAAGTGGATGGTCACATATTCGGGCTTGTCGGGCGCCTGTTCGGGAGAAACGCCCATCTCGAGGAAGCCTTCCTTGTTGTACATAGGCTCGTTGGCGGGATCCTCGAGGTCAAGACCCTCGTGGCTGAGGTGCCAGAGGTTTTTATCCTTGGAGTAGTTGGTCTCTCTGTTGATCTTGAGCGGGATACCCTTTTTCTCGGCGTATTCTATTTCGTCCTCACGGGACTTGAATTCCCAGGTCCTCCAGGGAGCGATTATCTTCATATCGGGAGCGTAAGCCTTGATGGCAAGCTCAAAACGCACCTGATCGTTGCCCTTGCCGGTGCAGCCGTGGCAAATTGCGTCGGCGCCTTCCGCCTTGGCGATCTCAACGATCCTTTTGGCGATAACGGGACGCGCGAAGGAGGTGCCCAGCAGATACTTGCCCTCGTATACCGCGCCCGCCTTAACGGTGGGGAATACATACTCCTCGACAAATTCTTTGTTCAAATCTTCGATGTAGAGCTTGGACGCGCCTGTTTTGATAGCCTTTTCCTCCAGACCGTCAAGCTCGGTGCCCTGACCGACGTTGCCGGATACCGCGATTACCTCGCAGCCGTCATAGTTTTCCTTGAGCCAGGGGATGATGATGGAAGTGTCCAAACCGCCCGAATAGGCGAGCACTACTTTTTTGATTTTGTTGTCAGCCATATTGATTCCTCCATATAGTTTTATATCACGAATACCATTATACACCATAACGGCGAAAAATCAAGAGTTTATCTGAATAAATATTCAATTTTTAAGCTTTGCACAAAAAAGAAAAAATTGTGATATAATTTTAGTGATATAGCCGAATTATCTTGAAAAATCGCCTCGTATAATGAAATATAGCTATGTTTTATCGTGGCGCATTTTCTGATGAATATTCAGAAATCCCTTAAAAATATACAGAATAATGAATATTTTCGAGAATGTGTTGAATATTATTCAAAATATGATATAATAATAGAAAAGACCATAGCATATAGTTTTTATCGAAAGGAATGATGTTTTATGGCAGTGTTCAAGACTTTATCACCGCAGGAGATCACGGACAATCCCTTCAAGCTTATCGGTTCCGACTGGGGCTTGGTCACAGCGGGAACACCCGACAGCTTCAACACGATGACCGTCAGCTGGGGCGGCGTGGGTATCATGTGGAACAAGCCCGCGGCTTTTACTTTCATCCGCCCGCAGCGCTACACCTTTGGCTTTTTGGAGGAGAAAGAGCGCTTCTCGATAAGCTTTTTCGACGACAGCTTCCGCAAGGCGCTCGCTTTCTGCGGCTCCAAGAGCGGCAGAGACGTTGACAAGGTAAAGGAAACGGGGCTGACCCCCGCGTTCACCGAGGACGGCGTGCCCTATTTTGAGGAGGCGCGGCTGGTTTTGGTGTGCAAAAAGCTGTACGGACAGTTTTTGGATGAGGAAAGCGTGATCGAAGGCGAAACGGTTCTAAAGCAGTACAACGGAGACGACTGGCACAAAATGTATATCAGCGAGATAACGGAGGTTCTCGCCAAGTAAAAAGGTAAGGAGTAATCGACAATGAAACGGACAGCGAAAAAAATCATCGGAATCGCACTGTGCGTCTGCCTGATGCTTTCCATGGCTGCCCTGAATATCCCCGTCGCCTCGGCGGCGGCAGGCACAGTGACGCTCGATTTCAGCGGCGCAGTGAATTCCTACGGCAAAAGAGACATTTTACAGCAGTATGTATGCAGCAGCGGCAACGACATAAAGCTGCTCAACGGGAAAAAGCTTTATCGCTACAGTATTTCCCAAAACACCTTTAATCAGGAATACACCTTCCCAAATCCGGAGGATATTAATCCCGCCGCCGAACAGTACGGCTCTGTCAGGGTGTATGACGGCGTTCAGGCGGCGTATGTCAACGAACAGACAGGCAAGCTCTACTATGCCTATGACAAGTACCGCATGTTCAACAAGCGCGAGGGTCTGGCGGTGGAGATCATCACCTACGACCTTGAGCAGGCAAGGGTGGTGTCCACACTGACCGTCACGGGCGAAAACCTGATGTCTGTCGGCGCGGACAACAACGGCAGGATCTTTCTTGCGACGCGCGCGCAGTTCGCGGACATCGGCAATCCCACGGCACTGTATGTTTACAGCGCTGACGGGGCAGAGCTGGCGCAGATGACGCTGGATAACCCCATCGACACCTTCTGCGGCTTTGCGGGCGGCGGCAGGTTCTACTTTGCGGAATCACAGTACACGGTGCTGGCAAACAACCGCTTCCGCGTTGACAGAAGGCTGCGCAGCTGTGTCCTTGACGGCAGCGCGCTGAATCTGGGCGGCTATCTGTGCAGTCTGGATTATTACTACAACCAGCCCGCCAAGGTGCTGGGCGGCAGTTATGTCGCGAATTTCACCACACGGCTTTATGACGTGCAGACCGGCGCCTCCGCTTACTATTTCGCGGGGACCTCGGCGAGTGAACAGGAGTTTTATAAAAAGCACAACACCCCGAACGCGGTGCTCGACAACAACGTGCTTTACGTGCTGCGCGACAGCCATTATATCATGGGCTACGATCTCGACAGTACGATGCCGGTCGCAAGCTACCGCACCGACGACACGGTGTTCAGTATCATACCGCGCGGCAGCGGCGTTATGGCGCTGCTGAAAAACGGCAGCGAATACAGCTACCGCTATATCGCATTCGACGATTTTACCCACCCTCAGGAAAAGGCGCTCAACCTCAACGAGAGCTCTGTGTATCAGCGCAGTCAGGCTGAGATAGTTCAGCGTTTCGCACAGGCGGTGCCCTCGGACTACAGCGCCCGGTTTTATTCCGAGAGAGGCTCGGCAAACTCTCCGTATAAGGAGTTCACTCTGACCGACGAAACCAAGGAGAATCTTGTGCGGGCGGCAAGCTATTACCGCTGGCTTGAGGGGCTAAGCGGCTTCTCCTCCTCCGACGCGACCACCTGGAGCAACGCCGCCAAGGGCGCGGTGCTGGTAGACAAGTCGGTGCGGCTGACGCACGAGCTGTCGCATACTCCGCCGCGTCCGGACGATATGGATGAGGCGTTTTATGAGGCGGGCTATACCGCCACCTCCTCCAGCAACATCGCCTTCGGCTTCTCGGACGGCCAGCACGCTATCATCGATCTGCTGCGCGGCTTCCTCAACGACGAGGGCTACAACATCCCCGGACACCGCGACACCTTTATGACCCGCAACGCCGACCGCTTTGCCGCGGGCTATACGGACTACGGCGCGGTGAACACTATCCAGCTGAGTGGCGACCCCAATCCCAAGGGCTATTCTACCTTGGGCAACAATCAGCCCGCGTACGCGTGGCCCGCTCCGGGTTACTTCCCCGAGGAGGAGATCTCCACCACCTCTGTCTGGACCATCAACCTAAACACCGATCACGTTGCGCTGTCGCCAAAGGCGTTTTACGTAAAGATCACCGATGTTCAGACCGGCGAGACATTTCTCCGCGACTCAAACGAAACAGGACTTTTTTCCACCGACAAGTGGGGCAAGTTTATTTCCTTCCTGCCGCCAGAGGCGCAGAGCTACAGCGGCAAGCAGTATAAGGTAGAGGTGTTCAACCTCGCCGACAGCGAAGGGCTGCCCCTTACGCTTGAGTATACCGTGAACTTTTTCAGCTATACAGACCCGATAATGATAGACGGCAAGACTTATATCGCCGACGAATACGGCGTGCTGACAGAGCAGCTCACCTATATGCTCGGTGACGCCAACGAGGACGGCAGGGTGACTATTAATGACGTTACGATGATCCAGCGCTATCTTTCGGAGCTGGTAACTCTTTCCGCCGCAGGGCGCTTGGCGGCGGATGTCAGCAAAGACGGCAATATCACCATAGATGATGTCACGATGATACAGCGGTATCTGGCAAAATACATCAGTAGCTTCGATTAAGGCGATACCGCGCGTTTATCGGCGCTTGTTCAAGGCAGGGGCGGTTTGTGTCGCCCCTGCCCGATTTTTTTAAAAAACCGTTGACAAACCGAAAACGATGTGCTATAATCCCTCTTGTTGTTGAAAAAGTTGGTGTCGATGACGCTGAGGGTCCACCTGTTCCCATACCGAACACAGAAGTTAAGCTCAGTGGTGCCGAAAATAGTGCCTTGGCGACGAGGTGTGAAAATAGGGAGATGCCAACACCAATAGGGTGGGCGTTTTTTATTTTTTATTTTCCTGCCGAACATACGGTACGGATGAACACACTATACGGGACGGCGGATATGAAGGATATTTTTGAACGGGAAACAAGCGTATGGCAGCGGCTTAAGCACTGCGGAAAGCCCGTGGTGCTCTACGGCATGGGCGACGGCGCCGACAAGGTGTTGGCGGCGTTTGAACGCTGCGGCATAAGACCGGCAGGGGTGATGGCGAGCGACGCCTTTGTGCGCGGGCAAAGCTTTCACGGGTTCACGGTAAAAAAAGAGAGCGATCTTGAGCGGGAGCTGGGCGACTTTGCCGTGGCGCTCTGCTTTGCCAGTCAGCTTCCCGAGGTGATGGAAACGATAAAAGCCGTCGCCGCGCGCCGCGAGCTGCTGGTGCCCGGCGTGCCTGTTTTCGGCGACAGGCTCTTTGACGAGGAGTTCATAAACACCTGCCGCGAGGAAATTCAGGCGGCGTACGAGCTGCTTGCCGACGACCTCTCAAGGCGGGTTTACCGCGGCGTGCTGCGGTTTTATCATACGGGCGACCTCGCCGTCCTCGACAGCATAACCACCGAAAAGGAGGAGGCGTTCAGGGAGCTTTTGCGGCTCGGCGACAACGAGGTCTATGTGGATCTGGGGGCGTACAACGGCGATACCATCGACGAGTTTTTGCGTGAAACGAAGGGCAAATACCGCAAGATCATCGCGCTGGAGCCCAACGCGAAGAACTTCTCAAAGCTGCGCGCGCACTGCGGCGGTATGGAGCGCACCGAGCTGTGGCAGCTGGGCGCGTGGAGCGAAACCGCGACCCTGCTGTTCAACAACAAGTCGGGGCGCAGCAGCGCCGTTGCCGACAGGGGAGTTGAAACCCGCGTTACGGCGGTGGACGCGCTGCTTTGCGGCATTTCGGCAACTTATGTCAAAGCCGACGTAGAGGGCGCCGACGCCGAAACGCTGCTGGGCATGCGCCGTACGCTCGCGCAAAGCAGACCTAAGCTCAACTTCGCCGCCTATCATCGCTTTGAGGATATTTTCCGCCTGCCGCTGCTTATCCGACAGCTCAACCCCGACTACCGCGTGTATCTGCGGCACCACCCATACATCCCCGCGTGGGACACGAATTTATACTGCATATAATATAATCAAAGAGCCGGCGCTCACCGTAAAGGTCGCGTCGGCTCTGTGTTTATTCATCGTAGAGAGAGTCGTTGTATGCGGTGTCCTCCTCCAGCATACGGTCGATCTCTGCCATGTACTTGTCGTAGTCGAAGTCGTCGTCATCTATAGACGGCTTTTCCTTCGGCTCCTCCGGCTCGTCGTCGTAGTCGTAGCGCTCGGCTTCCGTTTCCTCAGCCGATTCCTGCTCCATTCTAAGGCGTTCGCGCTCGTCGCGGCGCTTGGCTCGCAGCATCAGCTTTTCCTGCTCCTGACGCTCCTGCTTTTCTTTTTTGCGGCGGTCGTCGCCGAATGCCAGGTCGCCCAAAAACTGCCCGAAAATACCGGCTACCAAATAGACGAAAAGCAATATAAGGTTGGTGACGCTGAAGCCTCCGCTGTAGATCATCGTAAACATAAAGGCGATGGGCGCCATAAGGGTGAACAAAAAGTCGATGCCGTGCTTTGCGCAGTAGGCTGCCGAGGTGATGACCGCGGTGGTCAGCAGCACAAAGTAAAATGCGACGGGCCAAAACTTTCCGAGAGGTCCGCTTTTTATGAAAATCAGCGGCACAAGCAGAAAGACGGCAAAAATGACAATGGCATAAGGAAGATATTTCTTAACCAGTCCGTTCATAAAAACCTCCAGACAGTGTATTTTTTCAGTTCACTGTCATTATACTATCATTGTCCGGAAAAATCAAGGGCACCTTGGGGCGCTTTCTTTTTATACGGTAAAATGCCTGCGCGTACGCCTTGACATCCGTGACGATTTGGACTAAAATAATACTGTGCTTTATATGGCTAAACAAATCAATTGTGAGGTGAATTTTTAATGGACGCAGCCGGAAGTTTAGGCGTGGTTCCCGGGCGAAGTAGAAGTGAACGGCAGCTGCGTTCATTTCACCGACTCGATCTGATATGACTCAGATAAAAGCGCGGAGGGTTTTTATCTGGATCATATGCCCGCGAACGCGTCTTTCCGACTTATAAAGAGGAGGAGAGATGATGGTTCAGGTAAACGTCACGTTGACGCAAACCATAAAAAAACTGCTCGAAGAGAAAAAGTTTTCCACTCTTCGGGACATCCTCACCACCATGATGCCCTATGACATCGCGGCGGTGTTTGAGGAATTGCAGGATGAAAAAATGCCCATCCTGTTCAGACTGCTGCCAAAGGAGTTGGCGGCGGAGACCTTTGTTGAAATGGACGACGAAACGCAGGAGTTTCTCATTCACGGTTTTTCCGATTCCGAGCTGAAGGAGGTCGTTGACGAGCTGTTTGTAGACGACGCCGTTGACCTCATAGAGGAAATGCCCGCCAACGTCGTCAAGCGTATCCTGCGCACCGCGGACAAGGATATGCGCAAGCAGATAAACGAACTGCTTAAATACCCCGAGGACAGCGCCGGTTCTATAATGACCACCGAGTTCATTTTGTTGCGCCCCGATATGACCGCCGAAATGGCTATCAAGCGCATCAGGCGCACGGGCGTTGACAAGGAGACCATCTACACCTGTTATGTCAACGACGAAAACAACAGGCTTATAGGTATTACCACGGTCAAAGACCTGCTGCTCGCCAACGACGACGATGTGGTGCGGGACATGATGGAGGAAAACGTCATTTCCGTTCACACCCTTGACGACCAGGAGCAGGTGGCGCAGATGTTCTCAAACTACGACTTTCTCGCCCTGCCGGTGGTGGACAACGAGCAGCGCATAGTCGGCATAGTCACCATCGACGACGCGATCGACGTAATCACCGAGGAAGCGACCGAGGATATCGAAAAGATGGCGGCGGTATTGCCGTCCGACAAGCCCTATATGAAAACGGGCGTGTTCGGCATTTACCGCAAGCGCGTGCCCTGGCTGCTGATACTGATGCTGTCGGCTACCTTTACCAGCATGATAATCACGTCGTTCGACAGCGTGCTGGCTCAAATAATTATCCTGTCGTCGTTCATCCCCATGATAACCGGCTCCGGCGGTAACGCCGGCTCTCAGGCGTCGGTGTCGGTCATCCGCGCCCTGTCGCTGGGAGAGATAGATTTCAAGAGCATATTCAAGGTGCTTTGGAAGGAGCTACGCGTGGCTGTCCTCTGCGGTCTTACCTTGGGCGGCGCAAATTTTTTGAAGCTTTTGTTTTTCGATTTGCGCGGCTACGGCGGACAAGGCGAGCCTGTTTTGATAGCTATGGTGGTGTCGCTGACCCTGGTGGGCACCATCATTATGGCGAAGCTCGTCGGTTCCAGCCTGCCGCTGCTGGCAAAAAAGGTCGGCTTCGACCCTGCCGTAATGGCAAACCCGCTGATAACCACGGTGTGCGACTCGCTGTCGCTGCTGATCTACTTCGCTGTTGCCACCTCGGTGCTGCCGGAGATATAATTTATTAGCTTAATACGATTCTTTTGGCTCGATACATATTGTATTGAGCCTTTTGTGTCTATTTTTTATTTGAGTTTAGTATTAGTCCAAATAAGCATTTTGAACAAAAAACCTGTGGTTTTTTGTTCGTTATAGCAGTGACCAAAGCGGATCGGTAAAGAACATTAATTACATAGCGAAAAAGGAGAATTATTATGTTCTGTGACAAATGTGGAAATCAAATCAGCGACGACGCGATATTCTGACGTTTTTGCGGTACGCGTTTTGCGACCGCACAGCCTGCGGTACAGCCTGTTCAGGCAGCCCCCGCGCAGGCGGTCGGCTTTGGCAGCGCCGCCCGTCAGCAGGAGCCGGACGAGCTGGAAAAAGCCCGCCAGTTTGCCGCTGCGGTGTGGCCGCACTACAGAAGCATCAACGACCGGCATGCAGAGCTGAACCGCCCGGAGGCACTGTGCAATCAAAAGGATGTGCTGTCTAATGTTTTGTTTTTTGTAGGCATGGGCTTATGCGGGCTGGGTCTGCTTTTGACACTGTTAAGTTTTATTATGCAACGCAACAGACTGGGAAATCTGTTTTTTGTGTGGTCGGCGCAGTGCTTGCATGCATAGCTAAGCTTATCATAGCTCCTTCCGGAAAAAGACAGTTTGCGGCGAACGAGGAGGACTACAACCGCGTAGAAGCGACGATCAATAATGAGAGCAATTATTTGCAGAAGCTGCAGGCGTCTCCCGAGATCAAGCACAAGGCGGAGTATTACGGAAAATATTTCCCCAATGGCGATATGGACGAGGATGCGGTAGCCTATGTTATCGATCTGATCAAAACCAGAAGATGCGACAGCTTTAAGGAAGCCATCATTATGTATGATACCCACATGTATCAGCAGAAGCAGGAGAACATCCGTGTGGCGATGCTCGAGGAGCAGCAGAAAACCACGCAAGCTGCCCGCTCCAGCGCGCGCGGCGGGTATCGCAGCAGCGGCGGCATCTATTTGCGCCATCAATTCTTTCTGCAGGAATTGATTTCGGCAGTATGCTTGAAACATCAGGCGGCACGCAGATTTCTGCGTGCCGCCTTTTTGCGCGGTAAAACGACGAGTTTTGCTTTGCGTCGCGCGTATGCGGTTTTTCGTGCCGCCGCGCGGCGCTTTTGTTTCGGGAACAAAATGGACCTGACAGGTCCCGCCGCTGCGTAACAAATGAATGTGATGATGCAAAAGTTGACTAAAAAGTTTAACATTTTTCAAAACCTCCCAAATGGTATACTTCGCTTGAATGAAAAAGTGAAGCTAATGTAAAAACACGTTAGCAGTCATTTTTGTCCAAGCTGATTGAAATTAGAGCCTGTTTCGACGATGACAACGCCGAAACAAAGCATATTTAACTTAATTTTGCAATCGTCAGGGCATAGCAAAGCTGACAGACCGCCCCTCGATTTTGTCAAAGTGAAACCGACCTGCCTTATCAAGCAATATAGCCGGTCACTGCCCGCAAAATCGTTAGATTACTTTGTTAATAAGGTGGGATTGAGATTGACCTCATCGGAGGGAATCGCATGTAACCCCAGCATTTTCAGAAGAAGTTTTACTTCCTCTCGTTCTTCCGCTTCAAACGGGGATTTGCCCCCGAGCTTTTCCCGTCTGGTGCTGTTAATATGGTTCATCAGCAGCACCATATCTTCCTGCGTGTAAGGGTTGAAGCTTTTGCCCTTACGCAGAACATAGCGGATGTATTCGTGGTTCTTTTCAAGCTGCGCTTTTTGCCACGAAGCCTGCGGATCACAGTAGAACAGCCGGGTTCTCTGCTCACCCTGATCTGTCCTTTCAAGCTCCTGCGTGTACTTGAACTCACTGCCGTTGTCAGTCAGGATAACCGGAAAGATTTTGCGGAAGTTTTCCACCCCGACAAGGCTTGTCAGGTAGTCTAACTGTTCCACAACCGTCGCCGCCTTGCCGTCTCTCATCAGCAAAATCAGCATCAGATTCGTTTTGCGAAACAGCAGCGTCAGCATCCGCTTTCCCTGCTCCCGGCATCCTTTGACCGTGTCCATCTCAACAATGTTAATATCAGGGTGCTTCTCCATATATTTCACAAAATCAAGGTAGGTTCGCGTCTGTCTGAACTTCTGGTTTTGAAACGCCTCGGATTCTTCGCGCTTCTTTTTCCTCTGCTTGTAGGATACCTTCCTGCGCAAGTCAAAGTTGTTGACCTTCAAACATCCCATGTCAATGTAGCGGTACAAGGTGCGCGGAGAAATACCGATTTCATCGCCGTGTTCCGCATAAATGTGCGAAATCGGCTGTCCTTTGCGGATCAACGGAGAAACGATCGAGTCAATGCGTTTCAGCTCGTCCTTGTCTGCGTGGGTTTTCTTTCTCGCCTTGGAATAACGCTTTTTGGACATCGCGTCCGCTTGGTTCGCCATGTAGTAAAATCGGTCGCATTTGCATTTTCTGCGACGGGAACAAACATTGCAAACATACGGTGGCTTTTGGAGAACAGAGCAGGGCGAGTTGTCGTATTTGTTGCAAAGCTCTCTGCAATTAAAGTCAAAGCACCAGACACATTTGCGTTTGCAATCAAA
>CADBHB010000016.1 GCA_902794395.1 uncultured Ruminococcus sp.
GTTATGGTAATTATATCATTTATTCTAAAGAAATGCTATATCCCACCGAGTCAGGTTTCATTCATCGTGGCGCCGTCTAGCGGCATGGGGATTTAGTATTAAAGCGATTTTTCGCCGTTTGGCAAAGAAATCGGGCGCCCCGATTTGGGACGCCCTTTTTCAGAGAGATTATTGTATATAAGAAAGGAGATGGAAATAGTTAATTAAGTATCATTGTGAAATCTATGAAAATATACCTTCTAACGTTTTGACGCGCATACACTGTGCACGTCCATGGTGTAGACATCGCGGTTTTTGTCTACCATAGCGATCGAAATCTCGGGAGCCAAGCGGTTGAATTTCACCAAAAAGCTCTCTTTTCCGCCGTCGTGCATACCCGCGACGATTTGCAAGGCGTTGTTTTTCCTTGCGAAGTTTGCCGCTGATCTCGGCGCGTTTTCGCTGAAAATGATGGTCATATCCGCGCCCGCGCTTTTTGATTTGCGGTGGAGATATTCAAGCTGATCGCTGATGAGCGCGTAGTTTTCGGTTGGTCTGAGCACGCTTAAAACATGAAGCTCGCAGCCGTACTCCTCCGCTGTTTGTTCTGCGGCGTCAATGATTCGGTCACATTCGTATTGGGTCGTCACACAGGCAACTACCGACGGGGATTTCTCTTGCATCGGTTTCACCTCCTTTGTTTGCTGTGCCTATATACTACCCCCCGCGTTTGACCGCTGTATATTGATTTTGTGAAATGTCTGTGAAGATTTGCTAAGGTTTTTGTGTATTTTTTAAGCAGTGCGGAATTTGTACCTATACCTATATAAAATATATGAAGAAATCGAACCCGACAATATTGAAAAAGCGGAAACAGTCTTCCCGCCGCCGTTTGTTGCGAGGTTTTTAAAAATCGCCCGTGAGCATTTAAGAGCATATGGGCGTATTTTTGAGATATTAAGAGATTTTAACGAGCTAAATTAAAAATTTTCAAAAAAGTGTTGACTTTGCGCATAAACTGTACTATAATCATAAAGCATGAAAAAGTACAGGAGGAATGAAAAATGTCAACATTTTTAGCAAAACCCGCTGAAGTTGAGCGTAAATGGTACGTTATCGACGCTGCGGGCAAGCCGCTCGGCAGAGTTGCCGTACAGGCTGCCGTGCTGCTCAGAGGCAAGCACAAGGCGACCTTTACCCCTAACGTAGACTGCGGCGACCATGTCATCATCATCAACTGCAAGGACGCTGTTCTCACCGGCAACAAGCTGACCCAGAAAAAGTGGCAGCGCCACACCGGCTATATCGGCCACCTCAAGGAAACCCGTTACGACACTCTTATGGCAACCAAGCCCACCAAGGCTATGGAGCTTGCCGTCAAGGGTATGCTTCCTAAGAACACCCTCGGCAGAAACGCTCTTCTGAGACTCCGTCTCTTTGAGGGCGCCGAACACAACCATCAGGCTCAGAAGCCCGAAGCGGTTGAAGCTTAAGAAGGAGGCAAAACAGAATGAGTATGTATGATAAAAATTCCTACTTCTACGGAACCGGTAGAAGAAAAAGCTCCGTTGCCAGAGTAAGACTGTACCAGGGCACCGGCAAGATCACCATCAACGACCGCGACATCGACGATTATTTCGGTCTTGAGACCCTCAAGCTCATCGTTCGTCAGCCCCTCGCTCTCACCGAGACCGACGAGAAGTTCGACGTAGTATGCCGCGTTGCGGGCGGCGGCGTTACCGGTCAGGCGGGCGCTATCCGTCACGGCATCGCCAGAGCGCTGCTCCAGTATGACTCCGAGAACCTCAGAGGCAAGCTCAAGAAAGCCGGCTTCCTCACTCGTGACCCGAGAATGAAAGAGCGTAAGAAATACGGTCTTAAAGCAGCCCGTAGAGCGCCTCAATTCTCAAAGAGATAATCATATACTTTGGTTATTTATCAGACCTTCCGTTTATTCGGAGGGTCTGTTTCTTTTTGACCATTTCGGGTCCTCGGAGCACAGCTCCTGCGGCGGAGCGGAAAACAGTGCACCGCACTGTTTTCTTTTCGCTCCTACAATTATCCAAAAGATAATTTTTACGTTATCGTCTTTTACAGACCTTTCGAGAAATCGGGAGGTCTGTTTCTTTTTGACCATTTCGGGTCCTCGGAGCACAGCTGCCTGCGGCGGAGCGGAAAACAGTGCACCGCACTGTTTTCTTTTCGCTCCTACAATTTTCCAAGAGATAATTTTTACGTTATCGTCTTTTACAGACCTTTCGAGAAATCGAAGGGTCTGTTTCTTTTTGACCGTTTCGGGTTATTATCGGGGTTTTCAAATTTTTTGAAAAAATTTTCCAAAATACATTGACAAGTGATATACTTCGTGTTATGATGTATTACATCAAAGGAGGTATCATATGGATATTCAGCTAAAGCGAGGGCTGCTGGATGTTTGCGTTCTGGCGGCGATAAAAAACGAGGACTCCTACGGCTATCAGATAATAAAGGAGCTAAAGCCGTATATCAAATTGTCCGAGTCTACCCTGTACACCATCCTCAAGCGGCTGGAAACCGCCGAAATGCTGACTGTGCGCACTGCGGAGCACAACGGCAGACTGCGGAAATACTACCACATAACCGAGTCGGGACGCGCCCGACTGGAGGATTTCAGGAGAGAGTGGGACGAGATAATGTCCATTTATCGGTATGTAACAAAGGAGGAGAACAATGAATAAACAGGAATTTTTGGAAGCTCTGCGGCAAAAGCTGGCGGGTCTGCCGCAGGAAGACAGGGATGAGCGCCTGAATTTTTACAGCGAGATGATAGACGACCGCATGGAAGAAGGGCTTTCGGAGGAGGAAGCCGTTGCGGACGTGGGCAGCGTTGACGACGTTGTAACGCAGATAATCTCTGACACGCCGCTGTCCAAGCTGGTAAAGGAAAAGGTGAAGCCCAAGCGCCGTTTGCGTGTGTGGGAGATTGTTTTGATAGTCGCGGGCGCGCCCATCTGGCTTTCGCTGCTTTTAGCGGGGGCGGCTGTAGCGTTTTCGCTTTACCTCACCCTGTGGTCGCTTATCGCCGCGCTGTGGGCGGTCGATTTTGCCCTTGCCATGTCCTTCCTCTACGGCTGCGTGTCCGCCGTGGTGTTCGCAGTGCGCGGCTACGGCTTTTCGGCGCTTGCCACGCTGGGCGCCGGCTTGTTCAGCGCGGGCGCCGCTGTCTTTCTGTTCTTCGGCTGCGTGGCGGCTGCAAAGGGCGTCGTGCGGCTGACCAAACGAATAGTACTGGGCATAAAATCTCTGTTCATCCGTAAGGAGGGTTCAAAATGAAAAAATCGGTAAAAATACTGATAGTTACCGCGTCTGTTCTGGTCGTCTCGGGAATACTCCTCTGCATAGGCGCGTTGGCGGCGGTTGGGTTTGACATTGAAAAGCTTTCCACCGTTACATATGTCACCAATACCCACGAGGTGTCGGCAGGCTTCGGCAGCATTTCGGTCGACTCCAACACCTCCGACATCACCTTTGCCCTCACCGACGAAAAGGCGTGCAAGGTAGTCTGCTTTGAACAGGGAAAGATAAGCCACACGGTAGACGTGCAGGACAATACCCTGGTCATCCGCCAAAAAGACGAGCGCAAATGGTTTGACTATATAAACATCAGCTTCCGCTCGCCCAAGGTTACGGTGTACCTGCCCAAGACAGACTACGCCGCGCTTACGGTAAAGAGCACCACCGGCAACGTCAACATCCCCGAAGCCTTTACGTTTGACAGCGCTTCAATAAGATCCTACACCGGCAACGTAAGCTTCGGCGCGTCGGTCAAAAACGACCTTCGCGTTTCGCTAAGCACGGGCAACACCAAAATAAAGAACGCCTCCGCGTCGGGTGTCAGCCTGTCGTCCTCAACGGGAAATATCGAGCTTGAGAACGTAAAGGCGGCGGAAGACCTTGCGGTCAACACCTCTACCGGCAACATCAGGCTTGCCGAGGTAACCTGCAAAAACTGCCGCGCGGAAGCCTCTACCGGCAACATCACCCTGAGCGACACCGTCGCCTCCGGCGATCTCCGCTTGACTTGCAGCACGGGCAACATCCGCTTCAGCAGCTGCGACGCGGCTGACATCACCGCGAAAACCTCCACCGGCAACATCACGGGCAGCCTGCGCTCGGAAAAGATATTCTACGCCGAGTCCTCCACCGGCAGCGTTGACGTGCCGCGCGGAGCCAAGGGCGGTACCTGCAACGCCAAGAGCGACACCGGCAACATCCGCATCTCGGTAGAGTAAACGGAGCGCGCCACATACATATATAAGTACTTAAAGAAGCATCCTGCGGGGTGCTTCTTTTTTTGTTTGAAAACGCGCCGCGGCGACTTTGCAAAAGTTGTTTTGGTGATTTCGTCAGGTAATTATAACATCTTGCGTACGATGTCCCGAAAGGCTTTCGGCGTTGCAGCCAAAGCGCATGTTGTATCTTGCTGATAAAATTTTTTAATCATTCTGTATATTCTTGCCTGTGATTATCCGAGATTTTTGTATGTATATCTAAAGTTTGCTCAAATCTGTGTTTTTTGTGTTATTTTGTTGAATTTACTTGTGATTTAGTGTATACTATATAATGAAATAGTATAATTGAGCAAACTATCGGGTTATGATAGAAAGCACGAAAATACACGATAGAGGGAGATGAAGATATGAGCAAATTAATGAAAAGAACGCTGATGAGTCTGATGATATTGACGCTTTTTTCAGCGGCGGCGGCGCTGACGATGATGGTATCTCACGCCGACGACTACTACACCATCCGCATAAACTATATATTTGAGGACGGCAGTCGCGCTCACGATCCCTACATAGGCACATATCACGCGGGCGACCCGGTCGACATCACCGTCACCAACCCCAAGATAGACGGCTATGTGCCGATGACTGCCCTTGAGGGCGGCGTTTCGGCGGAGACCAGCACGTTTCAAGTCGGCTCTCTTGACGGCAACCACACCGAGACCGTGTACTATATCGCGGGCTTGACGCATTACCGGGTAATGTATTACAAGCAGAATATCAACGACGACCTCTACACCCGAGACTACACGGTGGCGTCGGAGTACACCGACCGCTACGGCTACACCGGCACCAACCCCACCGAGCTGGAGAGCGAGAACCTTTTTGAGGGCTTTACCAATCTTTTCCACGAGCCGGACGCCATAGCCGCCGACGGCTCTACGGTGTTCAGGGTATACTACGACCGCAACTACTACTCCGTGTTGTTTGACCTGGGCGACAAAGGCTACGGCGTTGACCCCATCTATGCCAAGTTCCAGTACCCTTACCACATCTCGGAGCCTAAGCGTCTGGGCTACATCTTCAAGGGCTGGGCGCGCACCGACGCGGACTCCTCCTCGGGCGAGGAGGGCACCGACTGGCACTACATCGACGAGAACGGCAGCGTGATAACCCCCGAGGAGGCGGCGCGCACCGCCTTTACGTTCTTTGAGGGCGAGGTGCCGTCACACGACACCTACTACAAGGCTATTTGGGAGGCTACCGAGACCCAGTTCAGCATAGTCTACTGGCTCGAGAACACCGACAGCACGCTGGACATAAGCGAGGTAGACAGCGCGGCTACACTTGAGCAGTCAAGGGCTATCATCGGCTCAAACTACTCGGTAATAGCCACAAAGATAGTCAGCCCCGTCATTTCAGGCTCACAGATAAATCAGGAAACCGAGATAACAAACGTCAAGGGCGAGAATATGAAGGTCAAAGACTTCTTTGATTATGACCTGACCGAGTCCGGCGATTTCCCGGATATGAGCACCGCGCTTAGAAATGAGCTGCTCGGAAAATCCAAATACTATGATTACTATCCGCAGTTGTCGGCGCTTCAGTTCACGGGTAGTCACGAAGACGAGCAAAAGACCCACCTGACCGTTTCCGGCGACGGTACCACGCGTATCAACATTTACTACAAACGTAAAACCTTTACGATGAAGTTTTATTACGCCAGGCAGGGCTTTAAGAACGGCGAGCCCGACCCGGATCAAATAAGCCTGACCAACTCAACCAAAACTTTCTCGGGTCATGACTACAAAAACCGCAACGCGCTGGAGGCGATAGCCAAGGGCCCGTGGAGCGAAAACATCGCCGAGACCATGCCCAGGATAAAGGATAAGTACCGGGCGGAAAACGGCGGCACCCTGACGGAGCTGTATGAGGACTATACCGATGCCAATACCCTATACCGCTTCTGGTACTATCAGGTAGAGGCTAAGTACGGCGCCTCTTTGGAGGGCAAGTGGCTGGTAGACGCCTTCACCGACGTGCACAAAAAGGGCTACGCTGAAAATGAGATGTGCAGGTCCGGAAGCTGGGCGGTAGAATACGGTACCTACTATTATTACAGCCACACATCGGTCAATAACTACTCTATCAAGGGCTTTTATGAAAAGCTCGGCAATGAATTGATGTTCAAGGATACAAAAACCAACTACACCGAGCTTCATTACCTTGTTTCCTGGACGAACACAAACAGAGGCAATAACTGGAACGGTAAGATAAGTAGGGTGCTGAACTTCACCTATGAAAACTACGTAGAGCTGCTCCCGCGCGAGTTGGATATGATAGCCGACACCGACGGCGACGGAACACCCGACGACCCGCAGGCGTTGATCGACAGCGAGATGTATGAAAGCGTTATCCCGCACACAGTCAACGGAGTCGAAAAATGGTACGGTCTGAAAACGGAATACGTGCCCCTTTCGCCGTACGAGCTGGCGCACAAGGACACGGACGAAAACGGAAACAACATCCCCGACCTTATTGACGACCACACCTTCATAAAAATCAAGTATGTCGAAGAGGAAAACAAGTGGTACGGGCTTAAGTCGGTAAACCGCATAGAGACCACCGACTCGGGCGACCAGTATGATAGAGACAAGACGTTGGAACAAAAGAACGCAAACGTCCGCTCAAACCAAACCGCGGCAGAATTGACGGGCTTTACGATAGAGGACTACAGACTGAATGCTAAAGGTCAGATAATACTAAACGACAACAACACCGATATAGACTGGTCGAGAGATACGGACTACGACCGCCATGCCACCATAAAGTTCTTCTACAAGCGCAACAAGTACACTCTGAAATACTACAACAGCAACCGTCTGGAAGAAGACTACACCCACGAAGTAATGTACGGCGCGCCGCTCAACTCCAAGGACGCGCAGGGCAATTACCGCTATTACTATGAAAAGCCTACCTACTTCAACCCCGACCTGGTAGACTACTACACCTTTGAGGGCTGGTATTACACCCCCTACTACTACCGTCAGGTCAACATTAATAACTTTACCATGCCCGCCGAAGACGTCATCCTGTACGCCAAGTGGGACCCCAAGGAGATCAACGTGACCTTCTACCCCACCTACAACGACTTCTACGCGGACGTCCACAAGCTGGACAACGAAGAGCACAAGGTGGGCGAGACCTTCAAGGTCAACTACGGCTCGTTCATCCCCACAAACAGGATACCCGCCGACACAGACAGCTCCAGCCTCAACCGTCCGCTGCTTATACCGCCCGCCGATGAAGCGATGTTCGCGGGCTGGTACTACCTGCGCGACAACATCCCCATGCGCTTCGACCCCGAAAGCATACCCGTCACCGCGCTTACAAAGGAATCCAGCGAGGACGAAGGCAATCTTTGGCTGTACGCAGAGTGGGTCACCAGGGACGTAGCCAAGTACCAGATAACCTATGTGGAGAAGGACCACCCCGAAAACGAGGTTGCGCCGCCCACAACGGGCAGAGCCTTTGTGTGGAAGACCCGCACCTTCAACGCCAAGTGCGGCAGCGAGCTGAACGAATCTCACCGCTTTAACGAAAACGACACACGCAACTGGTGGCCTACCGCAAACTCTCACTCGCTGGTCATAAAAGCCAACCAGCAGGGTCACGAGTACGAATACATGCCTAACGTGTACTCCTTTGAGTACATTCAAAAGTCAGGCGTTTACTACCGTGTGCAGTATCTTGACGCAGTTACCAGAACGCCGCTCAGGGACCCCTTAGACGAGTGCTACACCACCCACGCCTCCGTCAAGGAGGACGCTCCCTTCATCCCGGGCTACGTAGCCGAGGAGCTGTCCAAGACCCTGGTGCTGTCGGCTTCCGACAAGTCGACCCCCGAGGCTCAAAAGGCTGACGAGCTGGCAAACAACGTTATCACCTTCTACTACCGCCAAAACGACTCCGAGTATCTGTACGAGGTGGAGTACTACAAGCAGAACATCGATAACGACGGCTACACCTTCTTCCAAAAGGACGACCTTGAGGTAGCCATAGCCCCCGAGGGACAGGATACCACCTTGGCAATACAGAGCCTTTTTGACGACCAGACCTCTGTAATGATAGAGGAAGAGGGATTTACGCGGCGGGCAAACGCTACCGAGGTCACCGTGTCCGACGAAACGGGCGCGACCGAGACCCGTAACGTAGCCGACGACGCTTCTGTGGTGATAACAGGCACCACCAAAACCACGATAAAGCTGTACTTCGACCGCAACACCTACCCCTACCGCTACCAATATATCGACTACTCCGCCGAGCGCGCCTATCTTGACGCGACCGAAAGCGAGCGCGAGGGCATGTGGAACGGTGTGATGGAGAGTCACGACGGCGCTCAAAACGAACGTGTTGAAAAGACAGTTTCCATCCCCGCGCCGCAGGACCTGACCTACGGAACCACTCCGTACACCCTCATAGGCAGCGACGACGTGACCCTGATGATCTCGCCCGCGTCGGAAAGCAACCCCGACATCAACCTCGTCAAGGTGTATTACCGCAAGTTCAACGAGCGCGAGCTGCAGTACAAGCTGGTCTGCGCCAACGAGGACGACCCCGCCTCCGAGATCGACTATGACGAAACCACGGGCGACCCGCTGTACGGCGGCCTGTCTTTGACGATCCAAACGGTGGATAACTTCGATAACATCAACTCCGTCACCTTCTACAACTTCAACGACGCCAAGGTGACGCTTTCCGGCAGTACAAGCACCTACAAGCACCTGCACCGCTACACCTTCAAGGGCTGGTACACCAACCCCGAGGGCACCGGCACGCCGCTGACCGTTAATCCCGTGCTGACCAAGGAAGACCTGGGGCTGGACGGCGAGCTGCCCGCAAGAGATACCACCTATTACGCGGTGGTAGAGCAGGATATGGTAAAGGCGTACTTTGAGCTGCGATATGTCGAGGAGGACCTTCCCGAAGACGACGCGGAGGCGTCCGCAATAGTCGCCTCAGCGCCCACAGACGCCGACGGCAGCATAACAGGCTCGTACTTCATGTTCACCGACCCCGCGAACTACGAGAACAACACCAACATCCCCTGGCACAGGAACTCGGGCTACTCGCTAAAGCTTCTGCCCAACGATAACCGCGTATACAAATATGAGTTAACAGAGTGGTGGGAGGAAGACACCTCTACCCACACCCTGATACGCAAGCACAACTGGCACAACAGCGAGTGGGCGCCCACCGAGCTGGAAAAGCAGCTTGACCGCCACGGCGACAAGCACGTTATCGCGGTGTTCAAACGCCGCGAGGTGACCGAGCTGCCCTACACCATCACCTACAAATTCACCGGCCGCGACGGCACAACGCGCTCCTATGTAAAGACCGGCACGCTTGAGGGAGATCAGCTGAAAGAGAACACGCAAAACGCCGCCGTAAACAGCGAGGGCGCCTTTGAGCTGACCGATGAGTTCATCATGAAGCTTGCTCCTTACGAGAGCAACCACGCCAAGGTCATCACCTGGACCAACAAAAAGTTCACAAAGACCTCTCGAAAGAGCGACGGCACCGAGGGCAGCGTTGACATGATATATACCGAGGCGGTCGCCCAAGAGGACGATAAACCCGTCGCCGTCTACTACACCCTGACGCCAAACGCCAAAAAGTTCTCCTACTTCAAGACCGCCGCGGGCAACAACCGCCTTGATGATCCAAACATCGCCAAGCTTGATGTGCGCGACACCAACGACGGCTCCGGCACCTTCCTCTACTGGGCGATACGCAAGTCACCCGACGACGACGCGCCCATCATCGCCAAGTGCTATGAACCGCTGTTCAGCCTGAGGATATGGGATGATTACTACATTACTCCGGTGTTCGGAGAGGAAGGCGACGCCGACGGCGAAGAGAGCACCCCGTCGATAACGCTCTGCGCGCTGGACAACACGCGCAACCAGTGGACGGACGAAAACGGCAATATGCTTGACAACGCCTACTCCGACTACCTCTACTGCGACCTTGAGGCGGCGTTCTCCGACGGCAGCGTCGATCTGTACAACAACCCCGATTACGAGGGCGGCTTCGTGTTTGAGATATGCGGCAAGTATACCGACAGCGAAACCCCCTTCGACCCCGACAGCTTCAATTACTTCACGAACGACGAAAACCTCAAGGCAGGCATACTAAGCCTTCTGCAAAGCAATCCCGAGGGCGGCAACGGCAAGTTTGCCAACACCAATCCGGAGGCGGGCACCAACGCCAACCGCAGCATAAACGTCAGTCCGGTGCCGACCTCGCAATTCAGCACCCGCAGCCGAGTGCATTTCACCAAGCCGTACCGCAACGTGTACAAGACTGTAAACGGCGAAAAGTCCTACACCAACGGCAGCTACATCTATAAGGTCAGAGCTTATCTGATAAAGAACGGCACAGTCACGCTCAGCAACCCTGTTTATGTAAATCTTTACGGCGTTGCTACGCAGGACCTTGCAACAAACGATATGTGCGTGATAGTCCCGTAAACCGAAACACCAGGAAAAGGAGGGCGGGAAAAATGAAAAAAGAATATTTCTCGCCCGAATTGGAGATGATTATTTTGAATATTCAAAACCAAATGCTCTTGACGGGCAGCGTCGAACTTGGCGGCGACAACAGCTCCCCCAACGACGACAACGGTGACGAGGTAGAATTCGGCTAAAGGAGGGCGAAACATGAAACACGTAAAAAAGCTTTTTGTCTTCATCCTCGCGGCGCTTACGCTCTGCACGGGGCTTTCGGCTCAGGCGGCGGACAACTACATGGAGCTGGACGGTCTGGCGTTCACGCTGCAAAACGGCGAGGCGGTCATCCGCGCCTACAACGGTGAAAGCGACAAGGTAATAATTCCCGAAACCCTGCTGGGCGAACCCGTGACCGCCATAGGCAGCGCCGCCTTCTTTGAAAAAGACATAGCCGCGGTCTATTTTGACAGCGCCGTGCAGCTGCGCAGTATCGGCAACAGCGCCTTTTCGTCCTGCACCGGTCTGAAATCCGTTGAGCTGCCCGACAGCGTAACGCAGATAGAGTTCGGCGCGTTTCAGGACTGCGCCGCCCTTGAAACTCTTTCGCTGGGAAGCGGAGTGACCGCCATAGGCGCTCAGAGCTTTTGCAGCTGCGAAAGCCTGACGACCGTTGAGCTGCCCGAAAGCACCCGAAGCATAGGCAAATACGCCTTTGGCGACTGCGGCTCTCTGAGGCGCGTCCTAATACCCTCGGGCGTGAGCGACATCTCCGCGTCGGCGTTCGACGACTGCGAAAAGCTCACTGTATACTGCTACACAGGCTCTGCCGCGCACGCCTTTGCGCAAGCGCAGTCGCTGCGTTACGTGCTGCTTGACGCCATGCTGTCGGGCGACGCAGACGCAAACGGCAAAGTAAATGTGAACGACGTCACCACCATCCAGCGGCACCTTGCGGACGTAGAGCCAATTTGGTGGCCCGCTGTTTCCTGCACCGACCTTGACGGCGACGGCTCCGTGACCATATCGGACGCCACCATACTGCAGCGCCGCCTGGCGGAATTTATATAAAAAAACCAAACAGTCGGCTTCACGTTGATGTGAGCCGACTGTTTTTTTGCGTTGTGCGCGTGGCTTTGCTGCCTGCGCCCTGTTTTGTACTGCGAAAAAGGGAGCTGTCGCTTGTTTGCGGCAGCTCCCCTGTTGTTATGCGTATTATTCAGCGCTTCGCCTTATTCAGCGGGCTCCAGCTCGGAGAGCTGCTTGAGGTGAGCGTACTTCTGCTCTGCGTTCTTTTCCGCCTCGGTAAAGAGCTTTTCGGCTCTCTCGGGGAAGGAACGGGTGAGCGCGTTGTAACGTACCTCGCCCATGATGAAGTCACGGTAGGAAGCGGAGGGCGCCTTGCTGTCGAGCGTGAAGGGATTCTTGCCCTCGGCAGCCAGACGGGGATCGTAACGGAAGAGGTTCCAGTAACCGGCGTCAACAGCCTTCTTCTCCTCGAGCTGAGCGATGCCCATGCCGCCCTTGATACCGTGGTTGATACAGGGAGCGTAGCAGATGATGAGAGAGGGACCGTTGTAGCTTTCAGCCTCGACCATAGCCTTGAGCACCTGGTTGTTGTCGGCGCCCATAGCCACCTGAGCGGTGTATACATAGCCGTAGCTCATAGCGATAGCGGCGAGGTCTTTCTTCTTAACAGCCTTACCGGCAGCCGCGAACTGAGCGACCGAGCCGATGGGAGAAGCCTTGGAAGCCTGTCCGCCTGTGTTGGAGTAAACCTCGGTGTCGAATACGAGGATGTTCACATTTTCGCCGGAAGCGATAACGTGATCCAGACCGCCGAAGCCGATATCGTAAGCCCAGCCGTCGCCGCCGAAGATCCACATGGACTTCTTGGCAAGCTCGTCCTTGTCAACGAGGGTCTTTTTAGCCAGCTCGCCGACCTTCTCGTCGTCAACAGCCTTCTCGAGCTCTGCGATCAGAGCGTCGGTAGCCGCGCGGGAAGCGGTGGAATCGGTGATGGTGTCGAGGTAGTTTTGGCAGGCAGCCTTGAGCGCCTCGTCGTCGGCAGCAGCTTCGATCTCGGTCACATAGCCCGCAAGTCTGTCGCGGATAGCCTTTTGACCGAGAGCCATGCCCAGACCGAACTCGGCGTTGTCCTCAAACAGGGAGTTCTGCCAAGCGGGACCGAAGCCCTTCTTGTTGGTGGTGTAAGGAGTCGCGGGTGCGGATGCGCCCCAGATGGAGGAGCAGCCGGTCGCGTTAGCGATGAACATTCTGTCGCCGAACAGCTGGGTAACGAGCTTCGCGTAGGGAGTCTCGCCGCAGCCTGCGCAGGCGCCGGAGAACTCGAGCAGGGGCTGCTTGAACTGGCTGCCCTTGACGGTGGTGAACTTGAACTTGTCGGCAACCTCGGGCTTCTCGTCCAGGGTGATGCCGTAATCGAACACAGCCTGAGTAGCTCTCTGAGAGTCGATGGGCTTCATAACCAGAGCCTTCTCGCCCTTCTTGCCCGGGCAGACCTGAGCGCAGGCGCCGCAGCCGGTGCAGTCGAGGGTGGAAACGGTCATGCTGAACTGCAGCTCCTTAAGACCGATCATCGGGATGGTCTTGGTGCCCTCGGGAGCGGCCGCTGCCTCGTCGGCGGTCATGGCGACGGGACGGATTACAGCGTGCGGGCAAACGATGGCGCAGCGGTTACACTGGATGCAGTTTTCAGCCTGCCACTCGGGAACGTCAACGGCGATGCCGCGCTTCTCGAATGCCGAGGAGCCGTTGGGGCAGGTGCCGTCGATGTGATCGGAGAATGCGGAAACGGGCAGCTTGTTGCCCTTGTAAGCGTTTACGGGCTTGAGTACGCCGTTTACATACTCAACCAGAGCGCCGGTGCCCTCTACCTTGTCGGCAACAGCGTCGTCGGCGGCGTTGAGCCACTCGGCGGGGATCTCTACCTTCTTAACGTCCTCCATGCCTCTGTCAATAGCGGCATAGTTCATGTCAACGATAGCCTGACCCTTCTTCATGTAGGACTTCTTGGCAGCGTCCTTCATGTACTGCTTGGCTTCCTCGGCGGGGATGATGTCGGCGATCTTGAAGAACGCGGACTGCAAAACGGTGTTTACTCTGCCGCCCAGACCGATCTCTTTGCCGATCTTGATAGCGTCGATGGTGTAGAAGTTGATTTTTCTCTCGGCGAGGATGCGCTTCATCTTGCCGGGGAGACGCTTGGTGAGCTCGTCCACATCCCACGCGCAGTTGAGCAGGAAGGAACCGCCCTCTTTGAGGTCCTCAACGATCTCGTACTTGTCAACGTAGGAGGGGTTGTGGCAGGCGACGAAGTCAGCCTTGGAGATGTAGTAGGTGGACTTGATGGGAGTTTTGCCGAAGCGCAGGTGAGATACGGTAAGACCGCCGGACTTTTTGGAGTCGTAGGCGAAGTAGCCCTGCGCGTACATGTCGGTGTGGTCACCGATGATCTTGATGGAGTTCTTGTTTGCACCGACGGTACCGTCCGCGCCGAGACCCCAGAACTTGCAGCTGTGGGTGCCTGCGGGAGTGGTGTCGGGATTCTCCTCAACGGGGAGAGAGAGGTTGGTAACGTCATCTACGATGCCGATGGTGAACTTTCTCTTGGGAGCTTCCGCCTCGGCGTTTCTGTAAACCGCGATGATGTCGCCGGGTGTGGTGTCCTTGGAACCCAGACCGTATCTGCCGGCGTAAACCTTTACGCCCGCGAACTTGGAGTCGTTGATGGCAGCCAGAACATCCAGATAGAGAGGCTCGCCGATGGAGCCGGGCTCCTTGGTCCTGTCGAGAACAGACAGGGTCTTAACGGTGTCGGGCAGCTCGTTTACAAGGTACTCGCCGACGAAGGGACGGTACAGTCTGACTTTCAGCAGACCCACCTTTTCGCCCGCGGCGTTGAGGTAGTCAACTACCTCCTCGGCGCAGTCGCATACGGAACCCATAGCTACGATAACGTGCTCGGCGTCAGCCGCGCCGTAGTAGTTGAAGGGCTTGTAGTCGGTGCCGATCTTCTCGTTTACCTTGTTCATGTACTCTACAACGACCTCGGGAACCGCGTCGTAGTAGGGGTTGCAGGCTTCTCTTGCCTGGAAGAAAATATCGTCGTTCTGAGCTGTACCTCTGGTAACGGGGTGCTCGGGGTTGAGCGAACGGCGGCGGAATTCTTCAACCGCGTCCCAATCCAGCATGTCCGCCAGATCGGCGTAATCCCACTCCTCGATCTTCTGTATCTCGTGAGAGGTGCGGAAACCGTCGAAGAAGTGCAGGAAGGGCACTCTGCCCTTGATAGCGGTAAGATGCGCTACAGCCGCGAGGTCCATACATTCCTGAGGATTGTTGGAGCAGAGCATAGCGTAACCGGTCTGACGGCAGGCGTATACGTCGGAATGGTCACCGAAGATAGAAAGCGCGTGGCTGGTGAGCGCACGGGCGGAAACGTGAATAACGCTGGGGAGCAGCTCGCCCGCCATCTTGTACATATTAGGGATCATCAGCAGCAGACCCTGCGATGCGGTGTAGGTAGTAGTCAGCGCACCCGCCGCGAGAGAGCCGTGAACAGCACCGGAAGCGCCGCCCTCAGACTGCATCTCGGTCACCTGAACTTCTCTTCCGAACAGGTTTTTCTGTCCCGCAGCCGAAAACTTATCGGTCAGGTCAGCCATAACGGAAGAAGGGGTGATGGGATAGATAGCAGCAACGTCCGTAAACGCATAAGATACGTGAGCGACCGCACTGTTACCGTCCATGGTTTTCATTTTTCTTGCCATTGGAAATCGTCCTCCTTTAATCTAAACGGCACAGGGAAAATATGCCGTCTGTGTAATCTGATACATAATATATCACACTAGATTGTACCACTTTTCGCCGCTTTTGTAAAGTGGTTTTGTCTATTTTATCAATAAATGGCACGAATTGCACGGAGCTGACCGCCCTGCCGCGCGCCGTATTTTATTTTGTTTATATTTTGATAATATATTGAAACTAAAGGTATGATATGCTACAATGATAAAAACAAAAGGGAGGTATTCCATTATGTTCAAAAAAACCATGCTTATCATCATCTCCGCCGCGTTGGTCGCGGTGGCGGCAAGCGGCTGTGACACAGGCAGCTCGGGCAAACCATCCAAGACATCCTCTTCGCAGGCGACGTCCGAAGAAACAAGCGGACAGGCGTCCGAAGGCGGCAACAGCAGTGAGATGCCCGACGATAACGGCAGCGAGGTCACCGACGACACCTCCTCTGCCGAGGCGGAAACCTCCGACAGCGGCGTCACTCCCACGCAGAGCATCATCGGCTTCGGCGATCTGCCGTCCTCCTACTCCTACTACGCGGGCGCTATGAGCGCGCCGAAATCCTTCCTCACCATCAGCTCGGACGGAGCTTTTCATGTTGAGTGGAAACAGCTTACCCCGCAGTCCGAAACCGACTCGGAAACCGGAGAGGACCGTTCCCGCTCGGAGATGAACGGAACGCTGACTCCGCTTGAAAAGACCGACGAGGACTACTGCTACACCTGCAAAGTCGCCTCCAGCGACTCCAACGACTATCCCGCGGGACAAACCGTGACCTTCCTGCTGCCGGGCGCGCCCGTTTCCGCTCTGCCCGACAAGCATTATCCCGAGGTGATCGCCGGCTACGAGAACGACACGCTGACGGCAGCGCATGTGTATTTTGAGCTGCAGGACTCCGTATACGTAGCGACGCCCAACTGATATTTAAAAGATTTTAAAAAATTTTTAAATATCATCAAACCTTTTCCCTTTCTTTGTGTCTTTTGTAATGAAAGGCTTTTAAAGTTACCTTAAAGCAAGGAGCGGAAAGAGAGGTAATTCCGATGAAAAAACAACCGAAGTATAAAATAGATAACGCCAAACTCACCAGGCTGGCGGCAAAGGCGCAGAAGGGCAACGAAAAAGCGACCGAGGACGTTGTGAACATGATAAGCGGCTATCTGTACTACTACAGCCTCGGCATGCTGGGTGACGAGGAAAAGGCAAAGGACGCCGTGCAGGACATCCTGCTGATGATGCTGCAAAAGCTTGACACCCTTGAAGACCCGAAGGCGTTTTTGGGCTGGATAAAGATGATGACCGCCAACCACTGCCACAACCTGATTACCCGCAAAAAGAGCTGTGTCAGCATCGACGAAGTATGCGCGGAGTACCGTGACGAAGACGAGCAGGTATGTCCCGAGAAGGCGGCAGAATCTGCGGAGGTCTGCTCGATCGTGCGCGGCGCCGTGAATGCACTGCCGCTCAATCAGCGCGAAAGCGTGCTGATGTTCTACTTTCAGCAGCTCAGCATCAGGGAGATCGCCGAAGCCCTCTCTGTCAGTGAGAACACTGTCAAAAGCCGCTTATTTTCGGCGCGGCAGTCACTGAAAAAGAAACTCGAGGCGGCAGGCGCGGCGGCTTTCGCCTCCTGTGCGATCCCCGCGATGAAGCTGATCTCCTTCAGCCTGATCACCGAAGCGGAGGAACAGACAGGCGTGATGATCCCCTACACCACTCCCTCGAGCGCCGTGAAGGTCGCCTCCTTCCGCACCGCCCCCGCTGCGTCTGCGCTGCCGCTGAAAATCGCCGCGGCGGCTTGCGCGGCACTGATCGTGACGGGCGGCGTCTGCGCGACGATCACGGGGGCGCGCTCTGCGGACAGCGGCAAGGCTTTCGCAGGCAGCCCGGTCAAACGGCCGCAGAACGCGGTGTTGCAGACGACCGCGCAGGAAACAGCGCCCGAAACCGTCGCAGTATTGACTTCGCCTTCGCTATTCGCCGTTTCCTCGGAGACGCAGCCTTCGACGCAGCTGACCGTCCCGCCCGCCGAGCCGGCGATCAACCGAAACGAGCCCCTGAGTGACACGGAGGAAACCGTCGCCGCGACCGTTCCCGCACAGACCGTCCCCGAGACAACGATTCCGGAAACGACCGTCCCGCCGGAAACGCAGCCTGTCACGCAGCCTGCCACGGAGCCTGCCACGCAGCCGCCGAAGACCTCACAGCCCATCGTGTATTTCAACACGACAGGCTGGCAGGATTTTACAAAGGTTTATTGCTATGTTCATGAAAAGGGCGGCGAAGGCTTTTATACCTGGATGAGCAAACAGACGCTCTGCACCCACTACCGCCGCTCCTTCTACAGCTACGATCTCAGCGCGCTTGATCTTGACCCTAACAAACAGTATGTTTTGATATTCAGCGCGGACAACGGCGCTCAGACGAGCAGTGTGGAGTTCACCACCGCGCGTTACGGCGAGACCGTAGAGCTGAAATCTGCAAATCAAGTCTGGGGTAACTCAGATTCCTCCAAACACACCTACGACGCAGGCTGGAAATAAGCTTCCTCTTTTAAGGCAACACCGCACAATTCGCGGCGCACGCCTTGCTTGAATATTGTTCCGTCAGCCTGCCCAAAAAATCTCGGCAAGGCGTCAGCCTTACCTCAATGCACCCTGACGAAAAAATCTTACTTCGCAATCCGCACACCTGAATTGTGCGGTATTGCCTTAACAGTTTTCTTCTGAATATAATCGGCTCCGACCCTTTTCGGATCGGAGCCGATTGTGTTTTTATTCGTTATTCGGCGACAAAGCAAACTCTGCGTGAAGCAGCCATGTCAACGGAGCCGTCGCTTTTATATACAGGGTAGTCGTATGAGCAGCCCTTGGCAACCAGGTATCCCTTCAGCTCGGGATGCAGCTCGTTGCAGTAATTCATTACAGCTGTTGCCCTTTTCTCGGAAAGCTGCAAATTGTAATCGTATGATCCGTCGGTATCGGTATGACCCTCAACGGTTATTTTTTTAACGTCGGTCGTGCCGTCCTCTTTGAAAATAGCATTTACATAATCATCTATAAAGCCCTTGACGCTTTCCTTTCCGCTATCCGAAAGCTCTGAACTGTTGTAGGCAAACAAGACCTCGGCGTCCAGAGAGATAGCGCCGCGATTATCAGTAGCGACATACGGACTTGCTTGGACGCTTTCGTTGATCTCCAAATTGATTTCGGGGATAGTCGGTATTGTGATCTGCACGTCCTGCGCCGCAACTGTGGGAATATCCAGGTCAAGTTCTTGTTTGGAGTATTCTATTTTCATGCTCGGAGAGGAGCTCTCCGCCCCGGAATTGTTCACAGCATTATTTTCCGCATCCGGTTTTTCTGCTGTTGTACCCTGCTTTTCGGTTGCCGATGTTTGGGTATCGGCGGATTCCGCCTTGGCTTTGCTTGTTTGTTTTGAAGTACACGCTGCCGCCGAAAGCAAAACAATAAGAGCTAACGATACTATAAGCGCTTTTTTCATTTGGAAATCGTCCTCCTTTAATTGAAACGGCAAAGTGAAACGTTGCAGTTTATGTAATCCGATACATAATATATCACAATAAAATGTACTGTTTTGAGTTCAGATCATTTCATGCAGGGTTTAAGCTACTTTTTTGCTGCTCGACCACGCGCCGTAGGCGGTGCCGTTGTTTTGGGTGGCGTACATCGCGCGCACCTGGTAAACGTCGCCGCTTTTGCCGCTGGTGTCTACGATCGAGCGCTTGGTGGTGGTGTAATAGACATAGCTTGACGAACCCACGGGTTTCTTGGCTACCTCAAATTTGTTCGCGCCGCCAACGGCGTTCCAGCTCAACTTTGCGCCGTTGGACACCTTTGTGAGGGTGACGGCGGGCTGACCGATGAAGGTCAGGCTTTTTACCTTGGAGTACAGACCCTTGGTGCCGTTGAACACGGGCTGTACCTGCACGCAGTACAGGGTGCCAGAATTGGTGTTGAGATAGGCGAAGTAGTTGTTTTTGGTGGTGGTTGATGACCAGTTAGCGCCCGACGGCTTATAGTATACGATATAAGCGGTCGCACCGGCTACCTTGCCCCACTCGGCGCGGATTCCGTTCGACTTGTTGGAAAGCGACACATTGGGCTTGACCTGCGGCACATAGATAAGCGTCTTAACGGCGGAGTAGTTGCCCTGGATGCCCGAGCCTATGCTTTGCACCTGCACCTGATAACCCGCTCCCGCGGTGAGGTTGAGCAGCGGATAGTAGTTGTTGGCGGTCTGTGCCGACGACCAGTTAGAGGTGCCGTACTTTCTGTAGAATACCTTGTACTTCACAGCGCCCGTTACCTTGTTCCAGTCGGCGCGGATGCCGTTGCTTTTGTTGGAGAGCGTAACGGTAGGCGCGGCGGGCTTCACAGCCGGAATACTGGAAGAGAACGCGATGCTGTTGGCATTTGCGAAGCGGTGGGCAAAGGAGTTGTATGTGCCGTAGATCACCATGTTTTTATGATGATAGCGGAAAACATTGTTGTCAACCAGGCTGTTGCCGTTTGCCTTACCTATGGCGGTAACGGTGGAGGGGATGACAACGGAAGTCAGCTCATAGCAAAATTCAAACGCTTCTGTACCGATGACAGTGGTGCCGTAGGCGATGCTTACCGACTTTAATTTGCTGCAGGAACCGAAAACAGATTCCTCCATGGTTTTAACGCCGCTGCCGATAGTCAGGGAGGTCAATGCTTTGGCGCTGTAGAACGCATCGTGGAGTATTTGTGTAACAGAGTTGGGGATGGTTACGGATTTCAGCTTATAGTTCCAGGCAAACGAAAACGCTCCGATTGTTGTCAGCTTATTGTTAAGGTAGAGGACTGACAGATTGCAGTATTCAAAAGCTCCGGTATCAACCGTCCGCACGTTGCCCGGAAGCGTGAAGCCGGGTAACGCGGTGCAGTTCGCAAAGGCGTATTTACCGATAATGGTGATGGTGGAGGGGATCTTTATGGAGCTGAGCGCGGTGCAGTTTTTAAACATAAAATCACTGATAGAGGTACAGCCCTCGGCGATGGTGACTGATTTAAGCGCGGTGCAGCCGTAAAAGGTGTCGGTACCCGGATCGCCGACAGCGCCTTCGATAGACGCGGAGGTCAGCGCGGTGCAGCCGTAAAAAACATAGGCGCCGAGTTTTGTCACACTCGCGGGGACAGTGATTGTCTGCAAGGCAGTGCAATTATAAAACGCGTAGTTGTCGATGCTGTGCAGCGTTGCGGGGAATTTGATGGTCTGCAGGGTGGTGTTTCCGGAAAATGCATTATTTCCGATACCGACGACAGTGTAGCCGTTGAGCTTGTTGGGAACGGTAAGGTTTGAGATATTGCCGTTGTATTTGTAGATATAAGCCTGATTGTTCGTCAAATAATACTCATAGCTGCCGGAGGTGCTGTAGCTTACACTTTCCTCCGCCTCGGCGCCCACCGCTTCCGGCGCGGCTTCCTCAAGCGGAGCGGCAACGGCAGGCTCGTCGGTCTCTGCGGCTGTGATCGTCAGCGGCGCGACAGCCATTACGCCCGATGCTATCAACGCCGACAAAAGGACGGACAATGTCTTTTTGAATGAATGTTTCATGTTATCTCTCCTTTTTGAAAATTATATCTTGATATAGAACAATAGTATTATATCATTTTAACATAGAGTTTGTCAACAAAAACATAACGACAAGCAGAACACTATTTGTGCAAAACGGTAATATGATACAACGCAAACACAGTGCCTTTCCTGTATAAAACCCTTGAGAAAATCCGTGCGGTATGTTATAATCTTCTTATCAACAACGAACAGGAGAATGAAAATGTCATTTCCTCAGGATAAAATACGCAATTTCAGCATCATCGCGCATATCGACCACGGCAAAAGCACCCTCGCCGACCGTATACTCGAGCTGACCAACTCGGTTTCCGCCCGCGACATGGAGGCGCAGCTGCTTGACGATATGGAGCTTGAGCGCGAGCGCGGCATAACCATCAAGGCGCGCGCGGTCAGCGTTATATACAAAGCCGACGACGGCGAACAGTACCTATTCAACCTTATCGACACCCCCGGTCACGTGGACTTCAACTACGAGGTTTCGCGCTCTCTCGCCGCCTGCGAGGGCGCTATACTGGTGGTGGACGCGTCGCAGGGCATTGAGGCGCAGACGCTCGCCAACACCTACCTTGCGGTGGACAGCGGTCTGGAGATAGTGCCGGTGGTAAACAAGATAGACCTGCCGAGCGCCGACCCCGACAGAGTCATAAAGGAAATAGAGGACGTTATCGGCATCCCCGCCGAGGACGCGCCCAAGATCTCCGCCAAAGCCGGCATAAACATACACGACGTGCTTGAGAAAATAGTAAGCGACATCCCCGCGCCCACGGGCGACGCCGACGCGCCGCTGCGCGCGCTGATATTTGACAGCTACTACGACAGCTACAAGGGCGTAATAATCTATGTGCGCCTCAAGGAGGGTCAGATACACCCGGGCGACGAGTTCAAGCTGATGGCCACAGGCAGCGCGTTCAACGTTGTGGAGTGCGGTCTGATGCACGCCACCACCATGGAAAAGACCGACGGTCTGTACGCGGGCGAGGTGGGCTATATCGCCGGCTCTATCAAAACCCTCGCCGACGCCAAGGTGGGCGACACCGTGACGCTGGTAAACAACCCCGCCGCCGAGCCGCTGCCCGGCTACCGCGAGGCGCAGCCCATGGTGTTCTGCGGCATATACCCCGTGGACGGCGCCAAATACGGCGACCTGAAGGATGCGCTTGAAAAGCTGCAGCTTAACGACGCGGCGCTCAGCTTTGAGCCGGAGACCTCGGTGGCACTGGGCTTCGGCTTCCGCTGCGGCTTTCTGGGTCTGCTGCACATGGAGATAATACAGGAGCGGCTTGAGCGCGAGTATCTGCTTGACCTGATAACCACCGCGCCCAGCGTTATCTATAAGATACACCGCACCGACGGCACGGTGGAGAACATAGACAACCCCACCAACTACCCCGACCCGTCGCTGATACAGGCGGCAGAGGAGCCGGTGACCGACGCGCACATCTACACGCCCAAGGAGTATGTGGGCAATATTATGGACCTGTGCCAGGACAGACGCGGCACCTTTGTGGATATGCAGTACATCGACGCCGACCGCGTTGACCTGCATTACGTGCTGCCGCTGGCTGAGATAATCTACGACTTTTTTGACACGCTTAAAAGCCGCACCCGCGGCTACGCCAGCTTTGACTATGAGCTTAAGGGCTATGTCCCCAGCGAGCTGGTCAAGCTTGACATAATGCTAAACGGCGAGGTGGTGGACGCGCTCAGCTTTATCATCCACAAGGACAAGGCGTACCCCCGCGCGCGCAAAATGGCAGAGAAGCTCAAAGAGAAGATACCGCGCCAGCTGTTCGAGGTGCCCATACAGGCGTGCATCGGCGGCAAGATAATCGCCCGCGAAACCGTTAAGGCGATGCGCAAGGACGTGCTTGCCAAGTGCTACGGCGGCGACATAACCCGAAAGAAAAAGCTGCTTGAAAAGCAAAAGGAAGGCAAAAAGCGCATGCGCCAGCTGGGCACCGTGGAGGTGCCGCAGGAGGCGTTCATGGCAGTGCTAAAGCTGGATACGGACTAGGAGAAAAAGTCCCGCCGGCACCCGCCTTGTCTTGCAAACAATATCCTCGCAAATCTTTGTCTGCTTTTTATCTGAGATCAGTATTAAAGATGAATATAGAGAAACCAAAACGGCGGGCGTCCGAGGACGCTTTCTCCGCCTTAGGGCGCCGGTGGGCGCTTTCTCCGCCTTTGGGCGCCGGTGGGCGCTTTCTCCGCCTTTGGGCGCCGGTGGGCGCTTTCTCCGCCTTTGGGCGCCGGTGGCTTTGGGCGCCGGTGGGCGCTTTCTCCGCCTTTGGAAAGATAGATATATAGGAAAAAAAACACAACGGCGGGTCGAACCACTGAGGTTTGACCCGCCGTTGATGACGTTATAAAATTAAATGGAAGTTCTCCAAAGGCGGAGAAGACGCCCTCCGCGTCACATTTCGGTTACTATTTCGTTTACGGTTTTGCCCGGGGGTATCATGGGCAGCACATTTACGTCGGGGCTGATTTGACAGTCTATGACGACGGTGGTGTGCATGTCCAGCGCTTTCTTCAGAGTGGGCATGATTTCCTCGCTCTTTGTTATGCGCATACCCTCAACACCGAAGGCGTTTGCCAGCTTCACAAAGTCCGTCGCGCGGTGCGGATCGGTCTGTGAGAAGCGGCTGCCGTAAAAGAGCTTTTGCCACTGGCGCACCATGCCGAGCACGGTGTTGTTCATAACCAGCACTATTATCGGCAGGTCGTAGGACTTCATGGTTACCAGCTCGTTGAGGTTCATATGGAAGCTGCCGTCGCCCGTAAACAGGAACACTCGCCTGTCGGGGTGCGACACCTGAGCGCCGATAGCCGCGCCCATGCCGAAGCCCATAGTGCCCATGCCGCCGGAGGTGAGCAGGGTCTTTTCGTGCTCGATCTTGGCGAACTGAGCTACCCACATCTGGTGCTGACCCACGTCGGTGGCGATAATATCGTCGTCAGCCTTGAGGGAGTTGACCGCTTCGATGATCTCCTCGGGGAAGGGATATTCGCTGTAGGGCTTGGGTGCGTTGTCAAGATAATGCTTCCAAACGTCTATCTTGCTCATCCAAACATTGTGCTCCTGCTGCTCAAGTCCCTGCAACAGCGCCTGCAAAATAAGCTTGGCGTCGCCGAGTATATATTCGTCGACCTTGACGTTTTTGTTTATCTCATTTTTATCTATCTCGAGCTGGACTATCTTAGCCTGCTCGCCGAACTTTTCGCGGTCGCCCGCCACGCGGTCGGAAAAACGCGCGCCTATGGCGATTATAAGATCGCAGGCGGCGGTTATCATGCCGGTTTCGTAGCCGCCGTGCATGCCTATGTTGCCCACGCAAAGGCGGTGAGCCGCCGGTATGCAGCCCAGTCCCATAAGCGAGCAGCAAACAGGCGCGTCGATAAGCTCGGCAAACCGCACAAATTCTTCGCAGGCGTCCGCGCTGAGTATGCCGCCTCCGGCGTAGATCATGGGACGTCTGGACTTGCGGATCATTTCCTGCACGCGCGCTATGCTGTCGGGATTGGCTACAGCGTCGGGCTGAGGCTGCTCGGGCGCCACAGGCTCGTACTCCGCGGTCATGGCGGTGATGTCCTTGGGCACGTCCACCACAACGGGGCCTTTTCTGCCGCTGTGCGCCAGACGGAACGCCTTGCGGATGGTGGGCGCCAGCTCCTCTACCTCGGTAACCAAAAAGCTGCCCTTGGTAATGGGCTTGACGATATTGACGATGTCTACCTCCTGGAAGCTGTCGCGTCCCAGCTGGTCGCGGTTTACGTTCGCGGTGATGGCTACCAGCGGTATGCTGTCGATGTTAGCGGTGGCAAGACCTGTGACGATGTTGGTCGCGCCGGGGCCCGAGGTGGTGATGATGACACCCGTTTTGCCCGTGGAACGCGCGTAACCGTCCGCCGCGTGAGAAGCGCCCTGCTCGTGCGCTGTCAAAACGTGTTTTATCCTGTCGCTGTATTTGTAAAGCGCGTCATAGGTGTTGAGCGCGGCTCCGCCCGGGTAACCGAACACGGTGTCGACGCCCTGCTCCAAAAGACATTCGCAAATGATATTTGCACCCGTTAACTTCATTTTCATACCCCTTTATGAGTTCTTCAAATAAACGCTAACAATCATTTTACCGCATTAAAGCGTTGTTGTCAAGGCAATACCGCATAATTCACGGCGCGGCTTCGTATTTTGCCGTAAAAATATCCACGGCAAACACGGTCTTTTCCGCCGCCAGCGCACAGAACTTTACAAAATCCATGCCCTTGTTTTCGTTGATGTCGTCGGAGATAGCGCGAAGGATAACAAAGGGCACTCCGCAACAGCTGCACACATGCCCTATCGCCGCGCCCTCCATTTCGCAGGCGAGAGCGCCGAAGCGGTCGTTGAGGCGCAGCCGCTGTGAGCGGTTTGAGATGAAAATGTCGCCGCTGGCGATAACGCCGCGCGCCACCTTGGTGTCCTTCAAACCGGAGCAAGCCTCCTCCAGCACGCGCGCCGCCGCCTTGTCACATTCAAAGAAAGTACGCTTGCCGTCCGGGAACAACACCTCTCCCTGTCTGTCGCCCAGCGCGGTGGTGTTCATATCGTGTTCTACCGCCTTGGTGCCTACGACGATGTCGCCAATGCTGACCAAAGGAGACACCGCGCCGGCTACGCCGCTGTTGATGACCAGCGCCGGACGGTACTCTTCAATAAGCGTGACGGCGCACATGGCGGCGTTTACCTTGCCGATGCCGCACACCACGATCACAAGCTCCTTGTCGCGGAGCGTTCCGCGGGTAAAGGTCATGCCGAACTTTTCGGTCACGGTCACGTTATCGCAGAGGGCGATGATGCCGTCCGCTTCTATCTGCATAGCACAAATAATTCCTATCATATCTTTTCCCTTTCTTATCAATCAAAGTTTCCGGTAAGGTACATGATGATCGAGAGCGCTGCCAGCGGCGCGGTCTCGGCTCTTAATATCCGCTTGCCCAGAGTGGCGGTACGGGCGCCGTTTTGCACAGCCAAATCGACCTCTGCCTGCTCAAATCCGCCCTCGCTGCCTATGAACATACCCAGCGTTTTCGGCTTGTCGGTCAATATGCTGCCGACGGGCGAGCCGCCCATTTCGTAAAAGAAAACCGTGGCGTCGTTTTGCGCGGTAAGCGCCGCCGCCTCGCCGAACGAAACACAGTCCGCCACCTCGGGGATGATACCTCGGCGGCTCTGCATAGCCGCCTGCAGCGCTATCTTTTGCCAGCGGACGCGCTTTTTGCCAAGCGCTTTTTCGTCCGGACGCGACACGCACCGCGCCGAGAGCACCGGAACTATGCGGCTGACGCCCAGCTCCACGCATTTTTGCACAATATAGTCCATTTTGTCGCCCTTTGGCAAAGCCTGATAGAGTGTGACGAACACATCCGGCTCGTTTTCGCAGGGTCTGCGCCCCGTGACCCGCAGCGTGTTTTCACCCTCAAGCACACAGTCGCACTGTTCGCCCGAGGGGGTGACCACGGTAACCGCCTCGCCCTCGCGCAGTCTGAGCACCCTTGCGTGCTTTTGGTTGTCTCCGCTGAGCACACAGACGTCGGACGCTATCTCTTCTTCGCTGAAAAACCAAGCCATCATATCCCTCCGTTTCGGTCATGGCAATATGTATATGATAAACCAAAAATAAAACAATTGCAATATCCTTATTTCAATGGTACAATAGATTAAACGAGGTGAAAGTATGGTAACATTGACAGACATCGATTTGATACAACTGCTTAGAAAGAACAACCTAAACCAAGACACCCTTCAGGAGGACGTGGTGGCAAAGCTGCGCGCGCTGGGTCTTAAGGTCGCCACCGCCGAAAGCTGCACCGGCGGCTTGATAAGCGAGCGCATAACCCGAGTCAGCGGCTCGAGCGAGGTGTTCGACTGCGGTATCTGCTCCTACGCCAACGAGATAAAAAGCAAGGTGCTGGGCGTGCGCGAGGACACTTTGGCGATTTTGGGGGCGGTATCCGCCGAGACCGCCATACAGATGGCGGAAGGCGTGCAGAAGCTTTCGGGCGCGGACATCGCCGTGAGCACCACGGGCATAGCGGGTCCCACCGGCGGCACCGCCGAAAAGCCCGTAGGTCTGGTTTTTATGGGCGTTTGCACCAAGGAAAAGGCTTATGCCGTAAAGCTGATGCTCGGCGGCGTGAACACTCAGAACAACCGCTCCTACATCCGCAAGCTCGCCAGCGACGCGGCGCTGTTTACGGTTTTGTCAGAGTGTCACACCATGTGAGAGAACACATTTTCTCTGAACTGCGTGGGCGTGTGGCCGTTGGTTTTTTTGAACACCCGCGAAAAATACATTTGGTCGGAAAAACCGCAGGAATACGCTACGTCCTTGACGGACAGCGCGGCGTTTGACAGCAAAATCTCGGCGCGGGCGATGCGTCGGTGAATGATGTAGTCTATAACCGAGATACCCATTTCATCCTTAAATAAACGATACAGGTGGCTGCGGTCGATTTTCAACCGTTCAGCCACATTTTTTACCCCGAATTCGGGGTCGGTGTAGTGATCCTCGATATAGCGGCGCGCCTTGATGACGTAGCCTGTGGACTCCATGGTTTTGCCCGGATAGCGCTCCATGTAATATGACATGAGCACCATTATGCGTCCGCCTACGCGCCACCGTATGCATGGCTCCTCCGAGCGCTCGCCCAAATCGAACAGCTCCTCAAAATGCTCCACGTTCATATCCCGCACGACCGGGTGGGTCTGCGTAATGGCTATCCTGCCCATTATGCCGGTCACCTCAAAGCCCGAAAACTCTATCCAGCAGTAACGCAGACCGGAGCTGTTGTATATCCTGAAACGGCTGTACGGAAAGGCGACAAAGGAGCAGCCCTCCTCAAGCGCGTAGCTCTTTCCGTCTATATCTACGGTGCAGTTGCCACTGTAAATATATATCAGTTTATAGCTTTCGTCACGGGCGGTTTTTTCGGAAAACTCGCCTTGCTTCTCATTGTTTCCGAATGAGTGACACATAAAATCTATCAGGTTTTTTTTATAAGTCTCCATATCGTCCCTCGCAACATTTGTCTATACAAAACAAACAAAAATACATAGCAATAAACATTTATTGCGTATATACTAGTATTATATTACAATGTTTTTAGTTTTTCAAGGGAAACCCCATTTTGCAAGGAGTCAATAAAAAATGGATTATCAATTCGACGTAGTAAGCTACGACAAAAACATTCCCGCGAATATCATGCGTCTTGACCTGTCTTCCGACACCCACAAAACCGAGCTTCAATGGCACCGTGAGCCTGAGATAGTGTATGTTATAGAGGGAAGGTCGGAATGCAGCCGCAACGGAGAGTCTCAGATAGTGGAACAGGGCGATATTATTCTGTTCAACAGCGAGGACGTTCATTTGGTACGCCCCGCAGACAGCCGGGGATGCCGCTTGCTGTGCGTCAATTTTTCGTTTGAGTACATCCGGATGTTCTGCAAATCCATTGACAGCCTGTTTTTTGACACCTCAGCCGATCCCGAGACTCACTCCGCTATTGTCGAAGCGCTGCAAAAGCTCTCCGAGGTAGACGTAAACAGCGACTACGCGGCGCTGCTGCAAATAGCCTACATAAACCAAATTTACTATTTGCTGCTGACCAAATGCGTCCGCTTCAAGCGGCCGGGCGGCGACCCGCAGCTTCCGAAGCGCGACTTTTCCTACGCGAAAACCGCTATCGCATATATCAACGAGAATTTCCGCCACGAGATCCCGCTGGACGAGATCGCGGGCGTGGTAAACCTTTCGCCTTCCTATTTTTCAAAGTATTTCAAGAACGTTACTCAGGTAAGCTTCTCGGAATACCTGGCGAACCTGCGGCTTGAAAACGCCGTAAACAGTATGCTGGCGTACAACACCACCGTTTCCACCGCGGCGCTGGAAAACGGCTTTGCAAATGTCAAATCCTTTATAACCCAGTGCAAAAAGGTCTACGGCTGTACTCCGGCACAGTACAAAAAGAAACTGCTGTCAAAAAAATAACGGTTCTTGTTCTCTGCTGCGCGGCAGGGTCCGGCTTTTTCGGACCCTGCCGCTTCTGTTTTGCCGCCGCTTATTATCCGAAAAGTATCTTGGTTATCTGACGCACGTCGCCGTCCATCACGGCGTAGGTGGCGCGCAGCTCGCCGTTTATGTCGGGCGAGATAGCCTGGTGGATATACAGGCTGTCGATGCCGAAGTCAGCCGCGCCGCCTATGTCGGAAAGAAAGTCGTTGCCGACCATGACGGACTCCTCTTTTTTCAGCCCGTAGCGGTCAAACAGGATTTGGAAATAGTGGGAGTCGGGCTTGGAGCACTCCTCGTCCGAGCTGATGCAGATGCCGTCGAAATACGGTGTTAGCCCCAGCATATTCAGCTCGTTTTCGGTAAAGGTGCGCTGCGCGTTGGACAGCAGATATATCCTGCCGCCGTTCGCCTTGATGGTGTCGAGCAATTCGGTCACGCCGTCATACAGCTTCAAAAACTTGGTGGAAAAGCAGCGGAACACCTCGCAGACCTCCAGCACCAGCGCCTTTTTGGGTCGAACGCCCTTTTGCGTAAACAGGCGGCGAAACACCTTTTCTATTTTGATGTCGATGACGGTGTATTCGGGATGCCGCCTGCGCACAGCGCGCTTTTCTTTGTCTACCAGCGACCCGTAAGCCTGACCCAGCTCCTTGTAGGTGTAGTGCGCGCCGTAGTAGCCGTAGAGGATAGCCATTTTTTTCCAAAGCTGAGCGCTCCACTCGTTGGTGCGTATGTCGATAAGCGTGCCGTATAAGTCAAAAATATAGTTTTTATATTTCATTTTTTCGCCTCCGTTCGTACCTTTATTCTACCAATATCCGACGGTAATTGCAATACCTTTTAAAATGTGGTACACTGAACAAGAGGTGGTTTTATGAAAAAACAAGAGATAGCGCTGCTGGCGGTGGAAGCGCTTAAACGGGAATACCCCGACGCAAAATGCTCGCTGCTTTACAAAACGCCTTTACAGCTGCTTATAGCCACGCGTCTTTCGGCACAGTGCACCGACGCCCGCGTCAATTTGGTGACGCCCGCGCTGTTTGAGCGGTTTCCTACCGTGGACGACTTTGCCGAGGCGAGCGTTGACGAGGTGGCGGAGTACATAAAAAGCTGCGGTCTGTACAAGACGAAGTCAAAGGACATAGTCGCTTTAAGCCAAAAGCTCCGCGACGAATTCGGCGGCGAGGTGCCCGACACCATAGAGGCTCTGACCACACTTCCCGGAGTGGGCCGCAAGACCGCCAATTTGATCTGCGGCGATGTTTTCGGCAAGCCCGCCGTAGTGGTAGACACCCACTGCATACGCATCACCACCCGCCTGGGGCTGCACAAGCAGACCGATCAAAAGAAGATAGAAACCGAATTGAAAAAACTGCTTCCGCCCACCGAGAGCAACGACTTCTGTCACCGCATTGTACTGCACGGCAGAGCGGTGTGCACCGCCCGCAGTCCGAAATGCGCGGACTGCTGCATGAGGGAGTTTTGCCGCAGGCGCGGAGTTGCAGTCCCCGCGAAAAAGCCTTGACAGGACACTGAAAGAGGTGCTTTATATGACGCCGATAAAACTTATCGCCCTTGACCTTGACGGCACGGCGCTGAGGTCGAACAACACCCTGTCGCCCGCGGTCGCCGCCGCTATAGAACGCGCCGCGGACCTCGGCATAGAGATAATTGCCGCCAGCGGCAGACCCTACGGCTCTATGCCCGAAAGCGTGCTGGGGCTGCGCGGCGTAAACTACGTCATCTCCTCCAACGGCGCCGCCGTATACGACCGCGCGGGAAAGCGGCTGCGCGAAACGCCCATGCGCGAGGACGAGGTGAAAAAGCTTTTGAACCTCACCGCCGCCTACGATTTGATTTGGGAGGCGTTCCTGGACGGCGCCACCTACACCGATAACCGCTATCTGCGCGATCCGCTGAAATACGGCTGCACGCCCGCCTACGTCGCCTATGTGCAAAACTCGCGCGGCGGCTTGGACGATATGCGCGCCTACATCTACGAGAACCGAAGGCGGCTTGACAGCGTTGAGTATGTCTGTCCCGACCCCTTGCTGCGCGAGGAGGTGCGCGCGATTTTGGAAAAGGAGCTGACCGACACCTACATCACCTCAAGCTCGTCGTCCTTTGTGGAGTTTTCGCACCGCGACGCCTCCAAAAGCAACGCGCTTAAATGGCTGTGCCGTCACCTGAGCATACCGCTTCGCCAAACGGCCGCCTGCGGCAACGCCGACAACGATGCCGACATGATAGCCTGCGCCGGTCTGAGAGCGGCAGTCGGGAACGCCGGCGAAAGCTGCAAAAAAGCCGCCGACGTCATTCTTCCGTCCAACGACAACGACGGCGTCGCCGAGCTGATAGAGCATATTATATACAGCCGAAGGGCTTGACCCGACAAAATAAAGGCAATACCGCGTTACGCGCACGGTATTGCCTGTTTTAGTACTCTGTTTTAGTACTCTGTTTTAGTACTCTGTTTTCACCTGATCCAGGTCATACATTTCCTTGAATTTGCGCATGTCCTCAGGCGAGCGGATGAGCATTACCTCGGTGAAGTGACCGTCCTCTCTGCTTTTGAAGCCCGCCACCTTTTCGCCTGTGCAAATGGAGCTGCGCACCACCGCCACCTGGCGGTCGGGGTCGTATGACACCACATTGTCAAATTTTCCCGCGCTGTCCGACGCTTTGCCGAACGACAGCCATTTATGCTTTTTCACGGTTTGCCTCCTCGTGCGCGGTCGTGCCCTTCGCTATGGCGTCGCGCTCGGCGCTCAGCTCCCTGAACAGCTCGAAGGAGGTAAACTGCACGTTGGTGTCTGTTTTGACCGCCTTGAGAGCGACGCCCAGCTTTTGGCGACGCATACGGTCGAGGACGAGGTTCAGAAAACCGCCGTTGATGTCGGCAAAATACACCATTTCCTCATTGAAGGACGCCTCGGGAGCTTCGCCGCTTCCGCCGCCCGAGAGCAGGTCGGCTATTTTTTTGCCGTAGTCGGCGGGAGCTACCTCTACCGCTTCGATAAAAAAGTTACGGCAGAGCATTTTCAGCTTTGCCGCTTTGGTTGGATGAATGTTGTATAACAATACCTTTGCCATGTCAATTCCTCATAAGATGGATGGTGGTTTCCGCCTTTTCAATGATCCTCAGGTCATTGTCATAGGTGCAGAGCTTGCGCGCCTGCTGCAGATCGACCCAAATGTAGCTGTCGATCTCCTCCTCCTGTATCTTCACGTTGTCGGTGAAGGCGCGCGCGAGGAAAAACACCACTCGTTTGCGGATCTTGCCGAAGGGACAGTACTCGCTTATCTCGCGGAAATTGTTGACGATGGTGACGTCAAGCCCCGTTTCCTCCTTGATCTCGCGGACAGCGGTCTCCTGCTCGGTCTCGCCGTCCTCTATATGCCCCTTGGGGAAGCTCCAATATCTGCCGTTGTTGTTTTTTACCAACAGTATGCGGGTGTTTTGGCGGGTCTTGTAAAAGATTATGCCGCCGCAGGATTTCTCGTACAGACAGCGTATGCTTTTTACGGTAACGTTTTTCAGCTTGGCGATCAGGCGGCGCAGCTCGGGCTCGTAGTACACCTCGCCGGGCTGCGCGACGATAAGCCGCTCGCCCTCCATGCCCTCGAACTCGGCGACAGCAATGACAACACCGTCAAAATACTCTTTTATTTTTTTGCGTGTCACCACATAAGCGCTGCGGTTGCTGATGGCAGACGAACTGACGTACGCCGAATAAAGACCCTCGGAAATGCTTCCGTACAGTGTGCCTCTGACGTTTTCGGCTATCATTGCTTCACCTCCTTATCGTTTTTGCCGGCAGACCTTACTGCCGTGTTCAGTCGAACAGCTCTTCCATGCTGTCAAGCTGTATCTGTGTGTTGGCGCTCATTATTCCGTTGAGGAACAGCACGTCGGTAATGTTGTTCTGCAGACAATAGGTCTTGAAATCTACAGACGACGCCTCGCGGAAATAGCGCAGATCCACTACGTGGACCTCCTCAAAATTCTGAGTGAGATACGGCACAAAGGCGTTGCCGTAGCTCTCCTTGACCACCGCGATCCTCTTGCCGCTCTGCGCGTTCTCGGACTGCGACCTCAACACGGTAAGCGGGTTGTCGCCGTAAATGAAGGTGCCGTAGGTCAGCGTGCCCGCTTCCTCGCCCTCAAAATAGGGGCTGTCGTAGGAGGTGACGTTGCCGCTTGAATCGGTGATGTCCATTGAAACGCTGTACGGGAACTGCCAGTAGTGCACCGAATCGGTTTTTAAGCCGTTAGCCAGATTGGTGAAGGTGCCCGTGAAGCCGTCGATCTGCTGCTCGGTGCAGTCGTTGAGATCGAGCGGAGTGAGCCCCAGAGTATCGGCAAACGCCTTGTAGGCGTAGTAGGAACCGAGCCCCGTCCAGTGGTGGTCGGAATTGAAGTAGATGTATTCGTTGCAGTGCTCGGAAAGATAGTTGTATGCGTTGACGGGCGTGACCTTGGTGGTGTCCATCGCGGCATAGGCGTTTTTGATGTTCTCCGCCTGCGAGTTGGTGTTGACCTCGTTTTTAAGGCGGTCGGGAAGTCCCATCTCGGTGTGGTTTGGTATCACCATGCTGTAGACATTCATGTTTTGCAGCTTCTCGGCAAAGCTGTTGATGGTTTCGCCGTAGGTCTGCGCGGTAAATTCGCTGCCGCCGAACAGCTCAAAGCCCGTTTCGTTCCACACGTAAATGCTGCCCGCGTCATAGCCTGTGCCGTTGCTGTCGGTGGGATTGGGCGGATTGAAAACAGCGGGAGAAAGCGCGTCGTTGCTCTGCTGAATGTCGTTGCCCTGCGGTTCGCCGACGGTGCTCTGCTGCTTTGCTTTGATGTCGGTGGAAATAGCCGTGGGGCTCTTTTTGTTGTTCTTGCAGCCCTTTAGCGCCACCGCGATAAGGGTGATGAGCAGCGCCAGCACCAGCAGCGCCGAAACCACTATAACGATACGGTTGCGCGTGCGGGTGGAAATGCCTCTTTTTTTCGGTCTGCGGCGGTTGTAGGGCGGTCTTCTGTTATTGGGAGAACGGCGATAATCAGCCTGACGGCGGCGGTAATCGCGGCTGTCGATGCTGTCGTCGAAATTATCCAAATCGAAATAATCATCTCTGTTTCTGTCACTCATCTCACATACCCCATCTCTATACAAAAACATATATATAGACATTATACTACATATTCCGCGCAAAGACAATACACTTTGTCAATTTTTTTCTTTCGGTTGGATATTCCCGTTAGAACGCACAAAAGGAGCAGGCCCGACGCGCGAGCCTGCCCCTGCGGATTTTGTATTATATTTGCTTTTCGCGGTCATTTTGTGTCAAACGACGGAAGCTGAGCGAATGTCTGCGACAGTACGGCGTAGCTTTGCTTTAGCCGCTGTGTATAGGTCACCTCGCCCACGCCCGAGAATCCGGTGTCGTACAGCTTTATCTCGCCGCCCTTGCCCGCGCCGAGCTTCAGTCCCTTAAAGGTGGTAAAGCTTATCTTGTCGCCCTTGAGCGGCGCGTAACACGCCATTGTGCGCGGGTTTTTTATGCCCAGCAAATACCACGCCAGCCTTATTTCGAGCTTGTTGCCCTCGGCAAGGCAAAAATCCGCCTGTGAATCATAGCTGTCGCTGTCGGGGTCGGCACAGCCGTAACGCAGCAGTCCCGTTTCCAAAGCCTGCGGCTCCAGCGTCACGCCCTCGTCGGGAAGGTACATTTCGTTGGAGATAAGCATTTGGGTGTTGTTGTAAACTCCGCTGTTTTCGACGGCGGGCGCCGCCTTGTCCGCTCCGTATATTTTGCGCAGCACGTTGTTTTGAAAGTAAAACACGTCGCGCGCGGCGTCGCATTTGACGCGCGTGTTGTTTTTACCGCGTATCTCAATAAGGTAATCTGTCGGCTCGCCGAAGGTCAGCCCCTCGTTCGCGGCGAAGGTGCTGCCCTCGCCCGTGACCTGAACGGGCACATAGTAGGTATCCTTTTCAAAGTCGAAGCCCTCGGGCAGCGACACCAGCAGATGGAGGTACTCGGCGTCGTACTGCACGCACACGCGGCTCTCCCCTATTCCGGTGCTCTGCGCCCATTCCGAGAGGTCTCCGTCGGGGACGCACCGCGCGGTATCAAACGCCATAACGCCGTACCCCTGCTCGGCAGAGGACAGATCGTGCGTGCGCTGACTCGCCTTGGGCGGATAGTACATCGGGCTGTTCCAGGTGCGCTTGAACCACTCGTCCTGCCACGAAAACAGCAGTCCGCCGCAGCAGCCCGCCTCGCATATATCGCGCGACATCCGCGCGTCCAGCTCGCCCTGCTCGCGCTCGTTAAGACCGCCCTGCCTGTATCCGTTAAGCCCCTCGTGCGCCACGCCCCGCGCGGTGCTCAGCCCGTATTCCGCTATCAAGAGCGGCACGCTGTACTGCGTTTTTAAATCCTTTAGGTATGCCAAGTAATTATCATCCGCCTCGGCATGCTCCTTTTGATGGTTCATAAACTCGGGATAATAGGGGTAAACGTCGACCGCGGCGAACAGCCCCGCGTGATAGCCGTCCTTTGGGATGATGTTTTCGGTGTTGACGCTGACCGCGTCCTCCTCGTCGGCAAATGGCTCGGCGCTGTGGGTGAGGGTGTCGAGCGTCTGCCAGTTGAGGAAGGAAACAGGAATTTGACAGGTGTACGCCTGCGTTTCGTAGGTGATGAGGCTGTCGCCCACCTCGCAGAGAAACGCCTCGAACGGCGACGCGCCGTCCTTGGTTTTGAGATAGCTGCCGTCAAAGGAGCTTTGGTCGGGGTGCGAGGCGTTTGTTTCTATTACAAAGCCTGCGGGGTATTCCAGCCCCAGCACATAGCCGACGACATGATCCGACACATCGCGGTCGTAGATGGCGGGTCTGTGGGTGCCGTAGGAGGTGTAGTCGCTGGAGCCGTGGATGATGTCTACGGTTTCCTTTGCCGAACGCAGGAAGGCGGAGATAAGTATGCGGTCGCTTTCGAGCGCGTCGGTAAGCTGCTCCATAAGCTCCTCCGAAAACCAGATGCCCTGCACCAGATAAAGCGGGCTGTCGGCGTGACCGGCGTTGTAATCCGCAAAGGCGGAGTAAAATTCGGGGTTCATCACCGTGAACACGCGCACGGTGTTGATGTTCATTGACGCCATCTGAGTGAACCATTCGATGTAGGTGTCGTAGGAGATGTCGGGCGCCGCCAAATCGGTTTCAGGCTCGGTCAAGCCCATGTTGACGCCCTTGATGTAAAACAGCTCGCCCGTGGTTTCGTCGGCTCGGCGGTAAAAATACCCGTTGTCACAGGCGAAGAAAGGCACAAAGACGCCGTCCGTGTCGGGGAGCTCGCGAGTTCCCGCCACAGCGGCGCCGTTTTTTTTCGGTTGTTGCTGAGCGCGGCAGGCGGCGAACGCCAATAACGTCGCCGCCGCCAGCAAAATTGCCAACAAACGTTTCATAACAGAACCTATTTCTCTTTGTCTCGGTACTGCTGCAAGTACGATTGCAGCTGATAATACGAGGGCTTTAGCCGTTCGTGCCACGTGGGGGTGTTCCACTCCTTGTAGGAATAGCTGCCCTCGAATTTTATTTTCATTTGCAGCGAAGAGTTTTTGACAAAGCCGAAGCCGAAGTCAAAGCTCTCAAAATCCTGCGGGGTAAAGACCTGGTCCTCGAAGAAGTCGCCGATCTGCTGGTGCGTGGAGGGGTCCATAACATTTAGCAGCTGCCACGGGATGCGCAGCTCTATGCCGCCGTCGCCGTAGCAAAAATCTGTCAGAGAGGCGTAGTCACCTGAGTCGGGGTTGGCGTTGCCGTACTGCAGCCTGCCCGTTTCGTAGGTTTTGTCGGGGATCTCCTTGTTGGTGCCCTGAATGGTCATGTGATAGCCGTAGCACATCAGCATTTCGTCAAAGACGCCGCTGTCCTTTTGGTCGGCGTCCTTTATCACAGGATAATCCGCCAGTATCCGCGACTCTACAAAATGGTAGTTGAAGGCGTCGTAGTAGCGGTCCACAAAAATATGGGAATCGCCCGCGCCGTGTATCTTTATCAAAAAGTCCGCGCCGTCGTCAAAGGTTAGGTGGTAGTCGTTTGCCTTGGTGTTGCCCTGCCCCGAAATAGTGTTGATCGGGATGTAGAGGGTGTCGTTGTTGAAGTCGAATTTCTCGGGTTTGACCAGCATATAGAGATAGCGCTCGTCGCTTTGTATATACAGCTTGCCCTGGTTGTTTGTGACTGTTGGCTCAACGCCGTTCCAGTCGCCCAGCTCGCCGTCGGGATAGCACAGACAGTACTTTTCGCCGGGGTCAAAAGCGAGGATGCCGAAGTTTTGCTCGGTGGTCTGTATGTTTGACCAGAAGGGTCTGCGGTCGGGGATGTCGAACATGACGTTGTTCCACGTGCGCTTGAACCACTCGTCCTGCCAGGTGAACATAAGACCGCCGGCATAGCCCTCGCGGTGGATCGAGTTTATCATGTCCTCTAGCATCGCGCCCTGAGCGTTTTCGTCCACCCGCCCCTGATTGTAGCCCATAACGCTTTCGTGACCCATGCCGCGCGAGGTAGGTATGCCGAATTCCGCGACCAGCATAGGCATGGTGTGGACCAGCCTCAGATCCTTGAGGTAAGCGGAGTAGGTGTCCACCTCGCCCTCCTCGTTGAGGTTGGCAAGGTAGTCCTCCTGATAGTTCAGGCTGTCGGGGTAGTAGGGATAGATGTGGTATGAGGCGAACATCCCCGCGCCGAAGTTGCGCGTTTTGATGTTTTCGGTGTTTACGGTCGCCTTGTCCTCGTCAAAGTGAGGCTCGTTGGGGTGGCTGAGCGGGTCGGTGGTGATCCAGTTGGTGAAGGCGAGCGGCGCCTGAAACCGATACTCTTCCACCTCGTGCTCCACCAGCGCGTCGCCCACGCGGCACAAAAATGCCTCAAAGGGCGTGGCGGACTGGGTGTACAGGTACTTTCCGTCGTAGTCGCGCTGCTCGGGATGCTGGTCGTCGGAGTTGATAACGAGGTTGGGGTCCCACTCTATACCGATTATCCAGCCCGCCAGCCAGCGCGAAACGTCGGCGTGATAGGTGCCCGACGCCTTGCCCGGAGATTCGGGGATGGTGGCGTTGCCGTGGATGACGTCTACCGTGGCAAGGGTGTCCGCCTTGAAGCCGTTGAGTATCTTCTCGTTTTCGGCGTAAACATCGCCAAGGCGCTCGATGTCGTCCTCGTTGACCCACACGCCCTGAAACAGATATATCGGTTTGTCGGCAGACTTGTTGAAGTCGCTTAGCGCCAGATAAAACTGCGGACGCATAGTGGTGTAAACGCGGATGCAGTTGCAGTTCATCTCGCTTATATACCCAAACCACCGCAGGTAGGTATCGTAGCTGATGGTCAGGTCGCCCGGGAACAGCGCGGGCTCGGAGGCGCCTATGTTGACGCCGGTCATAAACAGCTCTTTCCAGTCGCCGTTTTGATACAGGTGAAAATAGCTGCCGTCCACCTTGAAGCGGTAGCTGACGTGGTTGGCTACGTCGGAATACTCCTCCTTCGACTTCTCCACACCGGTGCGCTTTACCTTTTCACGGGTGAAAAACGACACCTGCTTGACGCCAAAGGGCGCCAGTATGCCCGTTTGCGCCAGAAAAAACAGAACAAGGATGGTGGCGAGCACCGAAATGATAATCTTTTTCATTGCTCAAACTCCTTGCGTTTTATTTTGCCCCAGCTCTTTCGCAGCTTGCGGTATTTTAATATACCCTCCATGCGGAAGATAGTGATTATCTGACGGTAGCCGAAATTCTCAAGCACCGCGTAAACAGAGATAGCTATGCTCTGCTTGGCGGTCATCGCCGCGCGGTGGGTGTACTGCTCGATAACCAGACTGCCCTCGGAGAGGATAACGCCCAATGACACCGCCAGCAGGAAATATATGACGAAGAAAAACATATTCAGCTCGCCCATGAGCAGCGTGAACGGTATTAGGAAGTAACCGATGGTTTCGACCAGCGCGCCGAACAGCTCGAATATCCAGTTGTAGGGAACGCTGAGCAGCCCCACAAAGCCGTAGCGCGGGTTGAGCGTCATGCCGGCGTGCGACAGCAGGGTGTCCATAAGCCCGATTTGCCAGCGCCTGCGCTGACTGCGGATGTCCTTTAGGGACATGGGTCCCTGGGTCCAGCATATTGAAAACTCGTCGAATTTGACGCGGTATTTTTTATGGTTCTTGCGCATATAGCGGTGTATGCGCACCACTATCTCCATGTCCTCGCCTATGGTGTTGCGCTTGTAGCCGCCGATGTCGATAACGGTCTGCTTGCGGAACAGCCCGAAAGCGCCCGAAACTATCAGCAGAGAATTGGTGCTGCTCCAAAACACGCGCCCCATCAAAAAGGAACGGTAGTATTCCACAATCTGGAAGCGCTCGATGAGCTTTTGTGGCATAGTAAAGCCCTTCAGCTCGCCGTCAACTATTTTGGAGCCGTTGGCTATACGCACCAAACCGCCCGCGACCACGGTGCGGGAATCCTTGATGAACTCCATGGAAAGCCGCAGCAGCGCGTCCTTTTCGATTCGGGAATCCGCGTCCAGACAGGTGAACAGCGGGTAGCGCGAGATGTTTATGCCCGCGTTGAGGGCGTCGGACTTGCCGCCGTTTTTCTTTTGGACATACAGCAAATTGGGGTATTCCTTGCTGAAATACACTCCCTCTATGTCCTCGGTGGGTATCTGATAGCGAATGGAGGTCTCGATTTTGTGCATATGGAAGGCGTTGACGACCAGCTCTCCGGTTTTGTCGGTGGAGCCGTCGTTGACGACGATGACCTCGTACATCGGATAGTTTATCTTCATCAGCGAGCGGACGTTTTGCACGATGTTCTCCTGCTCGTTGTAGGCGGGGATTATAAGTGAGATCGGAAGCAGGTTGTCGCTGTCGACATAGCTGTGGAAGTCATCCGAGAAGGTTTTGTTGTAGTTATGGTGTACGCGGAACAGCGACACGAACAGCTGGATGATGTAGATAACATTCAGCAGCAGCGTGAACGCCATACAAAAGTAATTGAATACGACGATGAAGTCGCGGATCCAGTTTAGAAAGCCCACCGGCAACCTCCTTCTTCCGTGAGTGACATTTCACCAAGACTGCGCCCGCGGTCTGCGGCGCCATACTTGTCAAAAGCCCTTTTCCCTGCCGAAGCTCCGCGCTAAAGCCGTCACGGTCTGTCGGTACGGGAAACGAATGTTTTCGCTGTATCGCCTTATACGTAAGATTTATACAGCACCGCCTTCATGGCGTCGGCGGCAAAGCGGTCGTAGCCGCCAAGTATCTCCTCAAGATCGCCGGGAGAAATATCCATGTGCGCAAAGGACTGAGCCGCTGTCTGACGCACCCACCACTCCTTGTCGCTGAGCGCGTTTTTCACGGCGTTCAGCGCGGTGGTGGTTTTAAGCAGCGATAACCCCCTTATCGCCGCGGCGCGTATGACCCAGTTTTTGTCATTAGCCGCCATTTGCAGCAGCTGCTCGTCCTCGGGGCGGCCGAACGCCGCCAGCGCCTTTACGCAGGCTATCTTGAGCTGGCCGTCGTCGCCTCCCGCGCCCTCGATATACATCGGGCGGAAGGCTTCTATCTTATAGCCCGCCAGCGTTTTAATTATGGTGCACCGCATATAGGGGTTGCACTCCTCAAACAGCTTTTCCGCCAGCTCTTGGCGGCTGCCCGTGAACTGCGCGAAAAACTCGTTTATTATCCGCGCGGAATAAAGCCTGTCGTTTTCTATGCTCATAAGGTAGCGCGCCACGTCGTCGGTCTCGCCCATATGGCACAGCGCCATGGCGGCGTTGTACGCCAGATCGCGGCTTTTGCTGTCGGCAAGCTCGCGGATCTCGTCTGTGTATTCCGTCGCCTCCAGCTCCGCCATACGGCGGCAGGCGTAGCCCTGGTGGTAAATATCGCCCGAGCTGAGCATCGGCGCGTAGATGGTCTCGGCGGGCTTTATGCGCTCGTTTATGCGTTCCACCAGGTTTTCCAGCGCCTGCTCGTCCGCGTCTATCGCGCTGCCCTTGTGCTCGCGGATAGCCTGCATAGCCATTTCATACACTTCAAAATCCTCGCCGATCTCCTCGGCAAGCGCGTCTATCTCCGCGTCGCGGCTGCTTTCGGTGGGGGCATAGAGCACCCCCTCAACGTGAATGGACAGCCGCTGGCGGATGTTTTCCACTCGAGTAGTGTGTTCATCCTGAAGCTCAGCCAGCCTGTAGTGAAGAATGTACTCTATACCTATCGCCAAAAGACACAGCAACAGCGCGATAACGCTTATAAGTTCCATTTTCATGCTGTTGTCTCCGGAAAAATCAATATCAGTTTTCGGCGTAGTAGTTTTTAAGCTCGCCGAAGCTGTCTTTTTGACGGGTGGTGAATTTCGCGGTTTCCCAAGGCTCCCATCTAAAGGTTTTGTAGCCCGGGTCGTGCTTTTCCTTCGGGAAGCCGTAGAACAGGTCGCCCGACTTGCGCTCGCCTATCATTACCGAGGCGAGCACGCCGTTGGTGGTGACGGTCTTTGCCTGTACGCCGTCGTAATCCTTGTCGTTTATGACCAGCCGCTTAGAGGGGTCGGCAACGTTGAGCCACGTCCACGGCAGGCGGACATAAACCGTAGAGCCGGTTTGATAGAACTGGTTGTCGCCCGAGGCAAAGCTGCCGTAGCTGAGAGAGGCGACCTTGTTGTAGCTGCCTGTGTAGCTCTCCTTGGTGACGATGGTGCCGCGCGAGCGGTCGTAGCTGCTCATAACATACAGCGCCGCCTCCTGCTTGCCGTCAAAGCGCAGGGAAAACTCCATGCCGGAGAGCGAGTTTGCGGTGAAGTCTTTTGAGTAGAAGTATTCGCCGTCGTTGCGCTGGAAGGTATCCAGCCCCACAAACATAGCCTGCTCCTTGAAATCCAGCTCCTCATAAAGCTGCAAGGTGATGTAGAAATAACCCGTGTCGCTGCTTAACGACACCGCCTGCACCAGATCGTCATCGCTGAGCACCAGCCCCGGGGTGTCGGGAGGCACGCTGTCAAGAGCGATAACGCCTGTGCGCTGGGTGCTGTCGCAGGTGTTGTGCCACAGGTAGGCGCTGTTTTCCGCCGAGGTAAAGGGCTTCATCTCAGGCGAAGTCTGCGCCCAGCTGTCGTTTAGGTCAAAGATCACCGCGCCCAGCACGCCGCTGTCCTTGGCGGCTCGAAGTATCTCTGTCAGACCCTCGCCCTGCTCCTCCTCGGTAACGGCCTCCTGCCCGTAAACCGCGTTCACATCGGCAAGAGTTATGCCCGAGAGCAGCGTCGAAGGCACCTTTTGCTTCAATTCGCCGAACACAGAGGCATATCGGTCGTAGCGCGTTTTGGCGTTGACCTCCTCCGCGATCTCGTTGTCTATAAGTATATCGTTGTAAAAATACTGTGCGCGGTCGCTGTCCGCCAAAACAGCGGGCGCGTAGGCGATTTTGTCCGCGGCAAAGGTGGTGTCCGCCACCATCTGCATCCGCGCAGCCACCGCCACAGGGGTGTAGTATTCGTAGTTGTCGTAGGAGGCGTGCTGAGCCGCGTCGTACAGATAGGCGGCAAATCCCTGCGCTCCGCTGAAGGAGCCGGTGTATTCGCCCTTGAAGCTGTAGGAGCTGAGCCGCTTGACCGCGGAAAGACCTTCGGCGTCAAGCTCGGGGTCCACCGTTATACCCAGGATATAGGCGGATACATCGGTGAAGAAGTTCGCCTCTCCCACTCCGCGGATCGTCGCCGTGCCGTCGCCGTGCAGCGCCTTGACCGTTTCGGTAACGGCGTTTTTCCACTGCGTCAGCCCGTCGTTTGTCAGGTAGCTGCCCGCGTCCAGACCCTCGGGCGGCGTTATCCGCTGCTGGATGTATATGATTTGATCGGCGTTTTTGTTGTGGCGGCCCACAGCGGAGTAGAACTCCGGCGGCAGCAGGGTTTTTGCCACCAGACAGTTCACGCCCAGCTCCTGCGCCTGCTCCACCAGCCCTTCGTAGTAGGTGAAGTCGCGTGAATACTGCGCCTCGCCCGGCTTTTGCGCGTTTATCGCCATAGCCTTCAAGTTAAGGCTTCGCCACTTTTCGTCGTCATATATCTGGAAGGTGTCGTTGTTTACGCGCGCCACCTCCTTGTGCTTGCTCTGCTCGGGCGTGTAGTCCTTGGCATTGGTGTCCTTGAGTATGCGCCGCATCAGAGGGTCGTAAAACCGCCAGAAGAAGTTGGAAATATCGCCCTGACGGTCGTATGAGATGAATTTAAAGAAGGTGTTGGCAAAAAGGAATTTCCCGTAGCGGTTGCCGTTGACGTAGTCGTTGAAGTCGCCCGCGAAGAAATACACGGGCGGATAGCCCTTTTCCTGCTTGCGGGTGATGGCGCAGAACCGCGGGGTGTTGCTGATGTTTTTGATTTTTTCCATGCCCGTGGCATTGAGGTCGAACTCAAAGGTGGCTATGTCCTCGGTGCCGTAATTCGGCTCTACCAGCTCGAACCAGTTGTAGAAATTGCACTTGCCGCAGCCGCCGAATTCCTTTTTGTATTTGTCCTTGATGTAGATTTTAAGCAGATTTTTGGAGTCAAAATCCGTGTTTTGCTCCAACACGATTATCTCTCCGTCGTAGGAGATCAATAATATGCCCGGTCCGGAAAAGCGCCATTCAACGCCCTCCTGCTGTTCATACATGGGCGGCGCCCAGTCGGGAACATCGGAAAAATCCTGCAGATCAACGATGTACCTGCCCAGCCATTTGGTTGGGGTCACGCCCAGCAGCGCCGACATCTGGTTTTTGACCGAGTCCTCCATAGGCGTGCTGAACAGCGCCGCCTCAGCGATGATAGGCGCGCCGCTTTCGTAGGCAAACGAGATGTACGACATATCGTCGGAAGTGATGCCGCCGTTGAGCGGTTTGCCGCCGTTGAAGTGTCCGAAGGTGTCGTTGCCCAGACCGTAGGCGTCCGAGATGTATACCAGATCGGGCTTTGAGGTAGCGGTGGACAGCTCGCGGCTGTGGTCAAAGGCGCCCTCGTCGTCCACCACGGGTCCGTAGTAATCGGTTTTATAGTTGTATGTGCCGCCGTTGGACTTAACGTACTTTTGCTGGTTGAGTATCCAGAAAAAGCCCTGGTGCTTGCGGTATATATTCGCCTTGTTTATATCCTCGTCCTCGGAATAGGAGAGCACGGTTTTGTCGAGCACCACCACATTGAGCGTTTTTTTCGGTTTGACGTGCCAGCCGCCGAACAGCACGATCAAAAACAGCACCACCGCGGCAGCCACGATATGATACCATTTGATGCGGCGGCGCAGCTGTTTCATCTTTGCCTTGCGGGCGTTTTGATGCTCCTCAAATGCCTGCTCTTCTTTTGTAGGCTCTGCGGCGCTTTTGGCTTTGGTTTTTTTCGCCATAACAAATCCGTCCTTTATATCAGTCGCGCTGCTCCTCCAAACACGTTAAGAACAGCTTGACGAGCTTGGGGTCAAATATCTTTCCGGCGTTGTCCGTGATGTTGTCCTTCGCCTCCTGCGGGGTCCACGCCTTTTTGTAGGCGCGCTCGCTGGTCAGCGCGTCATACACGTCGCAAACGGTGACGATGCGCGCTATCAAGGGGATGTCCTCGCCCTTGAGGGCGTTGGTGCCGGTGCCGTCGTAGTGCTCATGGTGATACCGCGCGATTGTCGCGGCATCGGAGATAAGAGGGTCGTCGGCGTAAGCCGAGAGGATGGTGTAGCCGAACTTGGTGTGGCTGTTTACAATTACCCGCTCCTCCTCGCTCAGCCTGCCTTCCTTGTGGATGATGTACTTTGGCACGGCTATCTTTCCCAGGTCGTGCAGCTTGGACGCCAGCGCTATCCGCGACGACTCCTCCTCGCTCATGCCCAGCTTTTGACACAGCGCATAGGTGTAGCGGCTGATATTCTGCAAATGCTCCACCGAGCAGCCGTTGTCCAGCTCAGCGTTTTCGGCGAGCTCCTCAAAGATAATGTTGATGGCGCGCTGACTGCCGCGGGACACCGTGTTTTCGTAGGTGGTTTCCAGCCCGCAGTAGGTCGCCTCCATCATGCCGATGAAGAAAACATCCAATCCGTTTTTGATGTTCTCAAAATGGAAAATCGCGCCGACTTCGTCGCCGTCCTTTAAGATATATTCAAAATAGGTTTCGCAAAACACACAATTTTTACGGTTGGCGGTCGCGTTTTGCTCTATGCGCCGATAGTCGCAGCCCGCAACGCCCTCTGAAATGACCTCGCGGTAGCCCTCGCCGTCCCTGACCGCGGCACAGCAGCGCAGCTCGGCGTTCTCGGGGTCGAACTTCACCAGCAGCGCGCGTATCTCCTCCACCGCGCTTTCAAAAAAGCTCTCCGCGTCGGAGCATTTCAGCATATTGCGTATAAACATGGAGATATTGTCAACGGTTGCGCCGTAGCCCTCGGTGTTCTCGCGCAGCTTGCTGTTTTTGCGCTGATAGCGGTAATCCGCGATATAGATGTACTCCATAATGCAGGCGACCGCAAGCGTAGGCACCGCCACGGTGTATTGATACAGCGCGCGGAAGCGGAACAGCAGCATAAAGCCCGCCAGCGTTATCATAAGCGTGTAGTAGCCGCAGATTACAAACACGGGCGTCGCGTATTGGGTGCGGCGCTCCAGATGAGTGGCAGCGACGCGCAGAGTATACAGCGCGGCGAGCAGGCACAGAACGCTCATCGCCGCCACCGACAGCTTTAGCAGCGTAGGGGTGAACGCCAGCAGCATGACAAGCACCGACAGCGCGGAGGCAAAGCCCACCGCGACGGCGGATTTGCGGCGGTCGCGGAAAAGGTTGTTTACGCAGACCAGCGTAGCCATGAACGTCAAGTGCACGGGGAGCAGCAAAAGCCTGAGCGTGAGCGGCGCGTTGAGCAGGTAGGTCGCCTCGGGCAGCATATTCAAAAAGACCGCCAGACCCGTGCAGGAGAAGATAGCCGCGCCCGCTATGGAGCGGTGTATCTTTCGCCTTATCGCGGACAGCACCGCAAGCAGCAGGATGCCCAGTATGCCCAGCGCGAACATAGCCGCCGAGAACACAAGTCCGAAGCTCCACTCAAAGGCGGGGCTGGAGTTAGTGTTGGTGTACGCCTCAAAGCGCACCGAAAGCGGCAGCTTTATAAACACCTCTATTTGCTGCTCGTGGGTGGATGGCTCAAGCCTGACGGCGTTGTAGCAGTTGCCTACATACGCCTCGTCAAAGCGGTTGTTGTATATCTCCTTGCCGTTCAACTTGATTTTTACGGGCGAATAATCGGTTAGGATGACCAGCGTTTTGCCGCTGTCCTTGGGGTCGATGGTTTTGGTAAGGTACAGGTTTTCCCTTTTTACTCCCTTTTCGGTGAGAATGGGATTTTGCGCGTTGAATATGCGCAGCTCGCCCGCGGGAGTCGCGCCCGGTCGGGTGGTGTAAAGATACTCCCAGTTGGAAAGCGTGTTTTCCTTGGGCAGACTGGCGGCGACATAAGACGCCACAAAATACACCGCTATCGTCAGTACAAAGACGATTACGGACACGCCTAAAAGAGGGATAGCTCCCCCTTTGGTTTTATTGCTCTGCCACTTTTCCCGAAAAACATTCTTTTTGCTCATAGTTATCTTGTGAAATCACAGTCTGGAGTATTTTTTCAACAGGTTTATTACCGCCTCGTCGGTGACGGGAGCGTGCTTCGCCGCTTCTCTGCTTTCGATTATGTCCTTTACCCCTTCGAGGATCTTGTCGATCTCTTTTTGGTGGTCGGCAACAGCGCGCAGCGCCTCGCACAAACGGGCGTTTTCGGCTTCCAGCTTTGAAAGCTTTTCTTCCATGGTGATACCGCCTATTCTGTCTTGAGCGCGCTGATGGCAGCCGCGCCGTTTTGTACGGTTACGGTCAGCGTGGTCCTGCCCAGCATGGTGGAGCGCGCCAGCTCGTTGTAGAAGGTGGTGATGATGTCAGCCTTGTTGCCCTCTACGTTGACCGCGTCGATGGTATAGTAGATGTTGCAGCCGTAGTCGGGCATCCACATCTCAAATATCTTTTCGGAGGGTTTATAAAGCTCCGCTTTTGTGAGGTCGGCGTCCACCGTGCCGAACAGCTTTTGCAGCTCGGCCTGGATCTGCTCCAGGGTGGCGGTGCGGTACTCCATAGTCTTGTTGGTGGTTTCGTTGAGGTTGGGCAGCAGCACGTGAGAAAATCCGTACTGTGTCAGCACATCCACCGAAAGCTGATTCGGTGAGCTGAACTCCTTTTGCCCCATCATGTACGCCAGCTCATAGCTGCGCACGGCATAGCTTTTTACGTTGATCGAAACACCGCCTACCGTGACCGGCTCGGTCTTTCCGGTGCCGTAGGAATGAAAGCCCGGAAGCTCTGTTTCGGTGGTTTCACTGCTGTTCATGTCCACATTGTACTCGTTTTTTTGACCTTCCTTCGCTTTTACGTTAGGGTCCTTTGTGCACGAGGTAGCCAAAAGCGCTAAAAGTATCAGTGAACACAGAACAGCAGTCCACTTTTGGATTTTCAGTGTCATAAAAATCCTCCCTTTATTAGAATATTCCTTGACCCGGCAAATGTCAAGTCAAGGAATACCAACTAAATCACTTTTTTATATTTTGTTTAAAATATCATCAGTAGGGCCATACATAGTCCTTGTAACATTCTTCGGGATTCTCCTCGTCGATCTCCACAAAGACATTCGCCCTGGCGAACTCGACATAGTTGTCGTAAGCAATCGCCTCAACGGTGGAACCGAGCGGCAGGTTGACGGAGAGATACTCAAGAGGCTTGTTGTACTGGAAGTCGTCGAGAGTGTTCTCGTGGTCGATGCCGGTGTCATAAACCACCTTTTCGATGCCCGTCTGCTTGTTGTAATCGCCGTTTTCAAAGGTGAAGCGATAAGCCATGAAGCATCTGTTGGTGTCGGTCCTCAGGACGGGGTCGCCCTTAGGCAGTACAAACGCGTGGTTTTCGGCGTCGTAGCTGCGCTCGTTGTACTTATCGGACACGCGAACGGTGTATACCACGGTGCCTCTGAAGCCGCGGGTCTCATCCTCGTAAATGCCGTGCTCGGGAGTGAATACCTCGTAGGGTCTGTGGATCTTCTTCTCGCTGTTGGCGTCTCTGGTGCTCCAGTCTACGCAACACATCTGGAAACGGTATTCCTTGCCGATTTCGATTTCCACGGTGTCGCCGCTGTAGTACACGCTGCCGTCCTCAAAGCGGACCGCCATTGCAAGAGGAGTCACGATACCGAGCTGAGCCTTTTGGGGAGTGGGCTCGTCGCCGGGCTCATCGGGATCTACGATGTTTGCCCAAAGGGATACGGAGCCGGTTGGAAGAGCCTGATAGGTTTTCTCGCCCTTGGTGCTCTCTGCCTTAACGCTTGCGACGTCCGCGATGGCAACGGCGTCCTCGCCGAAGAACCATCTGTCGGAGCTGCCGAATACCGCGTCGCTGACGCTGAACGATGCAGCGTCCTTATCTACCGCGTAAGCGCCTGCGGAAACCGCGTACAGGGTTACGCCGTCGCCGATGGTGATGCTCTGCGCAACGGGGATAGCGCCGTCAACGGGAGATTTCTGCTTGCTGGCGCCGATGGCGGGTGCCTGTGTCGCGGAGATAGCGGTAACCTTAGCGCTGCCGCCGATCTCGATCACGCCGCCGGTGTGGCTGCCGCGTCCGGAGCCGATAGCCGCGCCCGCGGACTGGTTTGCCTCGGAGCCGCCCGGTACGGCTCTGCTGCTCGCGGTCATAGCGGTAACATCCGCGTTGCCGCTGATATATACGTTGGATTTGTAAGCGTTTTGATTGTACTTTTCAGCCTTGCTGCATCCGCGTCCCGCGCCGATGCCCGCGCCGCCGCAGGAGCCTCTGGCAACTACCTTGCCGCCGTTGATCTCAATGTGGGAAGCCGAAGCGCCGTAGCCGCCGCCGATGCCCGCCGCAAAGGAGCCGGGGTCGGACGCGTTGAGCGCCGCAAGGTCGCTGTAGTCAAAGCTCTGGTTCCACTCGGTGCCGGCGTAAACCTCGCCGCCGTTGATGATGATGGTGCCGCTGTCGTACTCGCCGACCGCCGCTACACCGATAGCGCCGCCGCTGGTGCCGTAGCCGCAGCCGATGCCCGCGCCGCACTCTTTGCCGTAGGCGTGGATAACGCCGCCGTTAATGGTGATCTTGTTGCCGTTGACGTGGTAGCCCGCGCCAATACCGGAGCCTCTTCTGCCTGCAAAAGCGTTGATGTTGCCGCTTTCGATGGTGATCTCACCGACCTGCACGCGCTGCTCCTCGGGAATGTTGATGTCGGTGCCGTAGGAGCCGATAGCCGCGCCCCACTTTCCGCCTGTGACATTCAAAGTGCCCTCGCCCGTAAAGGTGACCTTGGAGCCGTATTCGACCTGAATGCCGCAGGAATAAACATTTTCGTTGCCCTTAATGGTGCTGAAGCCTACCAGCACAAAGGTGACGTCTGCGCCGTCCTTGACATGGATCGCGGAACGGTTGTGATTTTGAATGTTGGCGTTGTCAAGCGTTACAGTCGCTTTAGCGCCTGAGATGTCCAGAGGACCGTTCTGTTCACAGTCTATTGTGTACTCGCCGTCCTCCGAGATAGTTGTGACGGTGCTTTCGGCATCCGTCTCCTCCGCCTGCACCGCCAGCGGCATGACCGTCAGCAGCAGAACGGAAGCAAGTAAGATTGCTAATACTTTCTTCATGTCTCTCATCCTTTCTCTGTGGATTGAGGTGTGCCTAACCTCGGGGTCTTGTTCATACGGAAGCTGCCCGTGTGTCGTTTTTTGGGGAAATAAAAAACCGACTGCAACAAATCACGAAAACGTGTTTGATGCAGCCGGTCGGTCATATAGCTAACTAATTAGACACCTGAGCTTTGCGTCACCGCCTTTCGACGGCTTTGCCCTTCTATAACGTATAATACATTATATCACATATATTGCAAAATAGCAATACTAAAAGTATAAAATATTTTCAACGATTTTTGTGTGTTTTTACCAATATTCACATCGCTTCCTGCGCGCGGTTGAGTGCCAGCGGCGACTTGCTGCGCCGCTTGTTGCGTTACATCTCCTTGTCCGCCTTGTTGAACAACTCGTAGGTGTTTACGCTTGTCGTGGTGCGCGTGGCGCAGCCAAACGCCAGGTCCAGCTTTGCCTCGGCGTCGCGATTGTATTTTCCTATCGCCTTCAGCATTTTGCGCAGCACCGCCGTAAGCGCCGCCGCGCGGTTGCGGTCGAACCTGCGGTAAATAAGATAACCCGGCAAAAACAAGGTGGACGCCACCGAAACAAAGAGCAGGAAGAACAATACATAAATAAAATTCTCCCGCAGATAACTGCCCACGTCGCGTGAACGAGGTGTTTGCGGCGCCGTATGTATCCGTCAAGGCGCTGCGGGCAGACCCCCGGGGCGCGCGGCTCACGGCTTTCGTTTTGATTTACCCATAGGTATAATAGTTATTTGACCCCGCTGTTTTTTGCCAGCTGCTGCTTATATTTGCGCTTTTCGCCGTAAAGCAGCTCGTCGGCGTCGTGTATCACCTCGAAGAACTCCGCGGGGGTGTCGGGGTGCGCCGCCACACAGCCGAAGCTGCAGGTCAGCCGCAGCTCCTCACCCTTTGGAGCAGTGACGCAAAAGCTTTCGTTCACGCGGTCAAATCTCTTTTTAAACTCCTCAAAGTCCGCTCCGACACAAACCACCAAAAATTCGTCGCCGCCGTAGCGGAACACCTCTTGCTTGTCGAAGCAGCCGATGAGTATTTTTCCGAAGCGCTCCAGCACGGCGTCACCTGCGGGGTGTCCGTAGGTGTCGTTGATAGCCTTGAAGCGCTTGATGTCGCCCATCGCCAGACAGATGTCCTTTTCCAAAAACTCGTGCACGCGGCAGTTTAGCGCGTAGCGGTTCTGCAGCCGCGTGGTGCTGTCGTGGCTGGCTATATACTCAAACGATTCGTTCAGCATTTTCGCCCTGTTTTTTTCCTTTATGTGGTTGACGGTCAGGCGGTAGTTTATAAGCGCGCCCGCCACCAGAATACACGCCATCATCATAAAGTTATAACGGTTTATCATGCCCGCCTTGACAAAGCCGTTTAGATAAACATAAAAGATGATATAGGACGAAAGTATTATCGCCGCGTTTAACACGGGGCGCAGCTTGATGAACAGCACCGCCACCAGCTGTATGGTATAAAAGGTGACCATCTGCTGTCCCAAAACGAAGTAGCACGACGACACATACATCGACCACACGCTGAGCAGGCAGAAATACACGCACACAAATACGTTTATGAGGGTGTGGTGCTTTTCCGCAAAGCCCTCGGAGTGCATCATCCGTCCCGAAACGAAGAACGCCGACAGGCAGATGACCACGCTCATAAAGACAGTCAGCACGCGGCTGGTGAAGCTTGAGGTGCCGATCATGTCCCGGTGAAAGCCCAGATACACGAAGATAGACAGCGCCTGCACAATGCCGATAACGATGGCAGTATAATGGATGTTGCCGATGTTGAGCAGGTCCAGCTCGCGGTCGATTTCCTTATCTGTCTCGGGAAAACCCCAGTATCGGATAAAATCTGTTATTTTTTTCATTTGTATCACCCAACTTACCCCTTGTTTGATACACTGTCAAATATCCATATTCATTATCAAATATCCATATTCATAGCCGCTACCCGGCGCACCTCGTCCTCGGCGTCCAAAAACGCGCGGACCACGTTGGGATCGAAATGGTTTCCGGAGCCCTCGCGGATTATATCCAAAGCCTGCTCTACGCTGAACGGCTCTTTGTAGCTGCGGCGCGACACCAGAGCGTCAAACACATCAGCCACCGCCATCACGCGGGCGGACAGCGGGATGTCCTCGCCCGAAAGCCCGTTGGGATAGCCCTTGCCGTTCCATTTTTCGTGGTGCGACTGCGCGAGGTTCTTAGCTTCGTTCAGATACTCCGATTCCTCGGCGACCAGACCGATAGCCTTGTCGATGATTTTGCCGCCCTCGGTGGTGTGGGTCTGCATGGTGAGGAACTCCTCGTCCGTCAGCCTGCCGGGCTTGTTGAGGATGGCGTCTGAAACCGCTATCTTTCCCACGTCGTGCAGCGGCGCCGAGCTTACGACCTCGTTTATATATTCCTCGCTGAGCCGATCTTCGTAAATGCCCTCCTTCTGCATCTGCCGCAGGATTATCTCGGTGTACGCGGCGGTTTTGCGCACATGGTCGCCGGTGCACTTGTCGCGGCTCTCTACCATATCGGCGAGCACCATTATCAGCCCGTTTTGCAGCTTGGTGATCTGATTGCTCTTTTGCTGCACCTCGTCTATATAGCGCACCGTGTCGGCGGTCGCGTCACGGTAAGCCGTGTATAGGTTTTCGATCTCGTCGCCGGTGTCGATGTCAAGGTTTTCCACCATTTTAAGGCTTTCCTCACGCGCCTGAGGCGTCTCGTAGGAAAAGCGGTTCGCCGCGTCGGCTATATCGTTGATGGGAGAGATGATCTTCCTCTCCGCCATCCACACCGCGTAGGTGCGTATCACCAGCAAAAAGCCGAGGAACAGCGAGATTATCTTCGCCAAAAACGCAAATTCCTCTGCGCGCAGATCGTTCATGGACATATCCACGCCTACGTAGCACATGGTTTTGCCGTTGTCGTCGCGGATGGGACGGTAGACCGAGAGCACCCAGCCGTAAACATCGTCGCTGATGTCAACGGGGATCTCCTCGCCCCTGAGCAGGGCGTCGCGGTACTTGGTGATGGTTTTGTCGTAGGGGATCACATCGCCCGCCTCAGCCGCCTTGACCTCCTCGGTATCGAGGTCAAACACCACATGGGTGCCGTCCTCGCGAATATCGTAAATGTAAATGAACTCTATCTCGGGCGACGCCTCGCGGATTGCGCAGAGCAGGTCCTCCGTTTGCGCGTAGTCGGCGGCTTGTCTGCCCTTGTTTTTGTATTCGAGCAGCTTGTTTTTGTCCATTCGCTCGGCGATGACGCGCGTAGCGTGTTCGCCTACCTGAGAATACTCCTGGATGGTAGCGTTATGGTACTGCACGATGCTGACGCCTATCGCCGTAGCGGCTACCAGGGTGGTGGACGCCGCCACCAGCAGCGTCACCTTGACGCGCAGGGATATTTTTTTGCGGTTGGATTTTGCCTGCTTTTCAAATTCCGCCAAAAAGAACCAGCTTCTGCTTTTCAAAAACTCCTTCAAGCGCTTTGGCATAAGGAAAAACAGTAGCAGGGCAACGGCGGTGACTATCGCCTTGTCCACCGCGTCCACCAGGAACACGGAAAGCAGATTGGAGAGAAAATATCCCATGGGCAGAGCGCTGTTTATCCGCGCCGCCAAATCGACCGCATACCCTTCGCCGAAGCTGAAGCCGTTGATGAGCCACGTGAGCAAACCGCCCACCGCGCCGCCGATAAAGGCGAACACCAGCACCGCCGCGATAACGGAAGGGAACCGCGTGAGCATTTTCTTTTTTGCCATGACCACCGCGGTAGCCGCGATGAGCACGCTGATTACGCAGTAGTAGATGGTGAAGGAATCGGTAAAGCCGCCTACGATATTTGTAAGGAAGCCGACGGTGATACAGGGTATATACCCACCCGCCAGCGCCGAGAGCAGCGTTCCGATATTATCCAAAAACAGCGGAAGCCCCAGCAAGGTGTTGATATTCTTGCCGATGAGGTTGAGCGCGACGCCCGCGACTATTACACCGAGCAGCGACAGCCAAGCGCTTGCGGCTCGTTTTGCGTTTTTCTGTTTCATGGTCATCCTCTCCGACAGGCTCCTGCGACCGCTGCGGCAGGGGTCCTCCTGTCTTGTTTGTGTTCTGTTGAAAATACCGCGTGGTTTTAGGGAAGTATCCCCTGCGCGGAAGCTTTGCCGCGGTGTTGTTTCAGCGCCGAAGCGACGTTTATTTGAAATTTTTGTCTACTTCACCATTTTAGTACTATATATTATATTATAAGCTATTTTTCATTAATATTCAATCCTGTTTTACAAATTTTGTCGTGTTTTTTCGCTTTTTTGCTATGTCGCCTTCTCGCTCTTATCGACCTTTAAAGACCTCGCTCAGCTCCCCCCGAAAAACTTTCCCGACCAAAGCAAAAAGCGCCGGCTCAAGCCCCTTTTTCGGGAGCTGAGCCGGCGCCTGTGCCGTTTTATTTTAATCAGTCCAAGATGGAATTGATGAGTCCGCCCTTTGAAATGATGTTCTGGATAAACTCGGGGAACGGCTCTGCCTGATAGGTCTTGCCGGTGGTCTCGTCGGTGATAACGCCCGTGTCGAAATTGACGCTCACGATGTCGCCGTCGCCGATCTCACGCGCCGCCTCGTCGCACTCCAGGATCGGCAGTCCGATGTTGATGGAATTGCGGTAGAAAATGCGCGCGAAGGTGGAGGCGATTACACAGGACACGCCGCTCGCCTTGATTGCGATGGGCGCGTGCTCACGCGAGGAGCCGCAGCCGAAGTTCTTTTCGGCAACCATGATGTCGCCCTCCTGCACCTTATTTACGAACTCCGCGTCAATATCCTCCATGCAGTGCGCGGCAAGCTCCTTGTGGGAAGCGGTGTTGAGATAGCGCGCGGGGATTATTACGTCGGTGTCGACGTTGTCGCCGAATTTATGTACTCTGCCTTTTGCGTTCATAACGATTCTCCTCCTTTTCTTAAACCTTCGCGGGGTCGGTGATGTAGCCCTTGACGGCGCTTGCCGCCGCCACAGCGGGACTCGCCAGATAAACCTCGCTGTCCACGTGACCCATTCTGCCTACGAAGTTGCGGTTGGTAGTGGAGATCGCGCGCTCGCCCGCGGCAAGAATACCCATGTGGCCGCCCAGGCACGGACCGCAGGTGGGAGTGGAAACCACCGCGCCGGCTTCAACAAAGATGTCAAAAAGCCCCTCGTGCATAGCCTGCAGCCAGATGCTCTGTGTGCCGGGGATGATGATGCAGCGCACGCCCTTTGCTATCTTTTTGCCCTTGAATACCTCTGCCGCCGCGCGCAGGTCAGAGATCCTGCCGTTGGTGCAGCTGCCGATGACGCACTGGTCTATCTTTACCTCGGTCTCGCCGATCTCGTCCACCGTTCTGGTGTTTTCGGGAAGGTGAGGGAAGGCGACCGTCGGGCGCAGAGTGCCAAGGTCGATGGTGTACTCCTCGTCGTACACCGCGTCCTCGTCGGCGGTGTACTCCACCGGCGTGCCCTGATACCTGCCGTCGCAGTAGGCGCGGGTGATGTCGTCCACGGGGAAGATGCCGTTTTTAGCGCCCGCTTCGATAGCCATGTTAGCTATGCAGAGGCGGTCGTCGATGTTGAGATACTGCAAGCCCTCGCCCGCAAATTCCATCGACTTGTAGAGCGCGCCGTCCACGCCGATCATACCGATGATGTGAAGGATAACATCCTTGCCGCTGATAAAGCCCTGCGGCTTGCCCACGATGTTGAACTTGAGCGCGGAGGGGACCTTGAACCACGCCTTGCCGCTTATCATGCCCGCCGCCATATCGGTGGAACCGACGCCGGTGGAAAACGCGCCGAGCGCGCCGTAGGTGCAGGTGTGAGAGTCGGCGCCGATGCACAGACAGCCGGGACCCACCAGACCTTTTTCGGGCAGCAGCGCGTGCTCAATGCCCATCATTCCCACGTCCATAAAGTTTTTGATGTCGTATTTGTCGGCGAAGGTCCTGGTCTGCTTGACCAGCGTAGCCGCCTTTATGTCCTTGTTGGGGGTAAAGTGGTCCATTATCATGGCTATCTTGGTATTGTCAAACACCGCGGTCGCGCCGTTTTCCTCAAACACATTGATAGCCACGGGCGAGGTAACGTCGTTGCCGAGCACCATATCGAGTTCGGCGTTTATAAGCTGACCCGCCTTCACCTCGCTGAGACCCGCGTGTGCCGCGAGAATCTTTTGGGACATCGTCATTCCCATAATCATCACTCCTGTTTTTTGTTTTTCTATAATAGGCGATGCCGCATGTTTCATGTGTGCGGATCGCGCAGTAAGATCTTCAATAAGGCTCACGCCTAGGACAGCGCGGCACTGCCGGTATCTTTGCCCGGTCAAACGGTTATGGCTCACTCGTATTCAAGCTGAAACGCCAAAAGCCTTTTGTCCTCGTAGGTGACCGCCTTGCCGTCTGCGGTGAGCTTGCCGGTTTTCTTGGTGAAATGGTTTGCGCCGTCTATCCACGACACCGCGTATTCGTCGATGATCCTGTCGCACATGGAGGAAAAATCGACGCTGTCGTCTATCACATAGGCGACATAGTCGCGTTTGCGGCGCGAGGCTTCGATGAGCGCCGCCAGAATATCGTCGTCGGCCTCGGGGTCTTTGATGGTGACGTAATTCAAGCGGAAATAGTTTAGCTCGTCGCTGTTGCAGACGGGCACAAAAATATTGAAATACTGACCCGCGTTGTCCGCGCGGTGAGCAAAGTCGCCGCTGATGACGTGGTCGCGCTTTATCTGCTCCTCCGTGAGGTTCAAATAAAAGTAATGCTCGGCTTCGCACAGCGCGCGCGGTGAATCGTTCCACGTAACGTCCACGTGATACCAGTTGCCGTTGAGCAAAACACAGTTCCACATATGGCCGTCCTCGTGATCGCTGTTGAAGTCGGAGGTGCCGTCGACCGTGGTGCACTCTATACCCAGACGTCGGCAAAGCAGCTGGAACGCGTGCGAATACCCGTCGCACACCGCCTGACCCTGCACCAGGGCGCCGTAGGAGGAGTGCTTCATCTCGCCTTCGGAGGAGTACTCGCACACCTCGCCGAGATAGTCGTTGAGATAAAGCTCTACCTCATAGTCCGAGGCGTTGTCGGGCGCGCCTGCCGCCGCAAGCTCCACGGCGTCGCCGAGCGCTTCGCGGTCTGCCTTGAGCTGTTCGCCCGATTCGGAAAAATTCAACTCCACATTGAGCTTGTCGCCGTAATCGTAATACTTGTAGCCCGACGCGCTGTCCACCCAAAACACCTCCGGGTGGTCGTTCAAAAACGCGTTCATCGCTATTTTGAAATCGTCAAAAGACGCCTTATAAAGCCAAAACGCCGCGCCGTCGGTCTGCAAAACGCAATCGGAGATCTCGCGGTATGCCTCCTCCTGACCTTCGCCGCTGAGTTTGCTTCGGCAAAGCTCAAGACTCAAGGGCGCGCGATCCTTGAGCGGCTTTTTCTCAAGCGTCACCTCAACCTTTTTCAGCTTTGGTTCGCTGCGGAAAACATATTTTCCTTTACTCATATATACGCGAAACGCGAAAAACCCTGTCACGGCAGCCGCCGCAAGCAGCACTCCCGCCGCAACCGTCCTGATGCTGATTTTCACATTATCACCCGACGCTACGAACTCGCAAGCCAACCATCTATACCAAACTCAGAAAAGACATATCGAACCCGGTCCGCTTTTTCCGAGTCGGGTACAGCGCGCAAAAACAACAAGCCTGCCTATTCATTGTACTTTATTTTTTCCGCTACGTCAAGCGGATAAAAGCGACCGCCGCAAAAACAGCTTTTGTTCCCGCGGCGGTGTTCATTTATTCCGTTTAGTCGGCAGCGCCGTACTCGGTGTTTTCGGTAATGCCGTAGACGTATTTTTCGATCATAAACTCAGGCGTCAGGGCGTTGCCCTCCTTGTCGCGCAAGTATGTGCTGTACTCCCGTCGGCTCAGTCGAAAGACGCTGCTGCCGCCCGGGATCAGCTTTTCCGGCGCGTAGCCCAGGTCATACAAGCCAAACCAGCCCAGCAGCTCGTCGGTTTTCGCGTTCCAAAAGCTGATACGGTATGAAATAAGATACTCTATATCCGCGTTTGCGGTGCTTCCGTAATACCGGTCCCTGCTGCCGGTCGCCTCAACCAGCGCGTATACACCTGAGTCGCTGTTGCTCTCGGCTACGGCTTTATCCTCGGCAGAAAGCGCGCCCTGCGCATTACGGCAGTCAACCGCTATAAGCCTCATCTTTTCGGAGATCTTATCCGCCGCGTAATTTTCGGGAATACCGTCGGCGCACATGTCTGTGTAGATTACCGATCCGTTGAGCCGCGTGCGGAACTCCGCCGCGTCTTCCGCCTTGATCTTTGTTTTATCGTCCCATTTTTCACCCAAATGACTGCGCACCTGCTCGAAGCGCTCCTCTGTATCCAAGCCGTTGTTCCAATCGAAATAGTCCTGCGTTCCTACCGTTACGCCGTCTTCATAGGTGTAGCTTTTTACTTTGCTGCCGTCGGGCAGAACTATCGGCTCAAGCTTCGGGCAGCCCTCAAAGATAGAATAAACGTAATCTACCGCGCCGCCGAAGGTTATCGTTTTCAGCTCGGGACAGTTCTCGAAAGCGTCCTCGGAAATACCCTGCACTCCTCCCTCAAAGGACACGGAGCTAAGTTTGGGGAACCCTGTGAACGTCCCGTCATCAATGCTGTACAGCGAAGCGGCAACGACGAGCTTTTCGAGGTTCGGACAGCCGCCTTTTTCGGTTTCAAGCGAGGTAACCTTTTTGCCGTTGTAATCCGCCGGGACCGTCACCTCCGCCGGCGCGTCCTTTGTTATCGTGCACAAATAATTGCCGTTTTTTCTCTGTCTAAACGTGAGTCCGGCGTAGTTTGGAGCTTTCTTGTTCCCGTTGCAGCCCGCCAAGCAGCCGGCAGCCAAAACGACAATCAGGGCTAAGCTGAGAATCTTTTTCATCCGTGTTCCTCCTCGTCGAATACTATTATAAATAGTATATATGCGTTTTGCAAAAACAGACTGCCTGTTTCACCGCTCAAAAGCTGTAGCGCGGCGCGGCGAAAGCCCAAAAGGCCGCAAGCCTGTGCTCTCATTGTACTTTATTTTCCGCGGAACGTCAATTGAATTTTCCCATATTTTGTGGTACAATTTATTACACAGGCAGGGTCGACTGCATGAAAACAATACCGCGACGCCGAAAAAACACTAACGAGGGTTTAGATATGAAAAATAAAACACCTTTATTCATAGCGCAGGCGGCGATCATCGCCGCGCTGTACGCCACGCTGACTATCCTGCAAAACGTGCTGTTGCCGGGCTCGGCATCAATGGCAGTGCAGTTCCGCGTTTCGGAAGCACTGTGCATCCTTGCCGTATTCACACCCGCGGCGATCCCCGGGCTGACCGTCGGCTGTGTACTTGCGAACATCAGCTCGCTCTCCTCGCTGGGACCCTGCGACCTGGTGTTCGGGTCGCTGGCAAGCTTCTTTGCCGCGCTTCTGATGTACTCGCTGCGCAAACTGCGCTTCTTCAAGCTGCCGGTGCTCGCGGCGCTGATGCCCGCTTTGATGAACGGCATCTTCGTCGGCTTTGAAATCGACTTCTTCTTCGTTAATCAGGGAGCTGCTTTTGACTTCCGAGATTTCCTGATTCAGGGCGGATTAGTCGCGCTCGGCGAGCTGGCGGTGCTGCTCGTGCTGGGACTGCCCCTTTGCAGACTTATAGAGGTCCGCGGTCTGGGCAAGCAGTTCAAATCAAAATAATGTATACTAATAAAAGGCTCTATAATAAAAGTTGGGGTAACAAATAGAGCCTACTAAAATGAAAACAAAAAAGTAGAGCATATTTGCACCAAATCCGGTAAAATGGAATTGTCGAGAAACCAGAAACGGAGGTTGCTAATATGCTCTACACTTATTCTACAGAAGAACTCATCGGATTGCAAGACTTAATTATCAAA
>CADBHB010000017.1 GCA_902794395.1 uncultured Ruminococcus sp.
TGCCGTTATGAGAGTTAAAATCACATTGGCCTGCACAGAATGCAAACAGCGCAACTACAACACAATGAAGAACAAGAAAAACAGTCCCGACAGACTTCAGATGAACAAGTACTGCCGTTTCTGTAAGAAACACACTCTTCACAAGGAAACTAAATAAGGAGGTACATCATGGCTGACACAAAGGCTGCCGAGAAGAAGGCCCCCAAAAAGCCGTCTTCCAAGAAGAAGAAACCAAATGTCTTTCAGAGAATTTGGAAGTACCTCGTTGCCTGTAAGGGTGAACTGAAGAAAATCACTTGGCCTACAGCAAGGCAGACGACCAAAAACTTCGGCATAGTTATCGCCGTTATCATCATCATGGGTCTGTTCATCTTCGGACTGGACCGCGGTCTGTTCTTCCTGCTGGGTAAGATCATGGGTATTTCTAATACGTAATAGGCGCAATTCTTGTCTAATCTTTGGAAAGGAAGAGAGTTCATGCCTGATTATGAAGCAAAATGGTATGTCATCCATACCTACTCGGGCTACGAAAACAAGGTGGCTAACGATCTGTTGACCACCGCGGAAAACCGCCAGCTTCAGGATATGATAATCGACGTCAAGGTGCCCACCGAGATCGTAACAGAGACGGTAGGCGAGAAAACCAAGGAAGTCGAGCACAAGATATATCCTGGCTATGTTTTCGTCAAAATGGTCTACACCGATGAAACCTGGTACGTCGTGCGCAACATCCGCGGCTGCACAGGCTTTGTGGGTCCGGGGTCAAAGCCCGTTCCGCTCACAGAGGCGGAGGTTTACAGAATGGGCGTCGAGCAGCGCGTGGTAAAGGTATCCTACGCGGTAGGCGACTCGGTGCGCATTATCGACGGTCCTCTGGAGGACTTCGTCGGCACTGTCGATGAGATCGACGCCGACAAAAACTATGTTCGCGTCATCGTTTCGATGTTCGGACGCGAAACACCTGTCGAGCTGGAGCTCGGTCAGGCGGAAGCAATCGAAGAATAACGATAATCAGCCCCACGGGCTTTTTATTGGGAACCCAAGTTCCCTGTGGGAGGAAACCCTACACAGTGGCGTTCCGCAATTTACCACGAATTTTGGAGGTTATAAACAATGGCTCAAAAGGTAGTAGGCTTAATCAAGCTTCAGATCCCTGCCGGTAAAGCTACTCCGGCACCGCCTGTCGGCCCCGCACTCGGTCAGCACGGCGTAAACATTGTAGCGTTCACAAAGGATTTCAACGAGCGCACAAAGAACGACATCGGTCTTATCATCCCTGTTGTTATCACGGTATATGCCGACCGTTCGTTCACTTTCATTACAAAAACTCCGCCTGCGGCTGTTCTGCTGAAGAAGGCTTGCGGCATCGAAAGCGGTTCAGGCGTACCCAACAAGACCAAGGTCGCCACCATCACCAAGGAGCAGATCACCAAGATCGCCGAGCAGAAAATGCCCGACCTCAACGCGGGCTCTGTTGAAGCTGCGGCTTCCATGATCGCGGGTACTGCCAGAAGCATGGGTATTACAGTAGTTGACTAAATGATCCGGGTGGGAGGAGCTTTCCGTTTGACCACCTAAATATGGAGGAAAACTGATGAAACACGGTAAGAAATATGTTGACGCTGCTAAGCTCGTTGACAGAACCAAATTATATGACACAAACGAGGCGCTGGACACTGTTATCAAGACAGCTACCGCCAAGTTTGACGAGACCGTTGAGCTTCACGTAAAGCTCGGCGTAGACAGCCGTCACGCAGACCAGCAGGTTCGCGGCGCGGTCGTTCTCCCCAACGGTACAGGTAAAAACGTTCGCGTTCTGGCTATCTGCAAGGGTCCCAACGAGGAGCTTGCCAAGGAAGCCGGCGCTGACTTTGTAGGCGCTGAGGACATGACTCAGAAGATCCAGCAGGAAAACTGGATGGACTTCGACGTGCTTATCACCACACCCGACTGCATGGGTCTGGTAGGTCGTCTGGGACGTATCCTCGGTCCCCGCGGCTTGATGCCTAACCCCAAGGCAGGTACCGTTACTCCCGACATCGCCAAGGCGATCAAGGAAGCCAAGGCAGGTAAGATCGAGTACCGTCTTGACAAAACCAACATCATCCACTGCCCCATCGGCAAGGTATCCTTCGGTACCGAGAAGCTCGCCGAAAACCTTGACACCCTTATGGATGCCATCGTAAAGGCTAAGCCCTCCGCCGCAAAGGGTCAGTATATCCGTTCCGTCGCCGTGACCTCTACCATGGGTCCCAGCGTCAGAATGAACCCCACCAAGTTCGGTGTTTAATTCAATTTGAATTAAATATAAATGCAGTTCTAAAGACAGTAGGTGCATTGCGTAAAAGGGAAACCTTGCCTGCCGAGGAAAGTGCGATTACGATTTTTGTAGTTTTTACTGTCCGAGGTATGCGCTTCGGACAGTTTTTCTTTAAATTGTTAAGTCACCAATGAACTGCGACAGATTATTATTCGGAGGTGAATATTTTTGCCGAGCCAGAGTGTTTTAGAGCAAAAGAAAGCGATCGTTGCAGAGCTTTCCGAAAGACTGAAAAACTCCGTCACAGGTCTGGTGGTATCCTATGAGGGTATCAACACCGAGGACGACACCAAGCTCAGAAAGGAGCTGCGTGAAAACAACGTGCAGTACACCGTTGTTAAAAACACCCTTCTTTCCCGCGCGTGTGACGAGGTAGGTCTTGAGGACTTAAAGCCCGTACTTGAGGGCACAACCGCTCTCGCGACCAGCGACAGCGAGTACGCTGCCGCGGCTCGTATCCTTTGCAAGTACGCTAAGGATCACGACAACTTCAAGGTAAAGTCCGGTTACCTTGACGGCGCTGTTGTGGATATGGATACCATTACAGCTCTGTCCAAGCTCCCGACCAGAGAAGTACTTCTCGCCAACGTTCTTGGCGCGTTCCAGGCTCCTATCGCCGCGTTTGCCCGCGTTATGCAGGCTGTTGTGGATGAAGGCGGCTTCGACGCTTGTCTTGCCAAGAAAGAGGCTGAGGCAGCTCCCGCAGAGGAAGCGGCCGAGGCACCCGCTGCGGAATGATCCGCGCAATCATTTTAAAATCAACTTATCATTATATTGGAGGTAAAAACAATGGCATCTGAGAAAATTACTGCTATTATTGAAGAATTAAAAGGCCTCACCGTTCTCGAGCTCTCCGAGCTGGTTCACGCTGTAGAGGACGAGTTTGGCGTATCCGCTGCTGCTGCTGTTGCAGTTGCAGGTCCCGTAGAGGCTGCTGCCGCTGAGGCTGAGCAGACCGAGTTCGACGTTATCCTGAAGAGCGCAGGCGGCAACAAGATCGCTGTTATCAAGGCTGTCCGTGAGATTACCGGTCTCGGCCTGAAGGAAGCTAAGGCTCTTGTTGACGGCGTACCCAAGGCTGTTAAGGAGCAGGTATCCAAGGAGGATGCTGAGGCTGTTAAGGAGAAGCTCGAGGGCGCAGGCGCTGAGGTTGAGCTTAAGTAATTCTAAATCAGAATTAAAGCCTAATAAAGGACGTGTTCAAATCGAGCACGTCCTTTTTGTTTGATTTCGCGGAAAATAGTAGTCAGATAATAAACCCACCGTTGACCCCAAGCACCTGTCCGGTGATGAAGCCCGCCTTGTCGCCGCATAAAAACACCGCGGCTTCGGCGATGTCCTCGGGCGTGCCCAGCCGGTAAAGCGGGGTCTCCTCTCGCAGAGAGTCAAGCGTTTGGCTGTCAAAGCCCTTCATCATGTCGGTCATAACTACCCCGGGGGCGATGCAATTGACGCGCACGCCGGACAGTCCTACCTCCTTCGCGAGCGCCTTCGTCATGCCGATAACGCCGGCCTTCACTGCGCTGTAGGGGACCTCGCAGCTCGCGCCCACCTGCCCCCACATGGAGCTGATGTTGAGGATGACGCCGCTGTGAGCGGGCAGCATCCACCGCCGCAGTACCTCCTGAGAGCAGAAGAACACGCCGTCCAGGTTCACGCCGGTCATCGCGCGCCAGTCCGCTTCGGTAACGTCGGTGAACAGCTTTTGCTGCGCAATTCCCGCGTTGTTCACAAGCACGTCAATGCCGCCGAAAATACGCTGCGCCTCGTCAAACATACGGGAAACCGAGGCTCTGTCCGCTACGTCGGCGTATAACGGCGCCGCTTTCACGCCGTATTCACGGGCGATCTCCTCCGATAACCGAGTTGCTTTTTCTTGTCCTTTATGGTAATGAACAGCTATTTCACAGCCTTGAACGGCAAAAGCTCGGCAGACGGCGGCGCCTATGCCGCCCGAGCCGCCTGTTACCAAAACACGCTTCATGGAATCACTCCAAACTGATACTATAGGGTCAATCGCGCAACTTGCACTAAAAGTATAGCATAAAAACAGAAAAAAGGAAAGAGCAAGAGGAAAAAAGAAAACGCTCTTTTCAGAGCGTTACTTTACCAAGTCGACGATCTCATCGATCAGGTCCGCCACACGGCTTTGCTGTTCGGGGTTGAGGTCGCTGAGAGATTTCTGGATTTTGTAGGCGGTGTCGGAGATGTTGTCCATGTCACCGTCAATGTCGATCAATTTGTATACGGGAATGCCCAAAGCCCTTGCCAGTCGGTATAAAGTGTCAATAGTTGGGCACTTTTCACCGCGCTCCAGCTTGCTGATGTAAGCGGGATGGATGCCCGACTCCAGCGCCAAGTGCTCTTGGCTGACGTCCCTTTGGATTCTGTATTTGCGGATATTTGCCCCGATTAATCTTGACAATTCTAATCTATCCATACTCGTTCCTGCCTATATAAATTTCTTAAGTTAATATTAATGTAAATAGCGTTTTTCTTCAATCAACTATAGTGACGAAATGTAGCCCAAAGGTAAAAGCATATACCGGCTGTCGGATTAAAACGACAAAAATCGATTCTAAATCTCGAAAAATGAAAAAATTGTTATAAATTGTCTATAAGCGAATTGTTGCGGTTTTAATATTAATTTTGGTTCTTTTGATATTTATACCCTAAAACGTATAATTATTCATGCACACTCTCGAAAAAACTGACTTATTCCACGAAATCCTATCTTGAACCGCTTATAATAAAACGGCGCAGCCAATCAATGAAAGGCTGCGCTGTTTTTGTAATTATGGCAAACTTTTTGTCTATCTTATTTTTTCTTAAAACCGTCCTTCAGCGAAACGCTGCGGTTGAAAACGAGGTGATCTGCGGTACTGTCTTTGTTGTCAACACAAAAATAGCCAATTCTCATAAACTGGAAGCTTTGCGGAGCGGTCGCGGCCTCCAAGCTCTTTTCCACTTTGCAGCCGTTGAGGACTTCAAGCGAGTGGGGATTGATGTAGTCGAGGAAATTGCGGTCGCCCACGTCGGGGTCGGGCACGGTGAACAGGTTGTCATACAGCCTTACCTCCGCCTCGGCGCAGTTGTTCACGTCTACCCAGTGTATGGTACCGCGCACCTTTCTGCCGTCGGGGGTGTTGCCGCCGCGTGTCGCGGGGTCATATTCGGCGTACACCTCCACTACGTTGCCCTCGTCGTCCTTTTTGCAGCCCGTGCATTTTACGATGTAGGTGGATTTCAGCCTTACCTCGTTGCCGGGGTAGAGGCGCTGGTATTTCTTTATCGGCTCCTCCATGAAGTCGTCGGCTTCAATCCAGCACTCGCGCGAGAATGTCACGGTACGGGTGCCGTCCTCGGGGCGGTTGGGGTTGTTTTCGACCTCAAATTCCTCGGTCTGACCCTCGGGATAGTTGGTGATGACCAGCTTTACGGGGTGCAGCACACACATGGCGCGAGCTGCGCTTTCGTTCAGGTCGTCGCGCAGACAGTGCTCAAGGAAGCTGTATTCTACGATGGAATTAACCTTTGAAACGCCTATCTGGTCGATGAAGGAGCGAATGGACTTTGGCGTGTAGCCGCGTCTGCGCAGACCGCAGAGGGTGGGCATGCGCGGGTCGTCCCAGCCGTTTACCCAGCCGTCCTCCACAAGCAGTCGCAGCCTTCTTTTGGACATTACGGTGTTGTTGATGCCCAGGCGGGCGAACTCTATCTGGCGGGGCTTGGCGGGAGCCGAGATGTTTTCGATGACCCAGTCATACAGCGGGCGGTGGGACTCAAATTCCAGCGAGCAAAGGCTGTGGGTGATGCCCTCCAGCGCGTCCTCTATGGGGTGGGCAAAGTCGTACATCGGGTAGATGCACCAATCGTCGCCCGTGCGATGGTGGTGCATGCGGTTGATGCGGTAAATGACGGGGTCGCGCATATTGAAGTTGCCCGATGCGAGGTCGATCTTCGCGCGCAGGGTCATGCTGCCGTCGGCGAATTCGCCGTTTCTCATCCGCGCGAACAGGTCGAGGCTCTCCTCAACGGGTCTGTCGCGGAAGGGACTTTTTGCGGGCGTCTGGGTGTCGCCGCGGTATTCGCGCATCTGCTCGGGCGTCAGCTCGCAGACGTAGGCGAGTCCCTTCTTTATCAGCTCTACGGCGAAGCCGTACATTTCCTCAAAGTACTGCGAGGCGTAGAAGAAGCGGTCGCCCCAGTCGAAGCCGAGCCACTTGATGTCCTCCTTGATCGCGTCGACGTATTCCACATCCTCCTTAGTAGGGTTCGTGTCGTCCATGCGAAGGTTGCAAATGCCGTTGTATTTCTCGGCGGTGGCAAAATTGATGTACACCGCCTTGGCGTGACCTATGTGCAAATAGCCGTTAGGCTCGGGAGGAAAACGGGTGTGCACGGTTTTGCCCTCGTATTTTCCGCCCTCGGCAATATCCTCCTCGATGAAATCGTGGATAAAATTGCCCTGCATTATTTCGTTGTTGATAGTGTCTGACATAATGATGTTCCTTTATATTATGATTTTCTTTTATGAGTCAAGCTTTTCCAAACCCGCTTCCAGTCTGCGCAAGGCTTCCTCTCTGCCCAGGATGTCCAAAATCTCCACCGCGCCGCCGGGAGTTACGGTCTTGCCCGCGGCTGCTATGCGCACGGGCCACATGACGGTGCCGTTTTTCAGTTCTTTTTCCTTCGCCATGTCTATCAGGCAGTCGTGGATGGAGGGGTTGTCCCAAACGGGCAGCGCCTTCAGGCGCTCATATGCCTCCCGAAGTACCACGGGCGCGTTCTCAAGATTTGTTTTGCTCTTTTTGTTGACGAACAGCTCCTTCTCGTATTCGGGCAGCGCCGCGAAGAAGTCGAGCATCTCGGGCAGCTGCGTAAGCTGTGTCACTCGCTTTTGCAAAATCTCGGCAAGTTTGTCCCAGGGCATCTCCCTGTCGCCGAACACCTTTTGATAATACGGCATCGCGGCGGCGGTAAATTCCTCCGGGCTCATCGCCTTTATGTACTCGCCGTTGAACCAGGTCAGCTTGTCGTAGTCGAACACGGCGGGGCTTTTGCTGATGCCGCCGATGTCAAAAGCCTTCTCAAGCTCCGCAAGGGTGAATATCTCACGGTTGTCCTTCGGACACCAGCCCAGCAGGGCGATGTAGTTGATGATCGCCTGCGGCAGATAGCCCTCGTCTATCAGATCATAAAAGCCGGTGGCGCCGTGGCGCTTGCTGAGCTTGCTGATGTTGCCGTCCGCGTCCTTGCCCATTATGAGGGGCAGGTGGATGTAGGTGGGTATCTCCCAGCCGAACGCCTCATACAACAGATTGTACTTGGGTGTGGAGCTGAGATATTCGCTGCCGCGCACCACATGGGTGATGCCCATGGTGTGGTCGTCTATTACGTTTGCGAAGTTGTAGGTGGGATAGCCGTCGGTTTTGATGAGGATCTGATCCTGCAGCTCCGCATTGTCGACGGTGATGTCGCCGAACACCGCGTCCGAGAAGGTGGTGCTGCCCTCTATCGGCATTTTCTGGCGGATGACATAGGGCACGCCCGCGTCGAGGTTCTTTTGTATCTCTTCCTCGGACAGGTCGCGGCAGTGGCGGTCATAGCCGCCGCCCACAGTCTCGTTTTGCAGCTTTTCAAGGCGCTCCTTGGAGCAGAAGCAGCGGTACGCCTTGCCTTCCCTTATCAATTGCTCGGCGTAGGGGAGATACATGTCCTTTCTCTCCGACTGTACATAGGGGCCGAAGTCGCCGCCGATGTCGGGACCTTCGTCGTGCTTAAGACCCGCCAGCGCCATCGTGTCGTAAATAACGTCTACCGCACCCTCAACCAGACGTTCGCGGTCGGTGTCCTCGATCCTCAAAATAAACCTGCCGCCCTGCGATTTCGCGACCAGGTACTCATACAGCGCGGTGCGCAGATTTCCCACGTGCATAAAGCCGGTGGGGCTGGGCGCGTACCGCGTGCGTACTGTTTTCTCACTCATATGCGTTCCTCCCGATATAAAAAATGCTATACTCTGAAAGTATAGCATATTTTGTACGATAATTCAATTGTTTTTTCATTTTGTACGGCACGTTCGGCGACGGCTCATTTAGTGACCTTTGTAAACATATACGAGGTCGTCTGGTCGTTGTATTCCATCTTCAGCGTCAGTATCCCCTGGTCATAGCTCAGCTTCTGGCTTTTGCCGCCGTACTGTATGTCCACCGAGGTCTCGTTGAAGGAGTAGGTGCCCTCGTTGGTGATGCCGCCTATCTTTATTTTGCACTTGCCGTTGGAGTAAAAGCGGAAGTAAAAGTCCCGCCCCTTGGTGTCAAGCTCGCTGTAGGAAATGGTGGTGCCGCCGATGGAAACGGTGCTGGGCACCCATTCGCCGACGACAGCCGCGTTGTTGTCGTCCGTGCAGCCGGTAAGCAGCAGGCTGAGCAGAATGATGATAAGTGAAAACGCAGCGAATCTCTTTTTCATAAGCATACCCTCAGGCACTTTCTCCCGCCCGTTTGCGCGCATCGCGTCCGGCGCAGGCGGGGTCGACTGTTGAAAAAACCTGAATAATCAGGCAATACACGCGCCGCGGTGTCCGCAGTGTTGCCTTAAGTATAACACTTTGCGGCGTTTTCGTCAATAATAACCATTGAATATGGAGCTTTGGCGGCTGAATATTTCATTTTGGACGCTATCTCACCGAAAAAACCGCCTGTTTTGAAATTTTTTGCCGAAAAAACTGCATTTTGCAAGCTTTATTTGTCAACTCGGCAATATTGACAATCACCCGAAATCTGTGCTATTATATAAGCTGTTATCAGGGCAGTGCCGCGCGCGCTTATCCTGCGGTATCGCCTTGTGCCAAACTCAAATAAAAACAGACAGCCTTTGCGGTTCGATCTCCGCGGTACACCGTTGCCGCGCGGCGGGGCTAAATCTTTGCGGCGCCCTCGAGGCTCATCCCCAAGGCTTTGTCGGTTATTTATTTGAGACAGTTATAGATAAAAAAATCAAAGGAGTAATTTTATGGCAACTATTGATTTAACAAAATACGGCATCACCGATGTCAAGGAGATCGTTTACAATCCTTCCTACGAGCAGCTGTTCGAGGATGAAACAGATCCCGCTCTTGAGGGCTTTGACAAGGGTCAGGAGACCGAGCTGGGCGCTGTCAACGTTATGACAGGCATCTACACCGGACGTTCCCCCAAAGATAAGTTCATCGTTATGGACGATGTGAGCAAGGATACCGTTTGGTGGACGACTCCCGAGTACCCCAACGACAACCATCCCGCAAGCGAAGAGACCTGGGCAGCGTGCAAAAAGCTGGCCATGGAGGAGCTGAGCGGCAAGAAGCTCTATGTGGTAGACTGCTTCTGCGGCGCCAACAAGGACACCCGCATGTCTGTCCGCTTTATCATGGAGGTCGCCTGGCAGGCGCACTTCATCAAGAATATGTTCATCAAGCCCACCGACGTGGAGCTTGAGAGCTTTGAGCCCGACTTCATCTGCTACAACGCCTCCAAGGCTAAGGTGGAGAACTACAAGGAGCTGGGACTTCACTCCGAGACAGCGGCGCTCTTCAACGTAAAGAGCCGCGAGCAGGTCATTTTGAACACCTGGTACGGCGGTGAGATGAAGAAGGGTCTGTTCTCCATGATGAACTACTACCTGCCCCTGCAGGGCATCGCTTCCATGCACTGCTCCGCCAACACCGATATGGAGGGCAAAAACACCGCTATCTTCTTCGGTCTGTCCGGCACAGGCAAAACCACCCTGTCCACCGATCCCAAGCGTCTGCTCATCGGCGACGACGAGCACGGCTGGGACGACAACGGCGTGTTCAACTTTGAGGGCGGCTGCTACGCGAAGGTTATCGGCCTCGACAAGGAGAGCGAGCCCGACATCTACAACGCCATCAAGCGCGACGCTCTGCTCGAGAACGTCACCGTTGCCGAGGACGGCACCATCGACTTTGACGACAAGAGCGTTACCGAGAACACCCGTGTTTCCTATCCCATCGAGCACATCGAGAAGATCGCGAAGAACGTAAACGGCATTTCCTCAGGCCCCGCTGCCGAGAATGTTATCTTCCTGTCCGCCGACGCGTTCGGCGTGCTGCCTCCCGTGTCTATCCTGACTCCCGAGCAGACCCAGTATTACTTCCTCTCCGGCTTCACCGCTAAGCTGGCGGGTACCGAGCGCGGCATCACCGAACCCACTCCCACCTTCTCCGCCTGCTTCGGTCAGGCGTTCCTCGAGCTGCATCCCACCAAGTACGCCGAGGAGCTGGTAAAGAGAATGGAGAAGAGCGGCGCCAAGGCTTACCTCGTCAACACCGGCTGGAACGGCACCGGCAAGCGCATCACCATCAAGGACACCCGCGGCATCATCGACGCGATCCTCGGCGGCGACATCAAGAACGCGCCCACCAAGACCATCCCTTACTTCGGCTTTGAGGTACCCACCGAGTTGCCCGGCGTCGACACCGGCATCCTCGATCCCAGAGATACCTACGCTGATCCCTCCGAGTGGGATGAAAAGGCAAAAGACCTTGCTGCGCGTTTTGTCAAGAACTTCGACAAGTACACCACCAACGAGGCGGGCAAGGCGCTGGTAGCGGCTGGTCCGCAGCTGTGATACGGGATTTGAGATCAGCACATTCGTAAATCAGTATAAAGCTTCAGGGACGTGATAGTTTTCACGTCCCTGTTTTCATTACAATCCTGTATTATTTCTTGCTTTCGTTCAAATCCTGAATTACAATAGAGTTGCTACAGGGTAGTTGAGGCGGTTGGCACTCCCCGAGGATTGGGGGTGGTACCTATGACCGAAACAGTGTTATTGATCGTTTTGTTAGTAGCACTTGCCGAAGTCATTCAGCGTATTAAGAAATAACCGCCCAACGGCAATTGGACGGTTACTGTAAAAATATTAACATCTGATGGCTAACCGCATTCAACGGTTCCCTGTAGTTTTATTATACACATATTTTGCTGAAAAGTCAAGCAAAACAGGGGTGTAGGGACGTGATAGTTTCAGGGACGTGATAGTTTTCACGTCCCTGTTTTTTGATCCCGCGTTATAAAAATGTCCGCATCTCGTTGATATGCGCCTGCTCCACGTCGAGCATTTTCTTTGCCAGCAGCGTGATGTTGGGGTCGGTGCGGTCGTAGTCGCGCAAATGCTGCGCCATTTTGTTGACGCCCATGGTGTTGCCCTTTATCATCATTTCGGCGATGTGGGGGCTTGACGGGTCGCGCTTGAGGTCGCGCACGGTGGACAGCTTCGCCATGGTCCTCGCCATCGGGTTAATGCGGTGCACCTCTTCGCCGCGTACCCGCAGCATATTGCTCGCCGTTTGATATATCTTCCCGTAGCGGGCAAGCTGGTCGCACAGCACGCTGTCAAGTGTAGAATTCGGCTTGCCTTCGCGCACGTTTTTTACGCCCTGACACCCCATTTCGGCGTTTTGCAAAATGTAGGTCAGCATTTCGGTATCGTTTATCATAAGCTTTCACCTCTGTTGAGATTATGCGCCGAAAAATGACTTTTATACAGTTGCAAGTTTTCTTTTTTTGTGCGATAATAAAAAGAGAATCCATATCAATGTCCGGAGGTATGTCAAAATGGAAACTGCCGCAAAGCTCTGTGAACTGTTCCTGCCCTATCCCGAAAAGGGAGAGCGCAGGGTGCGCGTGTATGTGCCCGCGCACGAGGAAGGAGAGACCCTGCCCGTCGTCTATATGACCGACGGACAAAACCTGTTTGACGAGGAGAGCAGCGGCTGGGGCTGCTGGCACACCCGCGAGAGCGTGGAAGCCGAGCGAAAAAGCAGCGGCAAGGCGGCGATAATAGTCGGCATCCACAACGACAACCCGTGGCGCGACAACGAGCTGACGCCCGGAAGCATAGGCGCCGTGGTCCGCGCCGAGGATATGTACGATTACACCGCCCCCGAGGGCGAGGTGTTCGATGGCTTTTTGATGAACACGGTAAAGCCGGCGGTCGAAGCGCGTTTTCCCGTAAAGACCGGCAGAGCAAACACCGCGGTCTGCGGTTCCTCATCGGGAGGTTTGCAGGCGTTTTTTACCGCGCTCAGCCACCCCGACGCCTTTTGCGCCGCAGGCGTGTTCTCGCCCGCCTTCCTGCTGTATTCCGAGGAGGATATGCGCCGCTGGATCATCTCTAAGCTGCAAGCAGAGCTTCCGTATCTCTACCTGTACACGGGCGCCGGCGACGAGCTGGAAATGAGGATATTCCAAAGCACCGAAGCGGTTTATGACATTTTGATGGAGTGTTACCCGATGCGCCTGCTCAACGAGGTTGTGCTGTTCGAGGAAAAGCATAACGAAGCTGCGTGGGAGCAGGTCTTTAAAGATTTTTTGCACACTTTCCTTTCGCGCGCAGAATAAAAGAAAGGCGTGCATAGCACGCCCTCTTAACTCTTAACTTTTAACTCTCAAATCCGCATCAGACGAGGATCTCTCCGTCTACGGTGCCGCTCAGACCTGCCGCGTTGCTCTCGTCGGTGTCGATGTGCATGGCGGGAGCGTATTTAGGGCTGACGCGAACTACAACGTCGCCGAAGATAGTCTCTCTGCCGGTGCCTTCGCCGACCTTGACCGAGACGATCTGCTTATCCTTGAAGCCGTTTTCCTCGGCGGTCTTGGGGTCAAAGTGGATGTGGCGCTGCGCCGCGATGATGCCCTGAGCTATCTCGACCTCGCCCTTGGGGCCTACGAGCTTGCAGCCGGGAGTTCCCGCCACGTTGCCGGACTCTCTTACGGGAGCGGTCACGCCTAGCTTTCTGGCGTCTGTCAGGGAAACTTCCACCTGGTCCTCGGGTCTTTCGGGACCGAGGATAGACATAGTCATCTCACCTCTGGGGCCGACTACCGTTACCTTCTCAAAGCAGGCGAACTGACCGGGCTGGGAAAGATCCTTTTTGTTGGTCAGCTGATAGCCCTCACCGTAGAGTACGTCGAGTGTGGCTCTGCAAACGTGAACGTGATGTGCAGAGGTTTCTACCATAATTTTCATGATTCTACCACCATTCTAAAAAGTATTCTGAAATAATTCATTGTTTTTATTTTACTACGAAATAACATATTTTTCAACCATATTTTGATAAAAGGGGATTTAAAATGTATCAGACCTGGGAAGAACTTAAAAATGCCTGCGCAGGCTGTCAAAAATGCGCGCTCTGCGAGACCCGCCACAACGTAGTTGTCGGCGTAGGCTCACCGCGAGCCGAGGTGATGTTCATCGGCGAGGGTCCCGGCGAAAACGAGGATCTGCAGGGTGAGCCATTTGTGGGCAGAGCCGGAAAGCTGCTCGACAAAATGCTCACCGCGGTCGATCTGGACAGAAACAAAAATATATATATCGCCAACATCGTCAAGTGCCGTCCGCCGCAGAACCGCGACCCCAAGCCCGAGGAGCAGGAGATGTGCATAGATTGGCTGCGCAACCAGGTCAAGCTTATCCGCCCGAAGATAATAGTCTGCCTGGGCAGGATAGCCGCCGCGCGCATCATCAAGCCCGACATCAAGATCACCCGCGAGCACGGGCAGTTCATTGAAAAAAACGGCGTGCTTATGATGGCTATGCTTCACCCCGCCGCCGTTTTGCGCGACCCGCGCAGAAAGCCCGAGGCGTTCAACGACTTTTTGATCCTGCGCGACAAGATCAATGAGGTATGCACACGCACTTATACAGAAAGCTGAATTTGGAGGACTCTATGGCATTGGTAGAGTTTAAAAACGTATACAAACGCTATAAAATGGGCGAGATCTTCATCAACGCCGTGGACGGCATTTCCTTCTCGGTCGAGGAGGGCGAGTTCGTGGTGGTGGTGGGCGCTTCCGGCGCGGGCAAAACCACCGTGCTTAACATCCTCGGCGGGATGGACAGCGCCACCGAGGGCGAGGTGCTGGTGCACGGCGACGACATCAGCCGCTACAGCGACCGACGGCTTATCGAGTACCGCCGCTTTGACATAGGCTTCGTGTTCCAGTTTTACAACCTGGTCCACAACCTCACCGCCAAGGAAAACGTGGAGCTTGCCGCGCAGATATGCAGGCACCCGATGGACAGCGAGGAAGCGCTGGCTGAGGTGGGACTTTCCGACAGGATGGACAACTTTCCCGCGCAGCTTTCGGGCGGCGAACAGCAGCGCGTGTCAATAGCGCGCGCCCTTGCCAAGCGCCCGACGCTGCTGCTCTGCGACGAGCCGACAGGCGCGCTCGACTACAACACGGGCAGGCAGATACTCGGCTTGCTGCAGGAAACCTGTCACAGCGAGAAAATGACCGTCGTCCTCATAACCCACAACAGCGCCATCACGCCGATGGCGGATCATATCATCGAAATGAAGAGCGGCAAGATCGTCCGCGACACCTATAACGAGCACCCGAGATCCATAGAGGAGATCGAGTGGTAGCTGCCGCCGGTTGACCCGGCGTCCTGCCAGATCTTGCGCCGTTACCATTTTCAGACCGAAAGGAGGTGAAGTCCGAAAATGACAAAAGCACTGCTCAAAAATACCTTCCGCGAGATCGCGCACACCAAGGCGCGTTTTCTGTCGATAATGGCGATAATCGCCCTGGGCGTGGGCTTTTTCGCGGGTATAAAGTCCACCAGTCCCTCTATGTACCGCCTTGCCGAGCGCTATTACCGCGAAAGTCAGCTAATGGACTTCCGCCTCGTTTCCACTGCGGGCTTCGCCGAGGAGGATATTGCCGCTGTTATGGCGATGAGGGGCGTAAAAAGCGTAATGCCCTCATACTTCTGCGATGCGATGACCTCCTCCGACGACGGGGGAGATGTGGTGCGTATCATCGCCGTTCCCAAGGCGTGCAAAGGCAACCGCAAGCTCAACACCCTAACCTATACCGAGGGCAGGGCGCCGAAAAAAAGCGGTGAGATCGTCACCGAGAGCGTCGCCTTTGCCAACATCCGCCACAAGATAGGCGCTGTGGTCACCTTTCAGTCTACGGCGGGTGACAACGCGCTTTCCGAGCTGTTAAAGACCGACACCTTCACCGTGGTCGGCAAGGCGGAGTCGCCGCTGTTCATTTCCTATCAGCGCGGCACCTCAAATCTCGGCGACGGCAGGGTAGACGAATACATGTATATATCCGCGGAGGATTTCAACATTCCGTGTTACAATGAATTGTATATAAAGGCGGACTTTTCCGATGAGGTCTCCGCTTTTTCCGACAGCTATAAAACGCTGGCAGAGCAGATGAAGGCAGCTTTGCGCGAGTTTGCGGATCAGCGCGAGCTGGCGTTCACCACCGAGGTGGTGCCCCACGCGCGGCAGCGGCTGGAGGAGGCACGCAGTGAGTACAACGGCAAAAAAGCGGAGGCGGAGCAGAAGCTGGGCGAAGCCCTCACCGAGCTTGAGTCGGGCGAAGCTACCTACAACGGCAAGATAGCCGAAGCGCAGTCAAAGCTTAACGAGGCTCAGGAGCAGCTGGACAGCGGCGAAGCGGCGCTTGAAGAGGGAAAGAGCACCTACGCCTCAGCTATCGCCTCGGCAGAATCGATGATCGCCGAGGGCAGGGCGCAGCTCACCGCGGCGCAGCAGCAGCTTGAAGCGGGCAGAGCCACCCTTCAAACACAGCTTGAAGCGTCTGCCGCCGCTTTGGAGGACGGCGACGCGTACGCTGCCATCCAAAACGAGGTGACGGACGCCGTCGGCTCCGCAAAGCTCGGGGCGGCGCAGGCCGAGATCGCCGCGGGCAACGCGCGGCTGGTAGCGGGGGAGAGCGAGCTTGCCGCTCAGCGCGTCAGCGGCAGCCTTAAGCTGCAAACCGCCCGCACGCAGCTCAATTCGCTGCGGCGCACCCTGAACAGTAGCCGAGCGGAGCTTGAAACCAAAAAGCAGAGCGGCGCCGAACAGCTTGCCGAAGCCCGCTCCCAATATGAGGCAGCCGAAGCGCAGGCGCGTGAGAAGCTCGCCGAAGGTCAGCGTCAGCTGGATGACGGCGCGGCAGCGATAGAAAAAATGAGCGGGCTGACCTCCGAGTGGTATGTGTTTACCCGAGACGACAATCCCGGCTATCCCACCTTTTCTCAAAACGCCGACAGGCTGGACGCGGTGGCTTCGGTGTTCCCGCTGTTCTTCCTTCTGGTGGCGGTGCTGGTCTGCGTAACTACGATGACCAGGCTAATCGAGGAAAAGCGCACCGAGATCGCCACCCTAAAGGCGCTGGGCTACGGCAACGGCGCGATAATTTTGAAATACGTGATTTATTCGATGATAGCCGCCGTCACGGGCAGCGTCATCGGCATAGCGGCGGGTGTGTCCACACTGCCGTTCATCATCTACAACGCCTACAAAATCATGTTCTATATCGGCGACATCGAGCTGGTGCTCCACATCCCGTCCATCGTGATGGGCACCCTCGCCGCGGTGTGCTGCACAGCGGCGGTGTCGGTGGTCGTCTGCGTAAAGTCGCTTAGCATCAAGCCCGCGCAGGCTATGCGTCCCAAGGCGCCAAAGCCCGGCAAACGCATCTTGCTGGAGCGCGTAAAGCCGCTGTGGAAGCGTATGGGCTTTACTGCCAAGCTTACCGCCCGCAACCTGTTCCGCTACAAGGCGCGGCTGTGCATGACCGTGCTGGGCGTGGCGGGCTGCACCGCCCTTATAGTGGCGGCGTTCGGCTTGAAAAACAGCTTTGTGCCCCTCACCCGCGAGCAGTTCGGAGAGATATTCCGCTATGACGCCGCGGTAATCCCCAAGCAGGGCGGCAGTCCTGAGGAGCTGCAATACCTCAAGGACCTCGCGGCGGATACCGGCAAGGTCAGCGCTTCTATGCTGTCGCTGCAGGAGGACGTCACCGTGTCACGCGGCAGCCGCCACACCACCGAATCCACCTACATCGCGGTGCCCGAAAGCGCGGAGCAGATGCAGGGGCTTATATCTCTGCACACCCGCAAGGGAAAGGTGCCTCTGGAGCTGACCGACGACACTGTGCTGCTGAACGAAAAGCTCGCCGCCGATTTCGGCGTCAAGAAGGGCGACACCGTGAAGCTCACCACCGAAAGCGGTACCGTGACCGCCGAGGTAGGCGGCGTTTACGAACACTACATCTACAACTTTGTCTATATGACGCCGCGCTGCTACGAGCGCTTTTTCGGCAAAGCGCCGGCGTTCAATCTGTATCAGGTCAGGTTCAACGACAAGGGGGAGGGCAAAGCCTTCAGCGAGGAGATGCTCACGGATAAACGAGTGGTCGCCGTAGCTTTTACCGACCAAAACGTAAAGGACTTCCGCAATATGCTCAACTCGCTTGACATGGTGGTGCTGGTTATGATAATCTGCGCCGCGGCGCTCGCCTTTGTGGTGCTGTACAACCTGACCAACATCAACCTCGCGGAGCGCCAGCGCGAGATAGCCACCTTCAAGGTGCTGGGCTTCTACAACCGCGAAACTACGCGGTTCATCACCATTGAGAACGTCATTCTCACCCTGCTGGGCATCCTCGTCGGGCTGGGTCTGGGCGTTCTGCTCTCGGGCTTCATAATCCGCACCGTAGAGGTGGACAACGTTATGTTCGGCCGCGACATCTATCCCTCCACCTACTTGTACGCCTCGGGGCTTACCATGCTGTTCTCGCTGCTGGTCAACCTCGCCACCGCCTACAAAATACGCAAGGTGAATATGGTGGAAAGCTTAAAGAGCGTGGAGTGAGTCGCAAAGCAAGGGCGGCGCAGCGTATTCTGTGCGCCCTCGGCTCAAAAAAGTGTTGATTCCCTTTAAAAACTGTGGTATACTACTTAGGGTAGCGCCGCGCGGGTCGCGGCGTGTGCCCGGCTTGCATATCATGCAGAGCTGCTTCGCAATCCGCACGCCTGAATCATGCGGTATTGCTTTAGGATAATAACGCTGTGAAAGGACAGATCAGATGATAAAGGCAAACCAATACCGCACCGTGAGCTGCGGTGAATTACGGGAAGAAAATATCGGACAGCAGGTGCGTGTCGCGGGCTGGGTGGAGAACATCCGTGACCACGGCGGCGTCATGTTCCTCGATATACGCGACCAGTACGGAGTGCTGCAGGTGGTCGTCCATAATGACGAGCTGCTCAAGGGCATCAACAAGGAGTGTACCGTTACCCTCAGCGGCGAGGTAGTCAAGCGCGACGAGGAGACCATCAACAAAAAGATCGCCACGGGCTATGTAGAGGTACACACCGAGGACATAACCGTGCTGGGCAAGTGCAAAAACGTCCTGCCCTTTGAGGTCGCCACCTCTACCAACACCTCGGAGGACGTGCGCCTGAAGTATCGTTTTCTCGATCTGCGCAACCCCAAGGTACACAAAAACATCATGCTCCGCTCTGAGGTCATCGCTTTCCTGCGCACCAAAATGAACGAGCTGGGCTTTACCGAGATCAACACCCCCATCCTCTCGACCTCATCACCCGAGGGCGCCCGCGACTATCTCATCCCCAGCCGCAAGCACAAGGGCAAATTCTACGCCCTGCCTCAGGCTCCTCAGATATTTAAGCAGCTCCTGATGGTATCGGGCTTCGACAAATACTTCCAGATAGCGCCGTGCTTCCGCGACGAGGACGCCCGCGCCGACCGCTCTCCGGGCGAGTTCTATCAGCTCGACTTCGAGATGGCGTTCGCCACCCAGGAGGACGTATTTGATGTAGCCGAGCAGGTGCTCTATGAAACCTTTAAAAAGTTTACCGACAAGGAGGTAAGCAAGCCTCCGTTCAAGCGCATCCCCTTTGCCGAGTCCATGCTCAAATACGGCACCGACAAGCCCGACCTCCGCAATCCGCTCGAGATCGTGGAAATCAGCGATATGTTCGTCGAGACCGACTTCGCGCCCTTCCGCAAGAAGTGCGTGCGTTCTATCAACGTGCCCGGCGCCGCCGCTCAAAGCAAAAAGTGGTTCAAGCGCATGGAGGAGTTCGCTCTTTCCATCGGCATGAAGGGTCTGGGCTATGTCAAGGTTGAGGACGACCTCAGCTTTGACGGTCCCATCGACAAGTTCCTCAAGCCGGGCGACCGCGAGGAGCTGATCAAGCGCAACGGCTCAAAGGCGGGCGACGTCATCTACTTCATCGCCGACACCGCCGCGGAAGCTCCCAAGCTGGCGGGACAGATCCGCACCGAGGTGGCCGACCGCCTTGACCTTATCGACAAGAGCCGCTTTGAGATGTGCTTCATCGTGGACTTCCCGATGTTCGAGCGCGACGACGACGGCAAGATCATCTTTACCCACAATCCCTTCTCAATGCCCCAGGGCGGCTTGGACGCGCTCAATAATCAGGACCCCGAAACCATCCTCGCCTATCAGTACGACATCGTCTGCAACGGCGTAGAGCTTTCTTCGGGCGCGGTGCGCAACCACGACATCGAGATAATGAAAAAGGCGTTCGACATGGCGGGCTACAGCGAGGACGACCTCAAGGCGAAGTTCTCGGCGCTCTACAACGCCTTCCAGTACGGCGCTCCGCCTCACGCGGGCATGGCGCCCGGCGTCGACCGCATGCTTATGCTGCTCACCGAGGAGGAGAACATCCGCGAGGTCATCGCCTTCCCGATGAACTCCAACGCGCAGGATGTGCTTCTCGGCTCTCCGGGAGAGGTCACCGAGCAGCAGCTCCGCGAGGTACACATAAAATTAAGATAATGATAAACAGCGGGACCGGCAGCGGTCCCGTTATTGTTTTGCGGAAAAACGCGTTTTTTACCGTTGAATTATGACGCTTTTGTGAAAATACACAAAAATCTATTGCAAACCAAGGATTATTGTGATAATATGAAAATGGTGAAATACCATCGAAAAAGGAGGCACAGATGATGAAAATGTGGAAAAAAGTATTGGCTGTCATGCTGGCAGCCGCCCTGTTTACAGGTACGGCTTCCGCTTGTAAGAACAAATCAAAGACCAAATCCGAGAGCAGCGCTGTTGACGCCGACGACATTTCCGACGCGAATTATGTCGGCTTGCAGAAGGGCTTTACCGACATAAAGGTCACCGATAACGAATCGGCGATCCGCGCGGTGGAGTCGGTTTCCGGAGATCTGGGCTTGAACGACTCCTCACAGCTTAAGGTGGCGGACGCTACCACCTTTGACGGCGAGACCTATTACCGCCTGCAGCAGTACTACAAGGGCGCGCCCATCTACGGCAGAGATGTGGTGCTGGTGGCGGCTGCGGACGGCACGGCGCTTTCGCTCAGCTCCAATATGGCTAAGATAGAGGGCGAAGCGGCTGAGACCAAAAACCCCGAGGATATAGATTTTGTAAAGCTGCTTGAGAAAATAGAGGGTATCCTGCAAAATGATAAAACCAAGTTTTTGGATTTCAAATGCACGGCAGAGCCCGAAGCGGTGTATTATTCGGCGGACGGAGCCAGTGTGCGCCCGTGCTTCAAAGAGGTAGTAAGCTTTAAAGACGCAAACGAGAAAAGCTATGCCTTTCAGATCCTGTTTGACTGCGAGACCTACGAGATAGTCTCGGTCGATACCTTGCAGTTCTACGCCGGCAGAAGCGTGAGCGCTTCGGGCAAGGACAAGGACGGCGAGAAGCATGACTTTACCGCCTACCGCGAGAACGGCACCTACTATATGTATGACGAAGATAAGAACATCGCGGTTTATAATGCCCAAAACAATACAGTCCAACTGTATGAGGTAGTGGTAGACGGCGACGACAATATGTATTACTACAACAACGGCGATCTGTACGATATGGACGACAACCCCGTGTTCTTCAACGACGACCGCACCGAGCTGGTGGATGAAAACGGCAAAACCGTGGGCAGAAACCTGACCTACGAGCTGGCGTATTCGGCGTCCCCGAATCCCGATGATCTGGTGCTGTCACAGAGCGATTCCGCCGAATGGAATGACGCCGAGGCGGTAACGGCGGTCTCGCGCGTGCAAAACGCATACGACTTCTACAAAAACATTCTCGGCAGAGAAAGCTACAACAATAAGGGCGGCGCCATCCGCGTGTTCTACAACGACGCCCTTGACGGAGACTCCGGCAACGCGTATTCCTGCGATATGCCCGACATGACTGCGCTCTCCTTCGGCGCGGACAACAACATCGCCTATGATGTCGTGGGACATGAGTTCACACACTCCGTAGTCGGCTCCATCGTCAATCTGCCCTACAGAAATCAGTCGGGCGCTATCAATGAGGCTTATGCCGACATCTTCGGCGAGATCATCGAGGACTACACCGACGGCAAGCTCGACAACAGCTGCAACTGGATCACCGATACCTACCGCAACCAGATCGATCCCGAATCCGACGGCAATCCCGTGCAGTACAGGGGCAAAAACTGGGCGCCCAACATTTCGGTACCCAGCATCCTAAAAAACACTCCGCTCGCCATCATTGACCTCATCACCGACAACGGCGGCGTACACACCAACTCAACGGTGCTTTCTCATGCCGCGTATCTGATGAACAACGGCATCGACGGCGACGCTTCCAAGAAGATCGACACCGAGCTGCTGGCGAAGATCTGGTACAAGGCGATGTTCTCGCTCCACACCAACGAAACCTTCAAGCAGTGCGCACAGCACGTTTACGAGGCGGCGCAGCGCACCGAAGGCGTCAGCAACGAGCAGCTTGAATGCATTAAAGAAGCGTTCAGTCAGGCAAATCTCCAGGTGAAATAAACAATTGCGCATAGTCAGGGCCGGCAGCCGCCGGTCCTGTTTTATTGTGTCAAAACTATTGAAACCGCCGCGAAAATAGTGTATAATGTGTAGGATAGTATATCCATTACAATCTCAGAAGGTGATATTATGATAACAAGAGAAGATGTGGAAAACATCGCTTTGCTTTCCAAGCTGTTCGTTCCCGAGGAGGAGCTAGACGGTTTGACAAGGTCGATGCAGGAGATAATCGACTTTGCCGACGCCATCAACAACGCGCCCACCTCCGGAGAGGAATTTGACAACATCAATAATCTGTCCAACGTGTTCCGCGAGGACGAGGTCATCCCGTCCTACCCCGTGACCGAGATATTGAAAAACGCGCCTGAACAGGCGGAGGACCATTTTTTGGTCAGAAACAGAGAGTGAGGTGCGGTATGGGATCGATTGCTGATATTCACGAAAAGCTGGTCACCAAGCAGGTATCCTGCACGGAACTGACCAAGAGTTATCTTGAGGAGATAGAAAAGGCGAACACCGCGCTTAACGCCTATGTCTGCGTTACCGGCGAGGAGGCGCTTGACACCGCCGCCGCGGTCGACAAAAAGATCGCCGCCGGCGAGGAGATAGGGATGCTTGAGGGCGTGCCGATGGCTCTTAAGGACAATATGTCCACCAAGGGCATCGAAACCACCTGCTGTTCCAAAATACTCACGGGCTACAAGCCCATTTTTGACGCTGCCGTCTGGGAAAAGCTCAAGGCTCAAAACGCAGTTTTGCTCGGCAAGACCAATATGGACGAGTTCGCCATGGGCTCCTCCTGCGAGACCTCGTACTTCGGCGGCGCCATGAACCCCTTTGACGTAAACCATGTGGCGGGCGGCAGCTCGGGCGGCGCGGCAAGCGCAGTCGGCGGCAACATCGCCGCCTACGGACTTGGCTCCGACACCGGCGGTTCTATCCGCCAGCCCGCGGCTTTCTGCGGCGTGGTAGGCTTAAAGCCCACCTACGGCGCGGTGTCGCGTTACGGCCTTATCGCCTACGGCAGCTCGCTCGACCAGATAGGACCCATCACCAAGAGCGTAGAGGACGCCTCCATCGTCTATGACGCTATCGCGGGGGCGGACAGGCGCGACTCCACCTCGGTGGGCGCGAAAAACGGACCTACCTACCCGCAGCTCAACAATGACATCGCGGGACTTAAAATCGGCATAGCCCGCGAATACCTCGACGGCGTCCGCGACGACGTAAAAGAGGCGGTGCTTGCAGCGGCAAAGGTGTACGAGTCCCTGGGTGCTCAGATCGTCTACTTCGATCTGCCCATTCTCAAATTTGCCCTGCCGGTCTACTACATCATCGCCTGCGCGGAGGCATCCAGCAACCTCGGACGCTACGACGGCATCCGCTACGGCTACAAGACCGCGCACTACAACGGCACTCACGATATGATCTGCCGCACCCGCAGCGAGGGCTTCGGCGGAGAGGTACAGCGCAGGATACTGCTGGGCACCTATGTGCTCTCGGCGGGCTACTACGACGCCTACTACAAAAAGGCGACCGACCTGCGCGGCACCATCATCAAGGCGTTCAACAACGCCTTTGAAAACTGCGACGTCATTTTGGCGCCCACGGTACCCATGACCGCCTTTGAAAAGGGTCATGCCACAAGCGATCCGGTAGAGACCTACCTCACCGATATTTGCACCGTGCCCGTCAACATCGCGGGTCTGCCGGGCGTGTCGGTGCCCTGCGGCTTCAACGCCAAGGGTATGCCCATCGGCATGCAGCTCATCGGCAAAAGCTTCGACGAGTCTACCATCCTCAACGCCGCCTACCGCTACCAGCTGGCGGCGCCCGAGAATTTCAAAGATACAAAGTGGGGTGTAAAGCTGTGACATACGAATTAGTTTCGGGTTTTGAGACCCACATCGAGCTGTCTACCAAGACAAAGATATTCTGCGGCTGCACCACGCAGTTCGGCGGTGAGCCGAACACCCACTGCTGTCCCGTATGCATCGGTCTGCCGGGCACCCTTCCCGTGCTCAACAAGGAGGTCGTTCGCTTCGCGATCAAAGCGGGGCTGGCGGTACACGGCAGGATCGCCGACGTCGCCAAGATGGACAGAAAAAACTACTGCTATCCCGATTTGGCAAAGGCTTACCAGATAAGCCAGCTCTACGCGCCCCTCATCATAGGCGGCTACATCGAGCTTAGCAACGGCAGAAGGATACGCCTGCACCACATCCACATCGAGGAAGACGCCGGAAAGCTTATCCACCGTCACGGCGACACCTATGTAGACTATAACCGCGGCGGCGTGCCGCTGATCGAGATAGTCTCCGAGCCGGACATCCGCTCTGTTGACGAGGCTAAGGAGTATGTAGAAAAGCTTCAGCAGGTCATGCGCTGGGTGGGCATCTCCGACTGCAAGATGCAGGAGGGCTCCATGCGCTGCGACGTAAACATCTCTGTCCGTCCCAAGGGCACTGAGGCGTTCGGCACGCGCACCGAGATCAAGAACATGAACTCAATAACCAACATAGCCCGCGCTATGGAATACGAATACGAGCGTCAGGTAGACCTGATCGAGAGCGGCGGCAAGGTGATCCAGGAGACCCTTCGCTTTGACGACGCCACGGGCACCACCTCTTCCATGAGAAGCAAGGAGGACGCGCACGACTACCGCTATTTCCGTGACCCCGACCTGGTCACCATCCATGTGCCCCGCGAGGAGGTAGAGGCGCTCAGAGCGGAAATGCCCGAGCTTCCGTCGGAAAAGTTCGAGCGCTATACCGAGGATTACGGAATCCCCGAAAAGGACGCCGCGCTGCTGACGAAGTACCGCAGCATAAGCGAGTACTTCGATTCGGCTATCGAGGGCGTAAAGTCCCCGAAAACCGTTTCAAACTTCATCATCGGACAGATCTTCCGCAGAGTGGAGACCGAGGCGGACAAGGAAATCTTTGACGTAGCGGTGAAGCCCGCGCAGCTCAACGAGCTGGTCAAGCTTTTGGACAGCGGAAAAATACGCAACAACCTCGCCAAGTCCACCCTTGAAAAAATGCTGGACAGCGGCAAGGGCGCGCTGGAATTCATCAGCGAAAGCGATATGGGCGGAGTGGACGAAGCCGCTCTGCTGGAGCTGTGCAAGGCAGCGGTAGAGGGCAACCCCAAGGCGGTTGAGGACTACAAAAACGGCAAGGAAAAAGCGATAAAAGCGCTGGTTGGCAACGTTATGAAAAACAGCCGCGGCAAGGCGGACGCCAGAGCGGCGGAGGAAAAGATCGCCGAGCTTATCCGCAACGCTTAATTCCTTTAAGGAAAAACCGCACAAAAAATCGGAATCATCTTCAAAAAAAACACACGGTCATCAAGCCGTGTGTTTTTTTAATCTTTAATCTCCGCCGGGTCGACAAATACGGTTTTATTTTTGACGTAGATCACCATGCCGGGCTTTGCGCCGGCGGGCTTGCTTACGTTTTTGACTAAGGTGTAGTCCACGGGGACGTTTGAGCTTTCGCGCGCCTTGCTGTGAAAGGCGGCAAGCCGCGCCGCTTCCAGTATAGTCGCATCGTCGGGCGTTTTGCCGTCGCAGCGGATTATCACGTGCGAGCCGTGGATGTCCTTGGTGTGCAGCCAAATGTCGGTTTTGGCGGCGGTTTTCAGCGTGAGAATATCGTTTTGGCGGTTGTTCCTGCCTACTAAGATAGCGAAGCCCTCTGAGGAGCGGTACTCCTTAGGTGCCAGCTTCTGCTGTTTTTGCACCTTTCCCTTTGGTCGGCGTAGATAGCCCTGCTCGGTCAGCTCCTCGCGTATCTGGCTCAGCTCGCGCTCGCTTTCGGCGCGGTCCAGGGAGTCAAGCACCGATTCCAAATAACTCAGCTCCGCCTTGCCTTTTTCGATTTGCTCTGCCAGCACGGTTTCGGCGGTTTTTGCCTTTTGGTAGTCCTTGTAGTATTTTTGAGCGTTGGCGGCGGGAGAGACGGCAGGATCAAGCTTGATGCGGATGGTTTCATTGTTTTCGTCGTAGAAATTCTCCACCTCGGCAAAGGCGGCGCCGCGCTCTATGCGGTAGAGGTTGGCGTGCAGCAGGTCGCCGTAAATGCGGAGCTGTTCGCGGTTTCCGCACTGTTTTAGCTCCGCGCGCTGCTTGTTGATTTTGCGCGCGGTGCGCTCACATAGGTTTGAAAGCAGTTTTTGCAGGCTGTGGGTCTTGACGCGCATACGCTCGCGGGCATCGCGTTCCTCGTAAAATTCGTCGACCGTAGCCGAGTAGCCCTCGGTCGGAGTTACCTCGGCAAAGCCGCCGTACTGCTTTATGGGCATGAAGGAAAAGTCCATCGGTCTGCCGTCCTCGCGGTAGACTATGCACGGCGTGCTGTCGCAGCGTGTGACAGCGGCCTTCAGCTCTGCCAATACCGCGGTCAGCCTTTCGCTCGGTTCGCCCTCAACGCGGTTGGTGGTTCCCTCCGCTACGCGGTATTCTAACTCGCGCGCCACAATGGGAGATATGCCCTCAATGACCTGCATCAGTGCCTTTGAAAGCACCGTTTCAGCCGGCAAAGCGCGCGCCGCCGCGACTGTCTCCTCGGGAGTATGCTCCGAAATATCGAGCTTGTTTTGACGCTGCGGCAGCTCATAGGGGATGTTTGGCAGCACAAAGCGGCGGCTGCTCACGGTAAGATCGACCCTCTTGAGCGCGTCGACTATCACTCCCGTGTCGCGGTTGATGACGATGAGGTTGCTGTACATACCCATTATCTCGCAGACGATGCTCAGCCCTTCTAAATCGCCCAGCTCGTTGACGCACTCGAAGTCGAGGAACAGCACGCGGTCGCAGCCTAGCTGGCGCACGCCGACCAGCTTGCCGCCGCCCAGACGCTTGCGCAGCAGCATGCAGAACATCGGCGGCTGCGCCGGATTTTCGGGAGTGCTGCGGCAGAAGTTGACGCGCGGCGAATTGGCGCGCGCCGACAGCAGCAGCTTTTTCATGCCGTCATAGGTGCGCAGCACCAGCACCAGCTCGTCGCGGTTGGGCTGGTATATTTGATTGACACGGCCGCCAAGCGCCGTGTCCTCTATTTCTTTTTTGATGTGTCGTAAAAAAATCCCGTCCAATGCCATGACGTAATTCTCAACTTTCCGCTCTATTTATGGTATTTTCCCCCTGAGGAGATCTCAAACGCGCGGTATATCTGTTCGCTCAAGATGACGCGCGCCATCTGGTGGGGGAAGGTCATGCGGCTCATGGACAGCCGCAGATCCGCGCGGCGCTTGACCTCGTCGCTCAGCCCGTAGCTGCCGCCGATAATGAAGTCAACCGTGCTTTTGCCGATGACCGCCACGCCGCTCAGGGTCTGCGCCAGCTCCTCGCTCGAGAGCTGCTTGCCCTCTATGCACATCGCCGTCACAAAGTCGGCGGGCGATATTTTCTGCAAAATGCGCCTGCCCTCGGCGTTCAGCACCTCGGCTATCTGCGCCTCGTTGGGCGTGTTGCTCTTTATGCGCTCCTCGGGCAGCTCAATAATGCCGAATTTGCAAAAGGCGGTCAAGCGCTTGCTGTATTCGGCGATAGCGTCGGTGAAGTATTTTTCTTTGATTTTGCCGATGCAGATTATGTTGACTCGCAGCATTAAAAAATCACGCTCTTACCTGTCGTCACGCAGGGCGCTACGTCCAGCGTGAAGTCGTTTTTGTATTTCAGACCCGCGCGCTCCAGCTCGCGTACCGAGGTGCGCAGCGCGAGGTCGGGTGTGTTGTTCTGTTCGCTAAGGTGTCCCAGCATAAGCCGCAGGGTGCCGCCCTTGACCAGCTCTATCAGCTCGGATGCGCAGGCGTCGTTGCTCAGGTGCCCCCTGTCGGAAAGGATGCGCTGTTTTAGCGGATAGGGATATGGACCGGTTTTCAGCATCTCTATATCGTGGTTGGACTCGAGCACCACAAAGTCGCTTTCGGCGGCGGCTTCGCGCACGGGGTCGGTCATCACGCCCATGTCGGTGGCTATCAGCGCTGCCTTGCCGTCGGGGCACACCACGCGGTAACAGCAGCTTTCGGTCGCGTCATGCGGGGTGTCGATGCGCGTTATGAGCATATCGCCCAAAGCTATCTCGTCCGTGATAACAAAGGTCTTGGTCAGCGGGTGCAGCTTTTGGCTCATCGCCATAGCCCTCAGGGTGCCTTCGCTGGCATAAACGGGGATACCGTATTTTTTCGCCAGCACCCGCACCGCGGCGCAGTGGTCGATATGCTCGTGGGTGATGAACAGCGCCCGCACGTTTTTCATGCCGAGCCCGTTTTGCGCCATCGCCAGTTCGATCTGCTTGCAGTTCCTGCCCGCGTCGATCAGCACGCCGCCGACGTTCGAGCCGATGTAGTAGCTGTTGCCCTTGCTGCCGCTGAACAGCGGCACCGCCTTTGCCATAACCTCATATCCCTTCCTGTTTCCTAACTTCTATTATAGCATATTTGCGCGGCGGTTGGCAAGACCTGTCGCCGCGGCGTTGTTAATGCGTCGGTTTGCGCTCCTGCGCAGTTTAGGAAAACAAATGGATGATTTATCGCATGCTATGTATGAACGCGCTGCTGTTTTAAATTGCTAAAGTGCTAAAAAATTATTCTAAAAAACTATTGACAAATGCTTTTTTGTAGAGTAAAATGTGTGTAAACCGATGAGGAAGAGTGAGTAGACGTTGTCACTTCTCTCAAAGAGAGTCGCGGGCGGTGAGATCGCGGCAGAGAACACAGGGTTGAATGGACTTCCGAGGGCGAGCGGAAATGCTTTGGCAGAGTATGCAAGACGGGGTGACTTTCCGTCAAAGAAGTCAGCGTATGTCAGTACGTATTGAGAGGGCGTAGCTTTTACGTCAAGCAGGGTGGCACCGCAGGATATTCTCCTGTCCCGGCAAATTGTCGGGACAGGTTTTTTGTTTTTACGGTTCCGGCAGCATCTCAATAAAAATTCAGATAAAGGAGAAACCACCATGAAAGAAAACAAAATCCCCTACAAAACCTACCTTGACGAAAGCGAGATCCCCACACAATGGTATAATGTCCGCGCGGATATGAAAAACAAGCCCGCGCCGCTGCTGAATCCCGCGACCCACAAGCCTATGACCGCCGAGGAGCTGTCTCCCGTGTTCTGCGAGGAGCTTGTGGCGCAGGAGCTCAACACCACCGACGCTTATATCGACATCCCGCAGGAGATCCAGGACTTTTACAAGATGTACCGTCCTTCTCCGCTGATCCGCGCTTATTTCCTTGAGAAGGCGCTGGACACCCCCGCTCACATCTACTACAAATTTGAAGGCAACAACACCAGCGGCAGCCACAAGCTCAACTCCGCTATCGCGCAGGCGTATTACGCCAAGAAGCAGGGCCTCAAGGGCGTTACCACCGAGACCGGAGCCGGTCAGTGGGGCACAGCGCTGTCGATGGCTTGCTCCTACTTTGACCTCGACTGCAAGGTATTTATGGTAAAGGTCAGCTACGAGCAGAAGCCCTTCCGCCGCGAGGTAATGCGCACCTACGGCGCTCAGGTCACGCCTTCTCCTTCTATGACCACCGAGATCGGCAAAAAGATCCTCGCCGAGCATCCCGGCACCACAGGTTCACTGGGCTGCGCTATCTCCGAGGCGGTCGAGGTAGCCGTTTCCTCCGAGGGCTACCGCTATGTGCTGGGCAGCGTGCTCAATCAGGTTTTGCTGCATCAGAGCATCATCGGTCTGGAAACCAAGACCGCGCTCGATAAGCTCGGCGTAAAGCCCGACATCATCATCGGCTGCGCCGGCGGCGGCTCCAACCTCGGCGGTCTTATCGCTCCCTTCATGGGCGAAAAGCTCAGAGGCGAGGCTGATTACCGCATCATTGCCGTAGAGCCGGCTTCCTGCCCCAGCTTCACCCGCGGCAAGTTCGCCTACGACTTCTGCGACACCGGCATGGTTTGCCCGCTGGCTAAGATGTACACCCTCGGCTCAGACTTCATTCCTTCCGCTAACCACGCAGGCGGTCTGCGCTATCACGGCATGAGCAGCACCCTGTCTCAGCTGTATCACGACGGCTTGATGGAAGCCACCAGCGTAGAGCAGACCTCGGTATTTGAGGCTGCCGAGCAGTTCGCGCGTGTTGAAGGCATCCTGCCCGCGCCCGAATCCAGCCACGCCATCCGCGTCGCCATCGACGAAGCGCTCAAGTGCAAGGAGACCGGCGAAGCGAAGAACATCGTCTTTGGCCTTACCGGTACCGGTTACTTCGATATGGTCGCGTATCAGAAGTTCAACGACGGCGAAATGTCCGACTACATCCCCACCGATGAGGAGCTTGCCGCAAGCATCGCTAAGCTTCCCGTTGTGGAGTGATACCGAAATGAATAGAAAGCTGTCCGCAAGGGCAGCTTTTTGTTTTACAGGTAATTGATAAAGCCGTTGCTAATGCGCAGGTGTTCCAAAGGCGGAGTGATGCAACGTTCCGTTGCCGGCGCATTTTACAGAAAAGTCCGACGCTTTGTTTTTGTCATACGTTTATACAAGCAGTCTTATGGTTGTTGTCAATGCGGCTTTTGACCCGCCGTTGCGGAAAGCCGTTGCTAATGCGCAGGTGTTCCAAAGGCGGAGTGATGCAACGTTCCGTTGCCGGAGAATTTTGATGTAAAAATATTTTATCAATCACTTTACAAAAACAAAACGATAGGTTATAATGATAGTTGTAGAGAAATCACAAAAATCGACAGATTCCGATTTATTTTTTTGGATTTTGTGAAGAAGTGGAGGATGCAAAATGATATGCAAGAATTGCGGTTGCAGTAATGTTCCTTCGGCAAAGTTCTGTTCGGTATGCGGAGAGAATATGTTTGATTCAAAAGCCGAGCCATCCCAAAATCTGGCGAGCCGTTATGACGACGGTTACAGCGGCAGTCGGAATTTTGATCAGGGCTACGACAACGGCTTCAACCAAAATCAATACGGCGGCCGGGGCTACAACAACGGCTACAACCAAAATCAATACGGCGGACAGGGCTATAACAACGGTTATAATAACGGATACAACAACGGTTACAATCCTAACCAATACGGCGGTCAGGGCTATAATTACAACTATGGTTATAACAACGGCTACAACCCTAACCAATACGGCGGTTACGGCGGTCAGCGCAGCAAAAGCGCGATGGTAATAAGCCTCATTGCCGCGTCACTGGCTATTTTGTGCATGCTCTGCACCTTTTTGCCCAGCATACGGTACAAGGTCAACGAGAGAAATTTTGACGACCACAATACCATGTTATATTTCTCGACTGAGAAAGACAAAGAAATCAGAAAAGGCGCCGTCGATTCTTCCGATTATCAGTTCACGCAGAATGTGTTTTCATACATCTCGATGAACTTTGATAATTGTTTCAACGAGAAGGCATACGAAAACTATTATAAGATGCAAAGCCCCGACAGCAAGGTCGCCATGAAATCTACCTATTACGTGGAACGCGCGCTGGTGCTGCTGATGCTTATCATCACGCCCATGATTTTCCTGCTTGTAGGAGCGATCCTCGGGTTTATGCGGCGGCCGGCTTCTGCTGCGCTGCTCATAACGGGCGGCTCCATCTTTACAACGGTATCTATCTACTGGTCGTTGTTCCTCAATAATGTGGCGCCGCTGGGCAGGATATATTTTAACAACGCCACCTCCAACACGGGGGATTATAAAGAAACCACCTCTGCTCTGGTAGCGAACGCTCCCGGTATAATGATATTTTTAGGCATTGGCGTCATCGTTTTGGGCAGCATTTTGCAGGCCAAGAAAAACCAACTTTAAAAGGGAGATAATATGCCATCGGTCAATTCAAACAAGAAAAAAACCAAAACTAAACCTCTGGGCAGCGTCACTCTTTGGGCTGACGACGTCCCCGGAGAGAACGCAAGACCTGTCCTCGCAAAAAAGGCGCGCACCATTTCTTTTGTCAACGCGGTCGTTTGCATAGTCGCGCTGCTCATACCTTTCATTCCGGTCAGCATTGACAAAAAGCTCATCACCGAGCCGCTGATCCCGAATATGTTCGGCGTTATCAGCCGCGATTTGGGCATGGAAGCCAACCGTTCCGACGCGGCAAAGTTTTTGATACTCTTCGCGGTCGCGTTCATACTCATCGTCATAGGTCTGGTCGACACCTATTATCACGACAGGATCGCCGGTTTGTTCACCTTGAGCGGATGCATTATCCTCTCTTATTTTTCCATCACATGGGTATCGTACGCGGCGATTTTGCCTAACGGCGTAAAGGCTAATCTCAAAACCGCGCTCGGCGAAACGCCTATCCCCGCTATGATGATAATCTTTTCCATAGGCGGCGCAGTTACCTCCGCGCTGGCGTTTTTCGGATATAGCCTTAAGCGCGACAACAGCGGTCTGCACTAGGGGGCGCTGACGTGGTTTGTAAACAGTGCGGAAAAGAAAGCTCCGCAAACGCCAAGTTTTGCCGTTTCTGCGGAAAGACGTTCAATGGTAAAAGCAGAGGCATCTCTATGTCCACCTACATTTTGATGCTGGTCAACGCTTTTGTCGCGGTAGTGAATATAATCCTTCCCATGCTCCCCTGGGGCGTAGAGAAGGAGCTGGTGGAGATACGTGTTTATGACGGCGGCTACGGAGGTACCGAGTTCGGCTATCAGGATAAGTCGCTGAACATCTTTTCCTTTGCCGGCAACGGCAGTCAAAATCCGCTGTTCGGCATAATTACGCAGAGCTTGCTGGGCTTTTATATCATCAGCTCGGCGCTGCTGCTGATAGGCGCGGTGCTGGCGGTGTTCAAGCTGAAAATTTCGGGCGGCATCACTCTGGCGGGTAATATCGCCTATCAAAACTGGACCTTTATACTTTTGATACTGGTCGTTTCCATCCATGTTTTGCTGACGAGGAGCAGCGGCGAGCAGGGCTACATAACGCCCGTACCATACATAATGTACGGTTCCTCGCTTGTCGGCATAGTCACCTCGGCGCTGGTGCTGGCAAAGCACCGGAAAAAACAGACTTCCGAATAATATGCAATCAAGGCGTGCGCCGCGAATTACACGGTGTCGCCATAAAGCTGCCGACGGCAGTAATAATTCTTTTCTTTAAGGAGATGTATTTATGATTTGTAACAGATGTGGAACATTCAACCAAGACGGAAGCTATTCCTGCGCCAACTGCGGAGCGCCGCTGGGTAACTATCAGCAGCCCCCGGGTTACGGCAGCATTCAGCAGCAAAAAGGCCCCAAGCCTATGGTGCTGTATTTTATTGCAGGCGCTGTGGCGGCTTTGCTGATTATCTTCATTTTACTGCCTCAGTTTTCGTATCACTACGATATAAAAGTCGAGAAATTCAACAAAGTCTACAACGTGTTCGGCGTAAAGTCGTTTGTTAATGACGCCTCCAAGTATTCCGGTTCCAACTCCAAGGACGTCAAGGCCGCCGGAGATGTGCTCGCGGGCGCCGCAATCGGTTTGTTCATTCCGCCTGTCTGCCTGTGCGTGGTATGGGCTGTCCTGTCCTTCCTGCGTAAAAAAGCCGCGGGTATTCTCGGCATTATCGCCTCTGCGTATTATGCATTTATGGCATTGATTTGGATCGCTATGATCGCAGCGCTCAGTTCTGCCTCCAAGTCCGGAAAATATGTCGACAAGGTCGACATGACTGCAGTGCCGGTGTTCATGCTGTTGCTTGCGATCGCCGGTATCCCCATCGGTATTTTCCAGATCGTTAAGAGAAAGAATCTTTAATATCATAAAATTGCAGTCCCCGCGCGTTCAGTCGTGGGGGCTGCGTTTTAAAAGCAACAAGCAGGAATTATTATTAATACCGCGTGTTGTTCGTCGCGCGGTTTTCAGTGGCCGAGTATCTTTAGAGCTGATAATCAGCCCATAGCTGCTTTACAAAAACACATATATATCCTATAATATATTTGTGCACAACGCACATATTATTTTTCAAGGAGGATTGTCCATGATTTGTTCAAAATGCGGCGCCAACAATGTTGACGAAGCAAGATTCTGTGCCGTATGCGGCGCCGATATGTCACAGTCGGCAAACACCGCCGAAGGCTACGGACAGTACGCCGCCGCTTATCCCATGGGTGTGCCGCAAAACGCGCTGCCCGCAAGAAAGCGTGATATTTCCGCTGTTACCTATGCAATGATGATACTCAACTCGGTGTTCACGTTCTTGGCGATATTGATGCTATATATTCCGACCTGGTGGGTCAGAAAAGGCTATACCATAGGCGGCTCCAAAAAGTATTTCAGCCTGTTTTCGGAGAATATCGAGCACCTGAAATCTAAGGGAGTCAGCGACGAGAAGGATCTTTACATAACATATGTCGTACTGATAATCGGCTTTACGCTGGTCGCTGTGGCGGGCATCGTGCTCGCGCTGCTGCGATTCCGCTTTTCCGCCGGACTGCTGGCGGCTGCCGGCGCGTTCGCGATAGCGGAGATGTTCGAGCTGTATCTGTCATGGCTTTCAGACTCAATGTTTTACGCCAAATATCCCAAGTACAATGTAGCCGATATGAAGTCGCAGGCATATTTGCCGCTGGTACCCGTGGCGTTCTTTTTCGCGATCTCCGCAGTCGTCTTTTCGGCGGTGGTATTCGCGACTTATCGAGACAGAAGCAAGAAGGAGGGGCAGTAATGATTTGCAATAAATGCGGACGTGAAAACAGCGAAAACGCCAAGTTCTGTGCCGGCTGCGGCACGCCACTGCAGGAGGCGGCTGCTCAGGCAGCTCCAACCGCGACCCCCGGCGAACCCCCTGCCGCCCCTTATCATATTTACACCGATCCCGCCGGCGTGTTGCCTGCGGATCAGTCCCGTTTTTACACCGGCGCTGCCGCCGCGGCACCCGCGAACGCACTGCCTAAAAAAAGGCGCGACATCCCCCAAAGCACATTTATTTTGATGATCCTTAACGCGGTGTTCGCGTTTTTGTCGGTGCTGATGCTTTATATCCCGACCTACTGGACCAGAAAGATAGAATACGTAGGTTCGACCGGCACCAAGGGCAGAAAGTATTACAGTGATTTTTCGGATATTCTCCGCTGCCTCAAGGATAATGAGTTAAAGAAATACAGGGATTTCCATACTTTGCTGCTGACAATGGTGATCATCATTACGGTCATCGCGGTCGTCGGCATCATATTTGCCATCCTGCGGTTCAGGTTTTCCGCCGGCTTTTTGATTGCGCCTGCCTTGTTTACACTGGCGTGCGTATATGAACGTACCATAGGCTATTTCCATAGATTGTTTTATTACATCAATCATTCTGATAAGGCGAAATACCGCACCAGGGGCATACTGTTCCTAACGCCGTTAGCCTGCGCTTTTGCCATCATAACCATTGTGCTGTCGCTTATGGTATACGCTACCTACCGCAAAAAGAAGTCCGAAGCCGCAAAGCCTGCGGTCAGTACCGAAGAAACAGCCGACACAACATTTTAAACAGACTAACTATTAAAAGTCAATAGGAAAATGAAAAGTTTTCCACAAAAATCAACAATCAGAAAAGAGACACGACAAAAAGAGCAACCAAGCAGTTGCTC
>CADBHB010000018.1 GCA_902794395.1 uncultured Ruminococcus sp.
TGAAGTCTGTCGGGACTGTTTTTCTTGTTCTTCATTGTGTTGTAGTTGCGCTGTTTGCATTCTGTGCAGGCCAATGTGATTTTAACTCTCATAACGGCACCTCCCGGTTATTTCGGAATATTTTTAGCCTCCCTCAACAGGGCACAAAAATAAAGCCCCTTTTAGAGGTAAAGCTATTCTATCATATATTTTGTCGATTGTCAAGCGTTTTTTATTGAGAGTTCAGAGAGTTCAAAGCGAAAACCTCAGAGCTTTAGGTTCGCCGAGCGAAGCGCGCCGGCAAAAAACCTTGTGGTCTCCGAATCAGCAAGCCGTCCGCCTGAGTTTGGGGCAGCCGGGACGCTCGGGACGACATGCTTTGATGCCGTTCCGAGTATCGCTCTTTGTTCGCTGTATCTCTGAGCTGTCGGGCTCAGCTCTGTCTGTCGCTGAGGGTGGAAAAGCGCGAGGGCTTTTTTACCTTTGGCTTTTCGGGCTTTACGGTCTTGTCCTTGTATTTGCGCTCAAACTTAGCCGCAATTTTCAGCTCGTCGTTGAAATATTCGCTGAGCTTCTCGTATTCGGGCTCGTCGAGGCTGTTGATGATGACGTTTGTGATGACGGCGCGGGTGTCGACGTCGCCGTTGCCGTACTGCGTATTGAAGATATTAGCCAGCTTCTCAAGCTCCTTTTTGCCGGCGCTTTTGATGTACGGCGGCAGCTTGGGAGCGAGGTGCTCCTTGGCAAAGGTAGCTCCGCGGAAGGGGTAGTAGCAGTCCTCCTCCATCTGGATCTCTTCGCGCAGCTCGGGGAAGGTGCTGACAAAGCGCTTGGCGAGGAACTTGGGGTCGGCGTTGCCGTCGTCGCTCTTTTTCTTTTTCTGCTTTGCCTGCTTTGCGCGCTTGAGAGCGCCGGTGTTTGAAACGCCGTCCACAAAGTCATTCGCTATGCTCTCGGCGTCCTTCTGGGTAGCCACGATGTCGTCATACAGCCAGGTGGACAGGGTGCGCCACTCGTTGTCGGGGCCGTCCTCGGTCATGGCGCAGGTGCGCAGGAGCATCTGCTGCTTGTCCTTGTCATAGATTATCGAATAAGCGACGTTCGTGCCGGTGAACAGCGCGGCAAGCTCGCCTTCGGAAGCCACCTTTTGGCGGGTGTAGCCGGATTTGCTCAGCTCTGCCTCCACCTTGGAGGCGATCAAATCAAACGCTTTTGAATATTCAAAGGTCATGTTAATCTTCCTTTCGTTTTATCGGTTGTCAGCCATTACCCCGAAGCTACATAGTCTCGGGGCAGGTGATGTTGAACATCGTCAGCACATTCTTGATGACGGAGCGGGTGCAGCCGCAAAGCGCAAGGCGCGCCTGCATCAGACCCTCGTCCTCGCCCTTTACGCGGCAGGCGTTGTAGAACTTGTGGAACAGTGTGGCAAGCTGTGTCACGTAGCGGGTGATCTTGGTGGGGTCATAGTCCTTGGCGGCGCTGACGATCTCGCTGCCGTAGAGCGCCAGGTGGACTATAAGCTCCTTTTCCTCGGGCGCAATCAGGCGCATAAGCTCCTCGTCGGTGCAGGGACGCGGCGTAACGCCGTCCTTTTGAAGCGCCTTGAAGATGCTGCAAATGCGCGCGTGCGCGTACTGTACGTAGTAAACGGGATTTTGGTTGTCCTGCGTCACCGCCAGATCGAGGTCAAAATCCATCTGGGTGTTAGCCTCCCTGGTGTTGAAGAGGAAGCGCGTGCTGTCCACGGGCACCTCCTCGAGAAGGTCGCGAAGCTGGATAGCTTTGCCTGTGCGCTTGCTCATCTTGACCAGCTCGCCGCCGCGCACCAGCTTTACCAGCTGCATCAGCACTACGTTGAGCTTGCTGCCGTCGCAGCCAATGGCGTCCATAGCGCCCTTCATGCGCATGACGTGACCGTGGTGGTCGGCGCCCCAGATGTCGATGAGGGTGTCGAAGCCGCGGTCGAATTTATTCTTATGATAGGCTATATCCGCCGCGAAGTAGGTGGGGTTACCGTTTTGGCGGATGAGCACGTCGTCCTTTAGCTCAAGGTTGTCGATGTACTTTTGAGTTTTACCCTCTTTGAGGAGCTTTTCGGTGACGACCTCCCTGTTCTTATACCAGACCGCGCCGTCCTGCTCGTAGGTAAGTCCCTTTTCCGTCAGCAGGTCGACGACCGCCTTTACGGCGCCGCTTTGATGCAGCTCGCTCTCAAAGAACCACTTGTCGTAGGTGATGCGGTAGGTAGCCATGTCCTCCTGCATCTTCTTAATATTCTTGGGCAGCGCGTAATCCACAAGAGCTTTTTTGCGGGTATCGCTGTCCTGCTCAACGTAGCTGTCGCCGTGGATGTCGGCGAACTCGCGCGCCAGCTCGGTGATGTCCGCGCCCTGATAGCCGTCCTCGGGGAAGACGACGGCGTCGCCCTTGTATATTTGCAGATAACGTGCCTCGAGCGAACAGGCGAATTTTTCTATCTGGTTGCCCGCGTCGTTGACATAGAATTCACGGGCTGTGTCGTAGCCCGCCTTGCCGAGCACTGCCGCCAGACAGTCGCCCAGCGCGCCGCCTCGCGCGTTGCCCATGTGCATGGGACCCGTGGGGTTGGCGGAGACGAACTCCACGTTGACCCTCTCCCCTTTTCCGAAGTCGGAGGCGCCGTAGCCCTCGGGGTCGGCGAGGATCTCCCTGACCACGGCGGCGTTGAATTCCGCGCCTAGGAAAAAGTTGATGAAGCCGGGTCCTGCGGTCTCAAAGCGTTCGCAGAGCGTGCCGCTCAGATCCAAACGCTCCGTGACAGCCTGCGCGATCTTGAACGGCGGCATGCGGAAGCTTTTTGCGCCCGCCATAGCCGCGTTGGTGGCAAAATCGCCGTTTTTGGTGTCGGCGGGTATCTCGATGATAAATTCGGGCAGCGCCGCCTCGGGCAGCGCTCCGTCCGCGATAGCCTTACGCATCGCCGCTGTTACCGCTTCCCTTAGCTTTGCGACTACCTGTGTGTATGTATCCATAATAATTACCTCACTGTGCCTGTTGCGGCTGTTTTTCTTCAACGGTTATATAAAAACGGTTCTCGCTGACCAGCGCGGTGTTGAAGTCGAGGGTGTAGCTGACCTCAAGCGAACCGCCCCTCTCATGCAAATCGTTGTTAAGGGTCCTGGTGAAAACTCCGATGTTAAGGTCGCCCGCGACGGTACGGTAGATGCACTGGTGTCGCTTGCCCTTTTCGAGCATCAGCTGCGAGCGTGTGGGACCCTTGCGGTTGATGGATACCACGTCGCCCTCCACCTTTATAAGGTTGTCGTAGCAGGTTTCGGGGTCGTCCTCGTCATACTCCTTATAGCCGATGTAGAAGTGATCCTTGCGCTTCATAAAGTTTCCCGAGGTGAGCACCTCGATCTTGTCTGTTTCCCCGTCCAGCGTCTGCTCGCCGAGAATGGAGATCAGATAACGTTCCTTATCCATAAGCTTATTTGTTTACCTCAGTACTGTTCAATGTCGATCTGCGTTACGGTGTGCTCCATATCTCTGCCCAAAAACAGACCCGCCACGCTCTCAAAGCCCTCAGGCGTGTCGCTGACAAAAAACGAGGGTGTCTTTTTGGTTTCGTCGTCCGTCAGCAGCTCCTGCTCGCGCAGCACCTTGGCGGCGTAATTGGCGGTCTCATAACCCGAATCCACCAGTGTGACGCCCTCGCCCATATAGTCCGAGATGGCGTCGCGCAGCAGCGGGAAGTGGGTGCAGCCGAGGATGACGGTGTCTACGCCGTTGTCCTTGAGCTCTGCCATATAGCGGCGCACCACCAGCCGTGTTATCTGGTCGTCGCGGTGGATGACGCCGTTTTCAACAAGAGAAACAAACAGCGGGCACGCCTGCTCAAACACCCTTACGCCGGGGTCGAGCTTTTGCAGGCGCAGCTTGTAGCTGTGGCTGTTGACCGTGGCGGCGGTGCCGATAACGCCTATTTTGCCGTTGCGGGTCTTGCGCACGGCGGTGAAGCAGGTGGGATTGACCACGCCCGTGTAGGGCACGGGAAGCTCCTCCTCAAGCATGGAGCCAGCCACCGAGCTGACGGTGCCGCAGGCGGCGACGATCATTTTTACATTGTGAGTCAACAGAAAGTTCGCGTCCTGAAAGGCGTATTTGCGGATGGTGTCGCGGCTGCGCGTGCCGTAGGGCACTCTGCCGGTGTCTCCGAAATAGATTATCCTTTCGTTTGGCAAAACGTTCATAAATTCCTTGACCGCGCTCAGTCCGCCCAAGCCCGAGTCAAAAACGCCGATCGCGTTTGATGATGACATATGCAAGCCTCTTTTTCTGTAGGATTTTCAGTTTACATAGTTATACGTATAATATCATAGCACAAACCTCGCGCGGTTGCAAGTGGTTTTTTCCCAACGCGGTGCCGCGGCGTCATTGACTTTCGCGCGGGCGTGTGATATGATTAATGCAACGATACTTTTTGAGGTGAATACTAATGAAATGCAGCAACTGCGGATTTACATATGACGACGAAAAGGTCTGCCCCATCTGCGGCACTCCTGCCCAAAACGCTCCTTCCGCGCCTGAGAACAACCCCTATTCCGCTCCCGCGGCCCCTCCTGCCGAGGCTCCCGTGCCGCCCGAGCCTCCGCGTCACGAGCCTCCCGCGCCGAAAAAGCGCTCTAAGGGCATGATGATCGCTCTGGTTTGCGGCGTTTCCGTTATTGCCGCCTGTATGCTTGTAAATACCGTTACGAGCATAGTGACCTCGATCTCCCGCGCCGAGAAGGACAAAAAGCGCGACAAGACCATCGACCGTGTTACGGATGTAGTGAACGATCTGCTCGATCTTTACGACTCCGCCGATAAGCTGGGGCTGCTTAACGACGTTTTCTCGGGCGCGACCTCCGACGAGGGCTTCTTCGGAATGAGCAAAGACGCGTCCGGCGAGCTAATCAACAGCGACGAGAGCATTGATATGATGGCTCACGACACGATCACCGACAACAAGACCCATGCCATCGGCGAAAGCTGCGACCTTGGCAAGGGAACGCTGACACTGAAAAGCGCCGCGGTATCGCAGACCGCCTCAAACTACGACAGCAACCTGCAGCAGGTGAAGTTCACGGTCGAGATCACCAATACCGGCGATAAAGCGCAGTCGTACAGCTATCCCTACTTCACGATAAACGACGAAGCCTTTGACGAGTCGCATTACGCCTTTACGGAATACCGCAACGACGACCCGACGTCAACCTCTCCCGGCGAGACCTTAACGGCTTTCATTTACTACAATCTTCCCAAAAACAGCGCCGACTTAAACTGCAAGGTCGCGTTTTTCGGCAGCGAGGGCGAAAGCTATTATGAAGCCTCCACAAACTATGCGTTCAACGCGCAGGATGTGAAATAAATCTCGCCTGAGCAATTGTTTTTGGGCGACAGCCGTGTAATACTAAACTCAAATAAAAAATAGACAATCTTTGCGGTCTATTTTCCGCAATACTTCGTTGTCGTCCTTGCAAGGCGCCAGCCTTGCGGCGTCCTTAAAATATCCTCGCAAATCTTTGTCCGCTTTTTATCTGAGATTAGTATAAAACGGCGGACTAAACAACAAAAACAGGGCGTGTCACTGAGGCACGTCCTGTTTGCTTTCTGTATTTATCAATCAAGGTGAGCGGTACCGATCTTGCGGAAACGCGCATAGCGCTGCTCGGTGAGCGCGTCCACAGGCTTGGAGAGGTTTTTCTCCAGCGTGCGGCTTATCAGCAGCTTAAGGCTTTCAAACATCGCGCTGTCCTCTGCCTTGGGCTGACGGATGATACGCTCCACCACGCCCAGATCGAACAGATCCTGCGCGGTCATTTTAAGGGCTTCCGCCGCCTGAGGCGCCTTTGAGCTGTCCTTCCAAAGTATTGACGCGCAGCCCTCGGGCGAGATAACGGAATACACCGAGTTTTCCATCATCCACACCTCGTCCGACACAGCCAGCGCCAACGCGCCGCCGCTGCCGCCCTCGCCTATAAGAATGGTGAGGATGGGGGTTTTGAGGGTCATCATTTCCATCAGATTCTCGGCTATCGCCTGACCCTGTCCGCGCTCCTCAGCGCCGATACCGGGGTAGGCTCCGCTGGTGTCCACCAGACAGAGCACCGGACGGTGGAATTTTTCCGCCTGCTTCATCAGGCGCAGCGCCTTGCGGTACCCCTCGGGCTGAGCCTGCCCAAAGTTGCGCTCCATGCGCTCCTTGGTGTTTCTGCCCTTTTCTATGCCGATGACGGTCAGCGGGGTGTCGTAGAGCATACAAAGCCCCGCCACGATAGCCCTGTCGTCGGAAAAGCGCCTGTCGCCGTGCAGCTCGATGAAGCTGTCGCCGAACATATGAGCAATATAGTCCACGGCGGTGAGCTTTTTAGCGTCACGCGCCGCCATAACCTTTTCATAAGCCGTCATTGTGCCGCCTCCTTATAGCCGTGCATTTTCAGCAGCTTTATCACCGTCGCCTTGAGCTTGTCGCGGCTTACCACCGCGTCGATAAAGCCCTTTTGCAGCACAAATTCCGAGGTCTGAAAGTCCTTTGGAAGCTTTTGGCGCATAGTCTGCTCGATAACGCGGGGACCCGCAAAGGCGACCAGCGTATTGGGCTCGGCAAGGATGATGTCGCCCTCCATCGCGAAGGAAGCGGTCACGCCGCCCGTGGTGGGGTCGGTGAGCACGGTGATGTACAGCAGTCCCGCGTCGCTGTGGCGCTTTACGGCGCCCGAGGTCTTTGCCATCTGCATCAGCGAAAGGATGCCCTCCTGCATACGCGCGCCGCCCGACACGGTGCAAACCACCACCGGAAGGCGGTTTTCGGTGGCATATTCAAAGGCGCGGGTGATTTTTTCGCCCGTTACGGTGCCCATGCTGCCCATCATAAAGCCCGCCTCCATAACGCAGAGGACCGCCTTGACGCCGCCTATAAGACACTCGCCGCAGATGACGGATTCGTTCGCCTTTTGGCGCGCCTTTTCAAGCTTTTTGTCATAGCCCGGAAAGTCAAGGATATTGCTGCTTCTCAGCTCGCTGTCGTGCTCGGCAAAGCTGTCGCAGTCGGCCATCAGGTGTATGCGCTGCTTGGCGCTCATGCGGAAGTGATGGCCGCATTTGGTGCAGACATTCAGGTTTTCCTCCATGTCCGTAGTAAGCAGCAAAGTGTTGCACTTGGGGCATTTCATCCACATTTCCTCGGGCACGAAGGGCACGTTCTGCTGGGAATCGGGTACGGTCTCCAGCTCATTTTTCGGTTTTACAAAGGCAAAAAAATCCATAGCTTCCTCTTTACAGAGTTTAGAGTAAAGCGTAAGGCGGGCTTCGCCAGCGGCTTATTCATCGCTTTGCTCTAAAGTCTTTTATTTCCGTTCTTCTTCAAATTCCTGCATAAAGTCGGTGGTGTACTCGCCGCTGACAAAGCGGTCGTCCGAGAGTATCTCCGCGAGGATGTCGCGGTTGATGTCGATTCCGTCGATGGTCAGCTCGGACAGTGCCATCTTCATTTTGCGGATTGCCTCGGCGCGGCTGCGCGCCTGTACTATCAGCTTGCCGATCATAGAATCGTAATACGGCGGCACAAAATAGTCCTGATAAATAGCGGTGTCAAACCGCACGAAGCTGCCGCCGGGGGTGTGCAAACGCCTTATCCTGCCGCAGCTGGGGCGGAAGCCCTTTTCGGGGTTTTCGGCGTTTATGCGGCACTCGATGACGTTGCCGTGGGTGAAGATGCTGTCCTGTGTACGGGTCAGGCGCGCGCCTGCGGCGATGCGTATCTGCCACTGCACGATGTCAAGACCCGTCACCATTTCGGTGACGCCGTGCTCCACCTGCAAACGGGTGTTCATCTCCATAAAGTAGAAATTATTGTTTTTGTCCAGCAGAAATTCCACGGTGCCCGCGTTTACATAATGCACCGCCTTTGCAGCCTTGACCGCCGCAGCCATCATCTTTTTGCGGGTCTTTTCGTCAAGCGCGGGACTGGGGCTCTCCTCGATCATCTTTTGATTTTTGCGCTGTACCGAACACTCGCGCTCACCCAAACAGATGATGTTGTCGTACTTGTCGCAGAGGAGCTGCATTTCGATGTGCTTGACGGGATGGATAAATTTTTCTATGTAGCACGCACCGTCGCCGAAGGCGGCTTTTGCCTCGGCGCTCGCGGAGAGGAAAGCCTCCTCAAACTGCTCGGGCACCTCTACCCTGCGGATGCCCTTGCCGCCGCCGCCAGAGCGTGCCTTTATCAAAAGCGGGAAGCCTATGCGCTCCGCTTCTTTTTTAGCCAGTTCAAGCTCCTCCACAACGTCGCAGCCGGGGGTGACGGGCACGCCCGCCGCGCGCATGGTCTTGCGCGCCATATCCTTGTCGCCCAGCATGGCGATCATGTCGGAGGTAGGACCGATGAAGTTGATGTTGCACTGCTCACAAAGCTTAACGAACTTGGCGTTTTCGCTGAGCAGTCCGTAGCCGGGGTGGATAGCCTGTGCGCCGCTTTCCACCGCCACGGTGAGTATGGCGGGAATGTTGAGATAGCTCTCGGAGACGCGGTTGCCGCCCACGCAGTAGCTTTCATCGGCAAGCTGCACGTGCATGGCGTCCCTATCCGCCTTGGAGTAGATAGCCACTGTCGAAATACCCATCTCGCGGCAGGCGCGGATTATTCGCACGGCGATCTCGCCGCGATTCGCTATCAGTATTTTAGAAAACATAGGTTCACATCCTTTTCGATGAAAGATGTCGGTTGTCGTTTATTCGTTTGGGACCAGAGCAAAACTCAGCTCGGCGCTGACGCAGAGCTTGCCGCCGACATATCCCTTGGCGTCGATAAAGTAGAACGCGCCGCGGTTTTTGGTAAGGGTACATACGCTTTCCAGCGTATCGCCGGGCTTGACGGGGTTTTTGAACTTCACCTTGTCCATCTTGGTGAAGTAGGGCGTGCAGTCGCTCACCTTGTCGGCGAGCAGGCAGCAGCTTGCCTGTCCCATCATTTCACACAGGATCACGCCCGGCACCACAGGGTTGCCCGGAAAATGTCCCTGCAAAAAGAACTCGTCGCCCTTTATTGTATACTTGCCCTTCGCGGTGTTTTCGTCGAGCATTTCGGATTCCTCGACGAGCAGCATATTGTCGCGGTGAGGCAGGATCTTCATGATTTCTTCTTGATTCATAGTAGCCTCCTTGACCGAAAAGCGCGCACGGGCGCTCTCAGCTTTTTATCGCTCAGCCCTCAAGTCTGAACAGGGGCTGGTCAAATTCAACCAGCTCGCCGTTGGTCGCGAGCACCTCGGCGATAACGCCGTCGGTCTCTGCCACGATCTCGTTCATGCACTTCATAGCCTCGATGATGCATACGGTGTCGCCCTTTTTGACGCGCTTGCCCGCAGAAACATAGGGCGCGCTGTCGGGCGAGGGAGCCGCGTAGAACACGCCTACGATGGGCGCGTTGATGGTGTTGCCGTCGTCCTCCTGAGCCGCTGCAGGTTCAGCCGCAGGCGCGGCAGCCGCGGGCGCGGGCGCCGCAACGGGCGCAGGCGCGACAGCCGCGGGCGCGGACGCCTTTTTAAGGCGGATCGAGTCGGTGCCGTCGGACAACTCGATAGTCTGAAGCGAGCTTTCCTCGAGTACCTTTATGTATTCCTTTAACGTTGCAATATCTATCATAGTGTGGACCCTCCGTTTATATGCAATACCGCGTTATTCAGGTGTGCGGATTGCGCAGTAAGATTTTTCGTCAGTAATTTGGCAAGCCTGACGGAATGATGATAAAGCAAGGCTTGCGCCGTGGATAGCGCGGTGCCGCCTATACTTTTTTGAACACCACGCAGGCGTCGTGACCGCCGAAACCGAGATTGGTGGAGGCGGCGACGTCAACGTCGCGCTTTACCGCTGTTTTGGGCGTGTAGTTGAGGTCGAGCCCCTCATCGGGCTCGTCGAGGTTGATGGTGGGCGGAATAACGCCCTCCTCGATCGCCTTGACCGCCGCGATCGCCTCGATAGCGCCGGTAGCGCCCAGCATATGGCCTGTCATGGATTTGGTGGAGCTGATGCTGGCGTCATACGCCCTCTCGCCCAGCGCTTTCTTTATAGCCATGGTCTCGGTGAGGTCGTTGAGGTGGGTGCTGGTGCCGTGCGCGTTGATGTAGATAGCCGCGTCGTCGGCGATGCCTGCCTCCTCAAAGGCTATTTCCATAGCTCTGGCAAGTCCGGCGCCCTCGGGGTCGGGAGCGGTGACATGGTGGGCGTCACAGGTGTTGCCGTAACCCGCGAACTCGGCGTATATCTTAGCGCCGCGCGCCTTGGCGTGCTCGTATTCCTCGAGGATCAGCATACCCGCGCCCTCGCCCATCACAAAGCCGTCGCGGTTTTTGTCGAAGGGACGCGAAGCGGTTTTGGGGTCGGGATTGGTTGACAGCGCCTTCATGTTTTGGAAGCCCGCGATGGTAAGCCTTGCCACTACCGCCTCGGCACCGCCCGCGATGATCGCGTCGGCATAGCCGTCCTTTATGGCGTGGAAGGCTTCTCCGATGGAGTTGGTGCCGGTGGCGCAGGCGCTCATAACAGAGAGCGACACGCCCTTGGCGTTGAAGCGGATAGCCACGTTGCCCGTGGCGATGTTGCCGATCATCATTGGGATGAAGAAGGGGCTGACCTTGCGGGGACCGCCGTTTTCAAGCCCCACGGTGTTGTTTACAAACGTATTCAGACCGCCGATGCCGGCGCCGATGTAGACGCCGAAGCGGTTTTCGTCGATTTTTCCCAGTATGCCGCTGTCGTCCACCGCCTGCTGAGCCGCGGCGATGGCGTACTGACAGTAGATGTCCAGCTTTTTGGCTTCTCTCTTTTCAAAATATCGTTCGGGTTCAAAGTCCTTGACCGTTCCCGCTATATGTACCTTTAAGTCGGAGGTGTCAAAGGCGGTGATCTCCTCGATGCCGCACACGCCGTCGACCATGTTTTGCCACATGGTCGGCACGTCGTTGCCCACGGGAGAAACAGCGCCGAGCCCCGTTACCACTACTCGTCTGCTCATAGTTTCACATCCTGTCTGTGTTATTGACAATTGAAAACGAAAAACGGAAAGCTTCGGGTCGATTCGCTACGGCCGATCAAGAATGATCCTATCGATTGTGGGAAAAGCTGACCCGCAACTGTTCACTGTTCTTTTTTCGCTATTCAAAATTGATTCAAATAGCCAGTCCGCCGTCCACGCGGATGACCTCGCCGGTGACATATGCCGCCTCGTCGCTGCACAAAAAGGCGACGACGTTCGCTACATCCTCGGGAGTGCCGATGCGCTTGGCGGGGATCTGCGCCTTCATCGCTTCCTTTACCTTGTCGGGAAGGACGTTGGTCATGTCGGTGCCGATGTAGCCGGGCGCGACCGCGTTGACGGTGACGCCTCTGCCGGCAAGCTCACGGGCAACGGATTTGGTGAGTCCGATGATGCCCGCCTTTGAAGCGGAGTAGTTTGCCTGACCCGCGTTGCCGATAAGACCTACGATGGAGGAGGTGCTGACTATCCTGCCCGAGCGCTTCTTCATAAAGTGCTTGTAGGTGTGCTTTATCATATTGAAGGTGCCCTTGAGGTTGACGTTAATAACCGCGTCAAAATCCTTTTCGTCCATATTGAGCACCAGCTTGTCGCGGGTGATGCCCGCGTTGTTTACAAGGATGTCTATGCCGCCGAAGTCCTCGATAACGGTGTCTACCACCTTTTTGGAGGCTTCAAAGTCGGATACGTCGCAAAAATACTGCTCTGCCTTGATGCCGTACTCCGCAAGCTCCGCCACTGCGTTTTTGCCCTCTGACTCGTCGCCTACATAGAGGATGGCGATGTCAGCGCCGCCTTCGGCGAGCTTTTTGGCGATGGCAAGTCCGATGCCGCGTGAGCCGCCCGTGATAACGGCGGTTTTGTTTTTAAAGTCCATAAGTTTACCTCTCGTATTGTCCTGCGATAGTTTATGTATTATTCGGTTTAGTTTTTTAGCTTCTCAATGTCCTCAGGGGTCTCTGCCTTGAAGGCTTCTATGTCGTCAAAGGTGCGCTTGCAGAGGTTTTGGAGGGTCTTGCCCACGCCTACCTCGATGACGGTGTCCACACCCGACGCCCTCATGCTTTCAACGATGGTCTGCCAGCGCACGGGATTTTCTACCTGCGCCCGCACGAGCGCTTTGTAATCGCCCTCGTACGGCTGCGCCGTGTAGTTGGAATATAGGGTGATCTGCGGGTCGGAGAAGAAAATGTCCTCCATATACTCAGCCAGCCCCTCGGCGGCGCTTGCCATAAAGGGAGAGTGGAAGGCACCGCTGACAGGCAGCACCTTGGCTCTGCCGCCCGCTTCCTTTATTGCCTCGCAGAACGCCTCGGCGTTCTCGGTCGTCGTTGCAACCACTGTCTGAGCAGGAGAGTTGTAGTTGACGGGATAGGTGTTTTCAAAGCCAGAGCAGACCTCCTCAACAACCTCGGGGGCGATCTTGAGCACCGCCACCATGGCGCCGGGGTTCTTCTTTGCCGCCTCGTCCATCAGCTCGCCGCGCTTGCAGACAAGCTTGAACGCCTCCTCGTCGGAGAGCACGCCCGCAAAGGCGAGCGCCGCTATCTCGCCGAGCGAAAAGCCCGCTACGCAGTCGGGCACTATGCCCGCTTCACGCAGGGCGCGCGCCGCGGCAAGATCCGCCGTAAAGACGCAGGGCTGGGTGTTGACGGTCTGCGTAAGCTCCTCCATCGTGCCCTCAAAGCACTGGCGCGAGGTGCCCTCGCGGATGCTGTCCGCCATGTCGAATACCGCCTTTGCGGCGGGCGAAGAGTCGTACAGCGCCTTTCCCATGCCGCTGTACTGCGCTCCCTGTCCTGAAAAAACAAATGCTATTTTACCCATTTTGTCGCTCCGTTCAGCACCGCTTCGGCCTCGCCGAACATCTCGGTGATAATCTCGCGCGCGGTCTGCTCGCGGGTGACCATAGAGGCGACCTGACCGGCTAAGACGCAGCCGTTTTGAACGTCGCCCTCGCGCGCGGCAAGGCGCAGCACGCCCGCGCCCATCTTTTCAAGCTCCTCGTCCGAAACCGAGGAGGAATCGTATTCAGCCTTGGCGTACTCTCTGGTGAACTTGTTGCGGATGGAGCGCACGGGATGTCCGAGGCGCTTGCCCGTGACGACCGAATCTATGTCCTTCGCCTTGAGCACCTTGTCCTTATACGCCTGCGAGATGGTACATTCCTTCGCCACCAAAAAGCGTGTGCCCACCTGAACGCCCACAGCGCCCAGCATGAACGCCGCGGCAACCTGTCTGCCGTCGGCTATACCGCCCGCCGCTATGACGGGAAGCTTGACCGCATCCACTATCTGGGGTACCAGCGCCATGGTGGTGAGCTCGCCTACGTGACCGCCGCTTTCGCCGCCCTCGGCTATGAGCGCGAAAGCGCCCAGCTTCTCCATGCGCCTTGCTAGCGCGACGGAGGGAACGACGGGAATGACCTTGATGCCTGCTGCAAGCCACTTTTCCATATACTTGCCGGGGTTGCCCGCGCCGGTGGTGACAACGGGGATACTCTCCTCAACCACTACGTCCGCCACCTCGTCGGCAAAGGGACTCATCAGCATGATGTTTACGCCGAAGGGCTTGTCGGTAAGCTCCTTGCATTTTTTGATTTCGGAACGGAGCTGCTCGCCGTTGGAATTCATCGCCGCTATCAAGCCCAGACCGCCCGCGTTTGATACGCCCGCGGCGAGGGACGCGTCGGCTACCCAAGCCATTCCGCCCTGAAAAATCGGAAATTCCAGACCCAGGGTCTGATCTATTACGGTTGAAATCATATGTACTGTCTCCTTTACTCGTTTAACGCACGATTTCACAGGCTTTTGCAAAATAAAACCGCAAAAAGCCGGTTTTTCGCATAGTAAGACATTATCGTTATTATCATACCGCAAAACGAGATAAAAGTCAATCCTTTCAATAGATTGCAGGCGGTACCCGCAGCGGCGCTTTACTGCTTCATCAAATTCTTTGACGACCGATAAACGCGCCGCCTTTTGTCGGGACGGCGGCGCCGGTCACCTAGGAGCAAAAATCCTCCAGCACCCTCTTAAGCTGTCGCTCGTCCTGCACCTCTATGCCCTCGCGGATAAGACGGGCGTCGGACCTGGGCAGGTCGTCGGTGCGGGTTTTTGTGACTATCACAGGGGCGCTGCCGCCGCTTTTGAACACCGCTACCCTGCCGCCGCTGTCGCGGATGATATAGCCCTGCGGCACGGTGGTCCCGACGGCGACCGCTGCCGTTTCGGAGGGCGCTGTTTCGGTCTGCGCCGCGGCGCCGACACAAACGCAGGTAATGAGCACCAGCCCCGTTATTGCCACCAGCTTTTTCATACAAGCACTCCCTTTTTGCTGTCTTTTGCGATTAGTATTGTTCGTCGGGGCTGAAATATTCACCCATTTTCATAAAATTAACCGCCGCCGCGCGGTTTTTTTCTATCAAAAAATTGTTTTTTATTATTTATTTTTCTGATGTAAAGTGCTATAATACATATTAAATATGTTTACAATATAAAAGCTTACTTCAAAAGGAGTTAATATGCGCAATAAACGTGAAACGGATATCAGTAATTACACTGACAAATCCACCGACGTGGTTGTGGATCCGCCCAAAAGGGAAAGCGGCGTCAAGCGGTTTTTCAAGGCGCTGGGCAAAATGCTGCTTACGGTGTTCATCGTCTGCTTTATCGCGGGCGCGATAACCGTGGCATCGCTCGGCATCTATATTTACCACCTGTCGAAAGAGCCGACGGGCATCGACCTCAAGGCGAAGTCCATGAACCAGACCAGCCGGATATTTGTAAAGGACAGCAAAACGGGCGAGTTTACCGAGCGTCAAAAGCTATACGATGTGGAAAACCGCATTTGGGTAGACTACGCCGACATACCGCAGTATATGAAGGACGCGCAGGTGACCATTGAGGACAAGCGCTTCTTTGACCACAAGGGCGTTGACTGGACGCGTACCATTTCGGCGGTAGGCTCGCTGGTGACCGGCTCAAACTCCTACGGCGGCTCCACCATAACCCAGCAGTTGATAAAGAACCTCACCTTTGACAACGAGGTATCGCTCAACCGAAAGCTGCGCGAGATAACCAAGGCGCTGAAGCTGGAACAGGAGTACACCAAGGAGCAGATACTCGAGGCGTATCTCAACGTCGTCAACTACGGCAACAACTGCCAGGGCGTTGAGGCGGCGGCACAGCTTTATTTCGGCAAGAGCATAAAGGAATGTTCGCTTGCCGAGTGCGTGGCTATCGCGGGCATCACCCAGAACCCCTCGCACTGGAATCCTCTGCTTTATCCCGAGAACAACCGCATACGCAGCGAGAACATCCTGTATGAGATGTACGACCAGGGCAAGATAACCGAGGAAGAGCTGGACTCTGCCCTTGAGGAACGCAAAAACATGACCTTTGTGGGCTTCTCCGCCAACCACTCCGACGATGACGAAGAGGAAGAAGAGGACAACGTACAGAACTGGTACTACAACCAGATGATCTACGACCTGCGGCGCGACCTTGCAAAGCGCTACAACATAAGCGAGGGCGCGGCGAGTGAAAAGATATACACCGAGGGTCTGAGCATCTACAGCGCCATGGACGAGCAGATGCAGGACTTTATTGAGAGCGCGGCGCTTAACATGGACACCGCCGCCGACCCCGAGATACAGATAGGCTCGGTGCTGATGGACTTTGACGGCAGAGTGATAGCCACCGTAGGCAGCTCGCGCCGTAAAACCGGTCCGCTTGACTGGGACAGAGCCATGCATTCGGCGCTGCAGCCCGGTTCTTCCATCAAGCCCGTGCTGGTTTATCCGCTTGCAATCGAAAGCAAGCAGCTCTACTACTCCTCCTTCGTCAAGGACGAACCGCTTGAGGATTATGAAACAGGCGCCGACGGCAGCAAGATACCCGGCCCGAAAAACGCCTACGGCAGCTATCTGGGACAGCTTATCCTGCCCGACGCCATCGAGCGTTCCTCAAACGCCACGGCGGTGCAGACCATGAAGATGATAGGCGGTCCTTCCGTCGCCTATGAACAGGCAACCACAAAAATGGGCTTCAAGATGCTTGACGAAGCCGACAGCTACCACATCGGTGCGCTGTCCATAGGCGGTCTGACAGGCGGCGTGAGCGTGCGCGAAATGGCTGCGGCGTTCACCTATATGGGCAACGGCGGCCTTTACTACGAGCCATACACCTACTACTATGTTACCGACAGCGAAGGCAACGTCATAATAGACAACCGCGACCGTGTGCCGCGTCAGGCGTACTCCACCGAAACCGCCACCATTATGAACCGCCTGCTGCACTATAATATGGAAACGGTAATTTCTACCAACCACACCTACGCCAACTACGCGGTAATCCCGGGTTGGGACATCGTGGGCAAAACAGGTACCACGGACGAAGACAGAGACTGCTGGTACTGCGGAATGTCGCCCTACGCGGTAATGGCGACCTGGACGGGCTTTGACATACCCGCCACCATCACAGACAAAACGCGCTCGGCGAAGTTCTTCAACACCGTTATGAGCGAGTACCTTAAAAACAAGGAACCAAAGGATTACAAGCTGTCTACCAATGTTATCGCGGCGACCTACAATCCTATGACGGGTCTGGTGGTTTCCACCGAAAACGTCACGGGCAAGTATATCGGTTACTACACCAAGGACAACATGCCCGCGTTCGGCGACCCGTATTATGAGCCAATCTCTTATGACCCGACTGCCGGCGGCGAAAGCACCCCCGACGTTTCGGGTGAAATCGGCACCGAGCCCGCGGTATCTCCCAGCGGAAACGCCGATCCTTCGGGAGCGGAGCCTTCGGGAGCGGGAGAACCCTCGGGAGGAGGCGCCGAGTCCTCCGGCGGCGAAGATGCTTCTTCCGATGACGGAGGAGGAAGCGGCGGCGGCGACGCGAGCAGCGGCGACGCGAGCAGCGGCGACGTGGGCGGCGGCGGTGACGGTGCCGAGCCGTGATAAAGCATCACCGAGGAAAGTGAAAAGTTGAGTGTCGGGCGTTTTGAGAGACGCGCGTCACAATAATAGAAAGGTAAGGTAAATATGGTATCAGTAGCAATTATGGGACACGGAGTCGTAGGCTCCGGCGTCGCCGAAATCCTTCTGACGCACAAGCAGAAGCTCTTTTCCGGCTTGGGCGAGGAAATCTATATCAAGAAGATCCTTGATCTCAGAGAATTTCCCGACAGTCCCGTCGCGGAGCGCTTCACCAAAAACTTCGAGGAGATCCTGGGCGACCTTGAGATCCGCGTAGTGGTTGAGGTAATGGGCGGTCTGAACCCCGCGTATGACTATGTAAAGCGCTGCCTGAAAGCAGGCAAAAGCGTTGTCACCTCCAACAAGGAGCTGGTAGCCGCGCACGGCGCCGAGCTGCTCTCCATCGCCAAGGAGGAAAACGTCAACTTCATGTTCGAGGCGAGCGTTGGCGGCGGCATCCCCATCATCCGCCCCATGAACCAGTGTTTGGTCGCCAACAACGTAGGCGAGGTAGCGGGTATCTTAAACGGAACCACCAACTTTATTCTGACTAAAATGATAGAGGACGGCATGCAGTTTGCCGACGCTCTCAAGCTTGCTCAGGACCTGGGCTTTGCCGAGCGCAATCCCGCAGCCGACATCGAAGGTCACGACGCCTGCCGCAAGATCTGCATTTTGGCGTCACTCGCCTTTGGCAAGCACGTCTATCCCGAAAGCGTACATACCGAGGGTATCACCGCTATCACGCTGGAGGACGTCAACTTCGCCGAGGCTTTCGGCTATGTCATCAAGCTGATCGGCAGGGTCAAAAAGCTTGAGAACGGCAAGATCGACATCATCACCGCTCCCATGCTGGTACCCTTCAAGAGCCAGCTTTCCAACATCGTAAACGAGTTCAACGGCATCATGGTGCGCGGCGACTGCACGGGCGACGTGGTGTTCTACGGCAAGGGCGCGGGCAAGCTGCCCACCGCCAGCGCAGTGGTAGCCGATGTTGTGGACTGCTGCAAGCACCTTAAGGCAAGGCGCTTCCTGTTCTGGGCTGACGGCGACGGAAGCAACATCATCGACTGGCGCGATTCCGTGTCCGCGATGTATGTAAGATGCAGCGGCGAGGGCGCCGCCGAAAAGGCGGAGCAGGTATTCGGCGAGATCGACTCCGTAAAGGACGGCGACGAGCTGGCGCTGCTGACACAGGAGATGTCCTACCGCGACTTTGAGAGCAAGTGCAAGGCTCTTGAAGGCGAGGGCGTCACCATCCTTTCCACCATTCGCATAGGAGACATTTAAGTTAATTCGGTATACCGGATTAAAGAAATAAGAAGGAGTAAAGCACATGAGTTTAATTGTACAGAAATTCGGCGGCACTTCGGTGCGCGACGCCGAGCGCGTCATGAACGTCGCGAGAATCGTGACCGACACCTTCAAAAAGGGCAACGACGTCGTGGTAGTGGTATCCGCCCAGGGCGACACCACCGACGATCTGATCGCCAAGGCTGAGGAGATCAACCCCAAGGCTTCCCGCAGAGAAAAGGATATGCTGCTGGCGGCGGGCGAACAGATCTCTATCTCCCTGCTGGCTATGGCAATCGAAAAGCTTGGCTATCACGCCACCTCACTGCTGGGCTGGCAGGCGGGCTTTGAGACCTCCTCGGCACACACCAGCGCGCGCATTAAGCGCGTAAACGCCGAGAGGATCCGCGAGGCGCTCGACAAGAAGAACATCGTCGTGGTCGCGGGCTTCCAGGGCATTTCCCGTCACGGCGACATCACCACCCTCGGCAGAGGCGGCTCAGACACCAGCGCGGTGGCTATCGCGGCGGCTATGCACGCCGACCTGTGCCAGATCTACACCGACGTGGAAGGCGTTTACACCGCCGACCCCCGCAAGGTAGAAAACGCGCAGAAGCTCAAGGAGATCTCCTATGACGAGATGCTGGAGCTTGCCACACTGGGCGCTCAGGTCCTCAACAACCGTTCCGTAGAAATGGCGAAAAAATATAACATCGAGCTCGAGGTGCTTTCCAGTCTGACGAACGCGCCCGGTACAATTGTAAAGGAGAAAACAAAAATGGAAAAAATGTTAATCAGCGGCGTTGCCAAAGACACAGACGTAGCAAGAATCTCGGTAATCGGCGTTCCCAATATCCCGGGCATCGCGTTCAAGATGTTCTCCAAGCTGTCCGCCAAGGACATCAATGTTGACATCATCCTTCAGTCCATCGGACACGACGGCAAAAAGGACATCAGCTTCACCGTCGCCAAGGAAAGAGGCAAGGAAGCGGTAGCGGCTCTTGAGGATTACATGGTAAGCCACGGCGCAAAGGAAGTGCTCTACGATGACGAGGTAGCCAAGATCTCCATCGTCGGAGCCGGCATGGAGAGCCACGCGGGCGTCGCCACCAAGATGTTCGAGGCGCTCTATGACGCTCAGATCAACATTCAGATGATCTCCACCAGCGAGATCAAGGTCTCCGTCCTTATCGACATCAACGACGCCGACAAGGCTGTAAAGGCCATCCACTCCAAATTCTTCGATTGATTTTGGCGCGGCAGAGCTTCGGCTGTTGAAATACACAAGTTCAAACGGCAGGTCAGAGCAAGACTTTGACCCGCCGTTTTGTTTTGCCCTATTCTTGCGCGGCAGGGCGTTGCATACTGCCAAGAGAAGGCGAGAAAGTGTGCCGGAGCACTTGCACAACCCGTCCAAAAGTGATACAATATAAAAAGCACTTTTATTAAAAAAGCACTTTAAGAATAAAGAGGTAATGAAAATGGAGTACACTTTTTCCGACAGAGTATCTAACCTGAAGCCCAGCGCGATACGTGAGATATTCAAATACGCGGCTGACCCGAGCGTTGTTTCGCTTTCAGCGGGCAACCCCTCGTCCGACGCCTTCCCCGTGAAGGCTATTGAGGAAATCTCGGCGCGTGTGCTGCGCGACAATCCCATCAGCGTGCTGCAATACAGCGTATCCGAGGGCTACACCCCTCTGCGTCAGCATATGCTCGACTACATGAAGCGCGAGCACAACACCGGCAGCGACAGCGACGACATCCTCATCACCACCGGCGCACAGCAGATCATGGATCTGTGCACCAAGGCGCTGGTCAACGAGGGCGACGTAGTCATCGTCGAGGCGCCGTCGTTCATCGGCTCGCTTAACACCTTCCGCAGCTACAACGCAAAGCTGGTGGGCGTTACCGTGGAGCCCGACGGCATGAGCATGACCGAGCTTGAGGAAAAGCTGAAAGCCAACCCCAACGCGAAGTTCATCTATACCATTCCCAACTTCCAGAACCCCTCGGGCGTGACCATGAGCCTTGAGAAGCGCAAAAAGATGTACGAGCTTGCAAAGCAGTACGGCGTGCTGATTTTGGAGGACAACCCCTACGGCGACCTGCGCTACAGCGGCGAGACCCTGCCCAACATCAAGAGCTTCGACACCGAAGGCGTAGTTATCTATGCCGGCTCTTTCTCAAAGGTCATCTCCCCGGGCATGCGCGTCGCCTACACCATCGCGCCCAAGCCTATATTCCAGAAGCTGGTGGTCTGCAAGCAGGGCAACGACGTCCACACCAACATCTGGTCACAGGTCGTCTGCGACGAGTTCATCACCAAATACGACTTTAACGCGCACCTGCAAATGCTGCGCGACATCTACACCAAAAAGGCGCAGTTCTGCATGGATCTGCTTGACAAATACTGCGCTCCCGCCATCACCTATCACAAGATCGACGGCGGTCTGTTCATCTGGTGCGACCTGCCCGAGGACGTGGATATGCCCGCCTTCTGCAAGGAAGCGGTGCTTAGCAAGGTCTGCGTCGTCCCCGGCAACGCCTTCCTCACCGACGAAAACGAGGAGTGCCACAGCTTCCGCATCAACTTCTCCACCCCCACCGACGAACAGCTCGAAAAGGGCATAAAGATTTTGGGCGAGCTTGCAAACCGCTGCTCAGACAGGTTCCACGATGAGCAGTCTTTTAACAATTCACAGGAGCTTTATCAACAACTAACCGGCAAACAGGAGGTTGATGCATAATGGAAAACAAGGAACAAAAGCAAATCATCCTCACGGGCGACCGCCCGACCGGCAGACTGCACCTGGGTCACTATGTCGGCTCGCTGAAACGCCGCGTGGAGCTGCAAAACTCCGGCGCGTTTGACGAGATCAACATCCTTATCGCGGACGATCAGGCGCTGACCGACAACGCTGACAACCCCGGCAAGATCCGCGAGAACATTATCAACGTGGTGCTGGACTATCTGTCCGTGGGACTCGACCCCGAAAAAACCACCATCTGCGTTCAGTCGGCGCTGCCCGCGCTGCACGCGCTTACCTTCTACTACATGAACCTCGTCACCACCGCGCGTCTGGCGCGCAACCCAACCGTAAAGGCGGAAATTCAAATGCGCGGCTTTGCCGACGAAGGTCTGCCCGTGGGCTTCTTCAACTACCCCGTGTCGCAGGCGGCGGACATCACGGCGTTTGACGCCACCGTTGTGCCCGTGGGCGAGGATCAGCTGCCTATGATAGAGCAGACCCGCGAGATAGTTGAGAAATTCAACCGCCTGTACGGCGAAACGCTGGTGCTGCCCAAGGCTATGATCCCCGAAAACGAGACCCAGCGCCGTCTTCCCGGCGTAGACGGCAAGGCTAAGATGAGCAAGTCGCTGGGCAACTGCATCTATCTTTCCGATTCCGCCAAAACGGTCAAGACGCAGGTCAACGGCAAGATGTTCACCGACCCGACCCACCTGCGCATCGAGGACCCGGGTCACACCGAGGGCAACGTGGTGTTCACCTATCTGGACGCGTTCTGCACCGACGATCACTTCGCCGAGTACCTGCCCGAATACGCAAACCTTGAGGAAATGAAGGAGCATTACCGCCGCGGCGGTCTGGGCGACGGCAAGTGCAAAAAGTTTTTGATACAGGTACTTGAGGAAACCCTCAGCCCCATCCGCGCCGAGCGCGCCAAGTGGGAGAAGGACATCTCTTCCGTTTACGATATACTGCAGGCGGGCACTGCAAAGGCAAGGGAAACCACCAACGCCACCCTTGCCAGAGTGCAGAAGGCTATGAAGATAGACTATTTCGCCGACAGGGCTATCATCAAAGAATGGGAAAAGCTGCTTAAGGCTGCAAAATAAAAAAATCACAGGGACGTGTTTTGATACACGTCCCTGTTGCTGTTAATAATAGAATTTTACTCCGCTTCGTCGGCTTCTATGATGATCTCCTCGGCAGGATCCGTGTCGAGCGCGTCCAGCTCCTCGAGCACTTCCTCCTCAAAAGCCTCCTCGTCCGGGTATTCTTCTTCTATGTCCTCGTCCTCCACGCCGAACACATCCTCGGCGATCAGCTCCAGCGCCTCCTTTGCCTCGGGAATGGGCAGCGCCGCGAAGAAGTGAACCTGATTGGCAAATAGGTAAACGTTAATGTCCAGCTCCTGCTCTATGGCGAGCTTTTCCAGCTCGACCGCGTCGGCGCTGAGTATGTCGTGTGTACCGCTGAAAACGCTGATGGGCGGCAGGCCTTTTAAATCACCGTTCAGAGGGCTGACAACGGGGCTTTCCACGCCTACGTCGCCCGCGTACTCCTTGCCCTGGAAGCGAAGGCGCTCGATGTTTAGCATGGGATCGTCCTTTTGAAGCGCCTCCATCTCGATGTTGGTGTTGGAGATGTCGAGCCACGGCGACAACAGTATCGCCTGCTTGGGCATGGGCAGCGCCTGATACCTGATCCTTTGGAGCAGCGAAAGCGCCAGTCCGCCGCCTGCGGCGTCGCCGGCAAAGACTATGTTTTTAGGATCGATGCCTTTTTCGTTCACAAGGTAGAGATAGCGTTCGAGCAGCATCTCATGTACCTCGACAACATGATGCGTCGGCGCCTTGGGGTAGACCGGCAGCACCAGCTTGGCGCCCAGAGTGTCGGCGAGGCTGCGGCAGAACCTGAACTGCATTTTGGCCGGGTCTGCCCAGAAGTTGTGACCGTGGATGTAAAAAATCACAAAGTCGCTGTACTCCTCCTTAGGCTCCAAAATGAAGGTGTCGGTAAATTCGTCAAGCTCGGTGAAGCCGATGCTCTTGCGCGCGAAATCGGGCAGACAATAGGGCTGTGCGCTCTGCTTGAGAGCCTCCTCGTAGGTGTCCTCTATCGGACGGGGCTTGGGCAGACGCTTGATAGCATCCTCCATCATCAGGCTTTTTATGCTGCGCTCCTGCTTTTTTGCCTGGCGCGCCTTAAAGGCGATGGTGCCGGCAGCGGCGGCAGAGGCAGCCGTGGTGACGCCTATGGCGATTTTTGTTGATTTTTTCATGTGTAAAACTTTATATGCCATTTTTGAAGCTGCGGAAGTGATAGTTTTGTTCATGGGAAACCCCTCCTTTATTTTTATGTCTATTATAACATAATTCTGTCGTATTTTACAATAGTTTTGTAAATAATTACGCAAAATCGCGACAGTCATTTTCTGCCGACTGTCTAAATCAGGCTTTTGCCGATGGTCGCCACGGCGTTTTGCGGACAAAGCAGCCTGCCGTGCTCGCGCACCATGACGCATTTCAACCCGCTGCCTCGGCGCTCGGCAAACTCGCTTAACACACGGTGAACGGGCTTTGGCACGGCAGGGTATTCAAACAGCAGAAAATACGCGCCGTCCCATTCGCAGGCGGCGGTTTTCGCCATGCGGTATGGCAGGCGGTAAGCCGCCTCCACCGCATCAAGAAAGGCGGAGACGTCCCCGAAGCGATAGCAGACACCCGCGCCGCGCCGCAGCGTATAGCGGTGCCCATGCGCCTTTACCGTCACCAGCAGATAGCAGCCCTCCCCCATCATCAGCGCCTCAACGCTCATTCGTTTGCCGCGGAAGTCGATGCCGGTCTTGCGACAGGCAAGCCTTGTCAGCCGCAGCAGTATCCTGCGGGTATGGTCGTTTTCCATGCTCAGCTTGTCAAAATCAAGCTCAAAATCGCACATATCTCTGTCTGCCAGCACCACCAGTACGCGGTGCGTGTCCAGTTTGCTGATCCTCAAATTCTCCTCTCCTTTCGAGCGATCTATCTCGGCGGTCGGTTTCGGGTGTTCGTCATTCGGGCATACTTCGCCTTGTAAGCAGAACGCCCTCTACCCTTAACTCTTATCATACTATGCTGAGATAACAAAAAAAGCAAGTGATTTTTATTGGAAATCATATTGCCAAATCAAAACATCAATGTTATACTAAAATCAACAAAATATTACCAAGGGGTGTTCCATATGCCTAAATGGCTAAACGACGCTGTGTTTTATGAAATCTATCCTCAGAGCTTCTACGATTCCAATAACGACGGCATCGGCGATATAAACGGTATTATAGAAAAACTGGACTATGTAAAGGGGCTGGGCTGCAACGCCATATGGCTTAATCCCGTATACGACTCGCCCTTTATGGACGCCGGTTACGACGTGCGCGATTACTACAAGGTCGCACCGCGCTACGGCACGAACGAGGACCTGGTGAGGCTGTTTGAGGCGGCGCACCGCAAGGACATGAAGATACTGCTGGACCTGGTGCCGGGTCACACCTCCGACACCCACCCGTGGTTCCAAATGGCAAAGCGCGCCGTTGAAACCGACCTGAGCAACCGCTACATCTTCACCAAGAGCGTTTGGGACGCTCCGCCCGAATACCGCCTGATGTGCGGCATCTGCGAGCGCAACGGCAACTACATGGTAAACTATTTCAGCTCGCAGCCCGCGCTGAACTACGGCTTTTACAATATTACCCATCCCGAATGGCAGCTTCCGCCGGATCATCCCGACTGTCTGCGCACCGCCGAGGCTATCAAGGCTGTGATGCGCTTTTGGCTGGACAAGGGCGCCGACGGCTTCCGCGTGGACATGGCGGACTCGCTGGTAAAAAACGACGACGAAAAAATCGCCACCGCAAAGATATGGCGCGGCGTCCGCGAGATGCTCGACAAGGATTACCCCGAGGCGGCTATGGTGAGCGAATGGTGCCATCCCGACCGCGCGATAAACAACGCGGGCTTCCACATGGACTTTTACCTTGACCACTACGGCAACGGCTACAGCCGCCTGTTCCGCTTTGGCGAGTGGGGCGATCTGGCGGTGTTCAACCCCAACGGTCTGGGCGACCTGAAGGGCTTTGCCGAGGAGTATCTGCCCGCCTACAACCGCACCAAGCAGAACGGCTACATCTGCTTTATGACCAACAACCACGATATGCCGCGTGTTACCGCCTACCTTGACAAGCAGGCGATAAAGCTGGTGAACGCCTTCATATTCACCATGCCGGGAGTGCCCTTCCTCTACTACGGCGACGAGATCGGCATGCGCTATCAGGCACAGCTCGTAAGCAAGGAAGGCGGCTTCTCCCGCACCGGCTCGCGCACACCCATGCAGTGGTGCTCCGGCAAAAACCTCGGCTTCTCCGAGAACAGCAAGCCCTATCTGCCCGTTGACAAAAACGAGGACGCCCCTACGGTTGAAAACCAAAAGGACGACCCCGACAGCATATACCGCATAGTTACCGATATGATCGCGCTTCGCCACAAATACAGCGACCTTCACGGCAACGGCGAACTGGAATTTATTGTGCAGGACGATAAGCTTCCCTTTGCCTACCGCAGAGGCAGCATGGTGATGTTCTTCAATCCCCTGGGCAAGCCCGCCGAGATCGCCACCGACTACAACGGCGACGTGATTTATAAGATCGGAGAAGCGACCATTTCCGACGGCACCGTGAAACTCGCGCCGCAAAGCTTTTTGATGATAGTCAGCAATTGATCTTGATATAACAACAGCTCCCTCAAAAAGGGAGCTGTTTGTTTTGCAAAACCAATGCGGTCCTGCGCCTATATTACATTTGATATTAATACAGATCCGGCAGATCCATATCCTGAGCAAAGTTATCGATACCGTACAGGCAGAGGATTTGGTCGGGCTTTTCTATCTTGACCAGATCGGACACATGATCCTGCTTGAACAGGCGCATATCCACCAGGATAACAGTGTGGTAATTCTCGGCGAGGAAGGGAGCGAAACAATGGCTGAAGCTGTCCTTGATGACCACGATCTTGCCGTCCTTGACGTTGTCGTTGGTTATCTCGGTGAGCGCGTGGTTGCCGTCGAGGAAGATGGGGTACTTGTCGCGTTCCTTGTCATGCTCCGTAAAATACATGGAATTTGAGGTTTTGATCTGGTCATCGTCGGTGATGCGCACGGAGATCTTGTCCTCGGTGTTGTTTGGATTCTGCCAAACCGTCACAGTGTCGCTTTCATTGAGCAGGAAGCCGCTGCCGGAGCAGGTAGTGCCGTAGAAGTCCTTATACTTTTCCAAGGCAAAGCTGCCGCGCGGCGCGGGAGTGAGTCCTGCGCTTTCGCAGAACGCCGTATAAGCGGTGTAAGCGCCCTCAGTGGTCCAGTGGTGGTCGGTCTTATAATAGAGCTGTGAGCCGCTTTTATAGGCGTCCTTGAAGGTCTGCCTGAGGTCGACAAAATCTATGCCGCCATCCTTCATGCCCTGCGACACCCGCTCAAAATACGCGTCGTCGTTGTAGCTGTCGTGCAGCAGAGGCAGCTTGTCCTCGCAGATATAGCCCGTGGAAGGGACAAAAAGCGCGGACATCGGCACATCGCCTACGGTTTCCTTGAACTCCTGCAAAATCATCACGTTGCGCTTTATTTGGTTCTTCTCGGGGATGGGCTTATTGATAAGATAGCCGTCCTTGCAGTTGTATACGCCGTTGGCACCGTTGTTGCCCTCGGCGAGGGTAGCGTAGGCATTGATGCCCACCCAAAGGTTTCGCGTAGGGAAATGGTCGGCGATATACGCCTCAAAGCTCTTGCCGAAGCTGCCGTTCATCACGGTTTCAGCCGTGGTTTTGGGGAAATCGGAAAGATAGCGCTTTTCGGTCTCGCTGAAGCCCTTTTTCGGCAGAAAGATAAACAGCAGCGACATAGCGAGAATGAAACCCGCAAAGATAAACGCGGGAGCGTAGCCCGCCTTGGAAGGCGGCACAGGCGCCGTGGGCGTGCCTACGCACTGCGTGCGCGGACGCTTGGAGCCGGAAGAAAGCTTGGCTGCGTCAGATTTCTTTAAGGGATAGATCTTCGTGGCGTCGTCTGCCTTTGCCGATGAGCGCTTTATGCGCAGCTCCGTGGGCTTTTTTTCGTAGCGGTCACGGTTTACGCGCTCTGCAGGTCTTTTGGAGGAAGCGGCGTAACGCTTTCCCCCCGAAGACTTGGCGCTGTGGCGCGGCGCGCTCTTATGTGAATTGTTGTCTGCGTAATGTTTCATTTCATATCACCCCTTGCATCAGAAACGGAAATAGAGGAAGGGACTGTACTCCTGTCTGACCAGCGCGGCGGTGCAAAGGGTGAGCACTGTGCAGACAAAGAGAGTTTCCGCGATCCAGATATAGCGGGTGCCGGCGACCTTGAGATACAGCTTTGACGCGAGCGGGGTGCTTGCAACCGCCGCAACGCAGAGCATAGGAAGGAAGCTGAGTATTGTGTTGAGCGTGTGCTCGTCGCACAGACCGCGGCTGCCGTCAAAGAGGTTCTGCAAAAAGACGAGAAGCTGATTGATGTCTGTGAAGTAGAACAGACCCCAGCCGATCAGCACGATGAAGATAGCGTAGATGTGCCTAAGCACGGCGGGCAGCTTGTCGAGGAAGCGCTTGAGCACGAATTTCTCGAGGATGAGCAAAATGCCGTAGTACAGACCCCAGAGGATGAAGTTGTATGCGGCGCCGTGCCACAGACCGGTCAGACCCCAGACGATCATCAAATTGAGTATCTGGCGCGGCACGCCCTTGCGGTTGCCGCCCAGCGGGATATAGACATACTCCTTGAACCACGTGGACAGCGAAATGTGCCAGCGGCGCCAAAAGTCCGTGATAGATTCGGAAATATAGGGGTAGTTGAAGTTCTTGAGGAACTCAAAGCCCATCATATTGCCCAGACCGCACGCCATATCGGAATAGCCCGAGAAATCGAAGTAGAGCTGGAAGGAGAAGCCCAGAACACCTACCCAGGTGCCCAGCACGCCGTTGCCGTCGGTGAGGATAACAGCTTCGCTCAGCTTTGCCATCTGGTCGGCGATAAGCACCTTTTTGGCAAGTCCTACGCAAAACAGCTTTACGCCCTTGGTGAACATGGCAAGCGTTTCGCGGCGGTGTGTAAGCTGCTCGGAAACATCGCGGTAACGCACGATGGGACCCGCGATAAGCTGCGGGAAAAGCGCCACATAGGTGCCGAAATTGATGAAGCTCTTAGACACGGGCGCGTCGTCGCGGTAGACATCGATGACATAGCTCATGGTCTGGAAGGTGTAGAAGCTGATGCCGATGGGCAGCGCGATCTTGACCGCGGGGATGTCGAAGAAAGGCAGCAGATTGAGGGTGTCCACAAAGAGCCCTGCGTATTTGAATACACCCAGAATACCGATGTCAAGAATGCAGGTCAGAGCCAAAAAGAGCTTTTTCTTTTTGACGTCCTGCCGGTACTTATCCACCAGATAGCCGCCGATGTAGTTGAAGATGATGTTGAACACCATCAGCAGCACGAGCAGCGGCTCGCCCCAGCCGTAAAAGACCAGGTTGATAAAGAAGAGAAAAATATTGCGATATTTGCGCGGGGTGATGAAGTAGATCACCATAGTAAGCGGCAAATAGGCAAAGAGAAAGACTAAGCTTGAAAATACCACTTTTCCAACTCCTCATTTTTTATAATTCGCATACATCATTATTTTATTATATTCGACAAAAGAAGTCAAGCAAAAACACAGGGGCTAAGCGCCGTATTTTCCGAGGTTTTATGCGGAAATTCTGGGCATTATGTGTATAGCTGAGGGTTGAGGGCAAAGAGCGGAAAAAGTTTTGACTTAAGGCAAAACAGGGCATAACGAAACGGCGGGTCAAAGCCAATGCTATGACCTGCCGTATGTCCGAAATATTTATAACCCGAGCAACTGCTGTTTCTTTGCCTGAAACTCCTCCTCGGTGAGGATGCCCTTGTCGCGCAGCTCAGCAAGACGGCTGATCTCCTCAGCGACCGAGACGACCTCCGGCTCACGCTGAGGCTCGGACCTCGGCACATCCTCGGCGACGGTGTCCACCATGTTCGGGTCCGGGTCGGGCGTCTCTGCCCAGTCCACCGCGCGGTCAACGCCTTTTTTGCCGGTGTTGATCAACGACTTGCCCAGGTTGCGGAAGGCTTTGCCCAGGCTGTTTCCGGTTTGCTTCCATTCGCTTTTCAGCTTATCGTCCATAAACTTTTCATCATCCATAATCCGGGTCTCCTTTAGAGTTATTATACTAATTGTATGCCTTTTTATTACGAATGTCAAGTGCGGGAGTATGGTCGTGCGGAGAACGCCGCTCGTCTGCCCCTGCGTAGTATGAGGTTTACATACAGTGGCACGCCGATATGCGCGCCCAAAAGCAAAACGGCGGGTCAAAGCAAAGCCTTGACCTGCCGTTGATTTAGTTATAAACAAATGGATCAAACCAGCTCGATGATAGCCATTTCGGCGCCGTCGCCGCGACGGGGGCCGATCTTGGTCACTCTGGTGTAGCCGCCGTTGCGGTCAGCGTACTTGGGAGCGATCTCAGCAAAGAGCTTGGAAACCACGTCCTCTTTGGTAACGAACGCCAAAACGAGACGTCTGTTGTGGAGGGTGTTGGTTTTTGCGGTTGTGATCATTTTCTCCGCCATAGCCTGAACTTCCTTGGCGCGAGTCAATGTTGTTTCGATTTTACCGTTTTCGAGAAGGAAAGTAACCATTGCGCGCAGCATAGCGGTTCTCTGCGCGGTGTTTCTTCCCAGTTTTCTGGTACCCGGCATTTCATTCACTCCTTTACGAATATTTTAAAGGGACCTTATTCGTCTTCTTTCTGAAGACTGAAACCGAGAGAATTGAGCTTTTGTACGACCTCTTCCAGAGATTTTCTGCCGAGGTTGCGCACCTTCATCATATCCTCTTCGGACTTGTTAATCAAATCTTCAACCGTGTTGATTCCCGCACGCTTGAGACAGTTGAACGAACGAACCGACAAATCGAGGTCTTCGATGGTCATTTCGAGGATTTTTTCCTTGCCCTTGTCGTCCTTCTCCACCATAACTTCCGCGGAGGAAGCCTTGTCGGAGAGATTGACAAAGAGGTTAAGATGCTCGGTGAGCACCTTTGCCGCGAGCGAAACCGCTTCTTCGGCGTTGATGACACCGTTGGTCCAAACGTCGAGAGTAAGCTTGTCGTAGTCGGTGATTTGTCCGACACGGGTGTTGTCAACTGTGTAGTTTACCTTTAACACAGGTGTGTAGATAGAGTCGATCGGCAGAACACCGATGACATTGTTGCCGCTCAACTGCTTGTTGCGCTCGGCGGGGACATAGCCTCTGCCCTTGTCAACGGTGATCTCCATGTTGAGCTTGGCGCCCTCGCCGAGAGTGGCGATGTGCAGCTCGGGATTGAGGATTTCTACCTCGGTATCACCCTTGATGTCGGCAGCGGTCACCTGGCAGGGACCCTCGGCGTGGATCTCCACGACCTTGGGGCTTGTTTCGACCAGCTTGGCTACAAGGCTTTTCATGTTAAGGACAATTTCCGTGACGTCTTCCTTGACGCCGGGAATAGTTGAAAATTCGTGAAGAACGCCGTCAATCTTGATAGATGTGACAGCACAGCCCTCAAGTGAGGAAAGCAGCACTCTGCGAAGGCTGTTGCCGAGAGTGTTGCCAAAGCCGCGCTCGAGCGGCTCGACAACGAACTTACCGTACTTTCCGTCCTCGGTTAATTCTGCGGTTTCAATTCTTGGCTTTTCTATTTCAATCATTCGCGAATCCTCCTTACATTATGCCGCCAAAGGTAATGGCGGTGTATGTGTGTAATCTGCCTGTGAAAAAAGATGGGGATTACTTGGAGTACAACTCGACGATGAGATGCTCTTCAACGGGATAGTCGATGTCATCTCTCTGAGGATTGGCAACGACCTTGCCGCCGAGGAGGTTCTGGTCCTTCTCGAGCCACTTGGGAGTTACCATAGAAGCGTTTTCGCCCTCAGCGATCGCCTTGAATCTGGTGGTCGAACGGCTTGCTTCCCTTACAGCGATAACGTCGCCTACCTTAACGATGTAGGAGGGGATGTTAACCTTTTTGCCGTTTACGGTGAAGTGAGCGTGGTTGACGAGCTGTCTTGCCTCTCTTCTGGTGGAAGCCAGACCCAGACGGAACACTACGTTGTCAAGTCTGCGCTCTACCAAAGACAGCAGCTCTTCACCGGTCTTGCCCTCAGCCTTTTCAGCCTTTTCATAGTAAGCACGGAACTGCTTTTCGAGGATGCCGTAAATAAACTTTACCTTCTGCTTCTCGGTCAGCTGCATGCTGTATTCGCTCTTTTTTCTTCTCATCTTGCCGCCGGGGTTTCTGTTGGAAGTTTTCTTGCTGTAACCCATCACAGCGGGAGAAATGCCAAGCGCTCTGCAACGCTTTGCGATTGGCTGCATATTCTTAGCCATGTAAAATTTCCTCCTTTAATAATACTACACACGTCTTCTCTTGGGAGGACGGCAACCGTTGTGAGGAATGGGGGTAACGTCTTTTATCATGGTTACCTCAAGACCGGCGGTCTGAAGCGCGCGGATAGCCGCCTCTCTGCCCTGTCCGGGACCCTTGACATAAACCTCGACATACTTCATGCCATGCTCCATAGCCGCCTTTGCAGCGGTTTCGGCTGCCGACTGAGCAGCGAAGGGAGTAGACTTCTTGGAACCTCTGAATCCCAGCTCGCCTGCGCTTGCCCAGGATACAGCGTTGCCCTGTGTATCGGAAATAGTGACAATTGTGTTGTTGAATGTTGACTGGATATGCGCCGCGCCTCTTTCAATGTGCTTGCGCTCACGACGGCGACGAATAACCTTTTTTCCACCTTTAGGTGCTGCCATAGTACCGTGCCTCCTTACTTCTTCTTGTTGGCCATAGTCTTACGGGGACCTTTGCGGGTACGAGCGTTGGTCTTTGAACGCTGACCTCTAACGGGAAGTCCCTTTCTGTGACGAACGCCACGGTAACAGCCAATATCGATCAGTCTTTTGATATCATACGCGATGTCGCGGCGGAGGTCACCCTCTACGCGGCAGTGATGCTCGATGTACTCTCTGAGCTTTGATACGTCTTCTTCTGTCAAATCTCTGACACGAGTGTCAGGATTTACGCCTGTTGCAGCAATAATGTCTGTTGCAGTCTTGCGGCCGATGCCGAAAATATAAGTTAAACCGATTTCAACTCTTTTATCTCTCGGCAAGTCAACACCTGCTATACGAGCCATTCAGTTGCACCTCCAAAATATTTTATAAATAGTAGTTGTTAAAGCTGTGTGCGAAACTTAACCCTGACGCTGCTTATGCTTGGGGTTGTCGCAGATAACGAGGATCTTGCCCTTTCTCTTGATTACCTTGCACTTGTCGCACATTTTCTTTACTGAAGGTCTGACTTTCACTTACAATCATTCCTTTCCAAAAATAAGAATAGTGTGTTGCCTTGGATTATTTGGATCTCCAAGTGATCCTTCCTCTTGTCAGGTCATAGGGAGACATCTCCACAGTAACCTTGTCGCCCGGCAAAATGCGGATGAAGTTCATTCTCAATTTGCCTGAAATGACAGCTAATATCACGTGACCGTTTTGAAGCTCCACCTTGAACTGTGCGTTGGGCAGCGCTTCTCTTACAATGCCTTCAACTTCAATTACGTCTTGCTTTGACATAAAAGTTAACCTCCGATAAATTCTCTTAACACTTTTTTGATTTGCGGATTGGTTTGCGGCGATGCCTTGCAAACAGCATTAGTCGGCGCAAGGTGCTTAAGGTTTTTCCGTTTGGGAGCCTGCACCCTTCGCCTCTTTCCGTCTGCTATCATCGCATAGGAACCGTCTGTTTCGAGCACTACAAACCAGCCTTCTTTGTCGCGACCCGCAGTTGCCTTTACAATACTTCCCTTTTGTATGTTCATAAAATCACCCTAATCGCATACAGTGAGTATTTTAGGGCCGTCGTGGGTGACGGCGACGGTGTGTTCAAAGTGAGCCGAAAGCTTACCGTCGGCTGTGACGACAGTCCAGCTGTCACCCAGAACACGGGTGTAATGTGTGCCCTCGTTTACCATTGGTTCGATGGCAATTGTCATTCCGGGCAAAAGCTTTACGCCCCTGCCCCTTGTGCCGTAATTCGGCACGCTTGGGTCCTCGTGAAGTTTCGTACCTACGCCGTGGCCGACGTAATTTCGTACCACCGAGTAACTACGAGCTTCGACATACTCCTGAACCGCCGAGCCTATGTCTCCGATGCGGTTCAACACCTGCGCCTGTTTAATTCCCTCATACAGGCTTTCCCGGGTGGCGTAGAGCAGCCGTTTGGCGCTTTCGCTGACGCTGCCGCAAGGGAAGGTAAAGGCGTTGTCGCCGTGGAATCCCTTGTAGTAAGCGCCTACGTCTACGCTGACGATGTCGCCGTCCCTGAGAATGGTGGTTTTTTTGGGTATGCCATGGATAACCACGTTGTTTACGGAAATGCACGCACTCGCGGGAAAGCCGCCGTATCCGAGAAACGAGGGGGAAGCCCCCTGTTTCTCGATATACCTGCGGACTGTTTCATCGATTTCATAAGTGGAAATCCCGGGCCTTACGGCCTCTCCCGCAACACGCAACGCCTCAGCGGAAATTCTGCAGGCGTCTTTCATTAAAGAAAGTTCCCGTGCTGTCTTGAGTGATACCATGCTTACGCCTTGATCGCCTCGAGCACGGCCGCCGTGGTAGCTTCCACGGTGTCCATACCCTTTACGTTAACAAGCTTGCCCTGCTTGCCGTAGAACTTGACAAGGGGCTCGGTCTCTTTGTGATAAACCTCGAGACGCGCCTGCACAGTGTCGGGGTGGTCGTCCTTGCGCTGAACAAGGGTGCCGCCGCAGTCGTCGCACACGCCTTCCACCTGAGGCTTGAGGCTCTCGATGTGGTAGGGTCTGCCGCACTGCTCGCAAACACGGCGTCCGGACATACGCTTGGTGATGACACTGTCGGGTACGTCGATGTTGATGACGTACTGGATGTCAACGCCCATGGTGTCCAGAGCCTCGGCCTGAGGAATGGTTCTGGGGAAGCCGTCAAGGATGAAGCCCTTTTTGCAGTCATCGTTGCTAAGTCTTTCCTTAACTATGCCGATAACTACCTCGTCGGGGACAAGCTTGCCGTCGTCCATATAGGACTTTGCTTTCAGACCCATTTCAGTGCCGTTTTTCAGCGCTTCACGAATCATGTTTCCGGTTGAAATTGTGGGAATACCAAAGTGCTCACAAAGTACAGCGGCTTGAGTGCCTTTACCTGCACCGGGAGCGCCTAACATGATAATGTTCATAATATTATACCTCATTTTTTTCAATTAGTCAAGAAAACCTTTGTAATGACGCATCATCATCTGGCTTTCAAGCTGCTTCACGGTTTCGAGAGCAACACCGACGACGATGATGATAGAGGTACCGCCCAGGGACAGGCCCGACATATGGGTGAGCTTGCCGTAGAGCAGGGGAACCAGCGCGATCACAGACAGGAACAGTGCGCCGATCAGGGTAATCCTGGAGAGGATCTTCTTGATGTAGGCTGCCGTGGGAGCGCCCGGACGGATGCCGGGAACTGTTCCGTTGTTGGATTTCAGGTTGTTAGCCATTTCAACGGGGTTGTACTGAATGGTCGTGTAGAAATACGCGAACATCAGGATAAGAATGAAGTATAAACCGATGTAAACCCAGCTGTCAGAGTTGAACAAGCTGAAGAACTTGCCCCAGAATGTTGACTTGTCAACCTTAGCAAAGAGGTTGATGGTGCTGGGGATAGAAAGGATGGAGCTGGCGAAGATGATGGGGAGAACGCCGCCCAGCGCTACCTTGATGGGAAGGTGACTGGACTGGCCGCCGTACATCTTTCTGCCGACCACACGCTTTGCGTACTGGATGGGGATCCTTCTTTCGCTGTCCTGCATAAAGGTGATGATCCAGATAACAGCCAGGAAGATAACTACCCAAAGAATAACAAACGCGAAGTATTTCGGCTGAGCGGAGCCTTCCTCGCCGGTGCCCAGACCCTGCTTCCAGTACTCGGTGAGCATGGTGACAGTGAAGGGAAGTCTGGCGATAATACCTGCGAACAGGAGGATGGAAATACCGTTGCCGATACCGTATTTGTTGATCTGCTCGCCGAGCCACATCATCAGCGCGGTGCCTGCGGTGAATACCAGTACGATGACGATTGCGGCAAATACCATGGAGAAGCCCTTGTTGTAGGACGTCAGTGCGGTGCCGTGCTCATCGGTGGAGTTCTTCAGATAGAAGAAGTACGCCGTACCCTGGATAAGACCCAGACCAACCGTTACATAACGGGTGATGGTACCGATCTTTCTTCTGCCCGCCTCGCCCTCTTTGGAAAGCTTTTCCAGAGCGGGGATGGCAACGCAGAGAAGCTGGATGATAATGGAGCTGTTGATGTAGGGTGTGATACCCATGGCGAACAGGGTCGCGTTGGAGAACGCACCGCCCGAAAGGGTGTTGAGATAAGCGATCATGTTGTTGTTTGTGCTGTCAGCCGCGGCGGAAGCCTGCATAACATTCTGCAGCGCCGTGGTGTTGACGAACGGAACAGGGATGACCGAACCTACTCTGAACACAACGATGATCAAAAGAGTGAACAGGATCTTCTTTCTCAGATCGGGGATGGTCCACGCGTTTCTGATTGTCTTAAACAATTAGATCACCTCTGCCTTTCCGCCCGCAGCCTCGATAGCGGCTTTGGCTGATTCGGAAAAAGCAGAAACCTTAACAGTGAGTTTTTTCTCGAGCTTGCCGTTGCCGAGCACCTTGATCGCGTCAAAGCCGTTCTTGACAACGCCTGCTGCCTTAAGTGATTCAGCGTCAACGGTGTCGCCGTCGTTAAACTTTCTGTTTAGTGTGCTGAGGTTAATAGCAACTACGTTTTTCGCAAAGATGTTGTTGAAACCTCTTTTAGGGATACGACGCTGCAGAGGCATCTGACCGCCCTCGAAACCGGGACGGATGCTGCCGCCTGAGCGGGCCTTCTGACCCTTGTGTCCCTTGCCGGCTGTTTTGCCCCAACCGGAACCGTGACCTCTACCGATTCTCTTGGAGCTTTTCTTGGAGCCCTCGACCGGTGAAAGTTCATGTAACTTCATAAGTTCGCACCTCCTTGCTTACGCTTCACTAACCTCTACGAGGTGGATGATTTTTGCTACCTTGCCCTTGGTCTGTGCGTTATCGGGCTGATTGGTGGTATCGCCGATTTTCTTCAGACCTAAAGCGTGAGCGGTTGCAATCTGATCCTTTTTGGAGCCGATGAGGCTCTTAACCAACTTAATTGTCATAATATGCAACCTCCCTTATTATAAGATTTCCTTAACGGACTTGCCGCGGACAGCCGCGACCTCTTCGGCGGTTCTGAGCGCCGAAAGACCTGCCAGAGTCGCGCGGACTACGTTGCAGGGGTTGTTGGAGCGGAGCGCCTTTGTACGGATATCCTTGATGCCGACAGCCTCAACGACCGCACGCACGGGACCGCCCGCGATAACACCGGTACCGGGAGCGGCAGGCTTCATCAAAACTCTGCCGGCGCCGAATTCGCCGATGATCTCGTGAGGAATGGTGGTTCCTCTGAGCGATACCTTCATAAGGTTCTTCTTCGCGTCCTCAATGCCCTTGCGGATAGCGTCGGGAACTTCGCCCGCTTTACCGATGCCGAAGCCCACGGTGCCGTTGCCGTCGCCGACAACTACCAGAGCCGCAAACTTGAAGATACGACCACCCTTGACCGTTTTGGATACACGGTTGATGGTAACAACTCTTTCTTTCAATTCGCCTGTTGCTTCTACTTTATTAGCCAAAGTGATTCCTCCTCTTCCTTAGAAATTGAGGCCGCCCTCGCGAGCGCCTTCGGCCAATTCTTTCACACGGCCGTGATAAATGTTACCGCCTCTGTCGAAAACAACGTCAACGATGTTTTTCTCCTTTGCACGCTCTGCTACGAGCTTGCCGACAGCTCTTGCTGCCTCTTTGTTTCCGCCATTGTCCATTTTAAGGCTGTTCGCTGAAACCAGCGTTACACCGGCTACGTCGTCAATGATCTGAGCGTAGATGTTGTTGGTGGAGCGGAATACGCACAAACGGGGACACTCAGCGGTGCCGCTGATCTTGCCGCGGACTCTCTTATGGCGTCTTGCGCGTGCCTTTTTAGTATCAGGTCTGCTTACCATGTTTTTTCACTCCTTAATTATTTACCCTTACCGGCCTTGCCTTCCTTGCGGCGGATATACTCGTCAACGTACTTGATACCTTTGCCCTTATAGGGTTCGGGCGGACGTTTCTCTCTGATTTCGGCAGCAAACTGACCAACTTTTTGCTTATCGATGCCGACAACGATGATTCTGTTGGGATCGGGGACCTCAAGCTTGATGTCCTCGGTGTCCTCAACGATCACCTGATGGGAGTAGCCCAGGTTCATAACGCACTTGTTGCCCTGCTTCTGAACACGATAGCCTACGCCGTTAACCAGCAGCTCCTTCTTGTAGCCCTCGGTAACGCCGACCACCATATTGTGGATGAGCGTTCTTGTCAGGCCGTGGAGCGAGCGGTTTTCTTTTTTGTCGTCAGGACGGCTTACGGTGATCTCTGCGCCCTGCACTTCCACTGTCATGTTGGGGTTGTAGGCGTAGCTGAGCTCGCCCTTGGGTCCCTTGACGGTGATAACACCGTTGTCAACCTTAACGTCGACGCCGGCGGGAATATTTATCGGTTTTCTTCCAATTCGAGACATTTTCGCACCTCCTCTTACCAAATGTAAGCGAGAACCTCGCCGCCAACGTGCTGGCGTCTTGCCTCGCGATCAGTCATAACACCCTTGGAGGTGGAGATGATCGCGACGCCGAGTCCCTTCATTACCTTCGGCATATCCTCTGCATTACTGTAAATACGCAGGCCGGGCTTAGACACGCGGCGCAGACCTGTGATAACGGGGGTCTTGCCCTCGAGGTATCTCAGCGTCACCTTGATGATGCCCTGCTTGCCGTCTTCAATCACATTGAATCCCTTGATGTAACCTTCGTCTGCAAGAATCTGACAAATAGACTTCTTGAGGTTGGAAGCGGGGATTTCAACGGAATCATGCTTCGCTGCGTTTGCGTTACGAATTCTTGTCAGCAAATCAGCGATAGTATCTGTAATCTGCATAACCTTTTTCCTCCTTGCTTACCAGCTTGCTTTCTTTACGCCCGGGATTTCGCCCTTGTAAGCGAGCTCACGGAAGCAAATACGACAAATACCATACTTGAGTACTCTCTGGTGGAGAACTTCTGCTTTCTCTGCTGCTTTACTTTCATAGCTGTTTTAGCCACAACAATCCCTCCTTACTTAGAAAACGGTGCGCCCATCAGCGTTAAAAGCTCACGAGCCTCTTCGTCTGTCTTCGCGGTGGTTACAAAGCAGATGTCCATACCGCGAACCTTGTCAATCTTGTCATAGTCGATCTCAGGGAAAATGAGCTGTTCCTTCAGACCCATGTTGTAGTTGCCTCTGCCGTCGAAAGAGTTGGGGTTGATACCTCTGAAGTCTCTTACGCGGGGAAGGGCGATGTTGAAGAATCTGTCGAGGAACTCATACATTCTCTCGCCGCGCAGTGTTACCTTCACGCCGATGGGCATGCCCTCTCTGAGCTTGAAGTTCGCAACTGACTTTCTGGCGTGGCAAACCAGGGGCTTCTGACCCGTGATAGCCGCGAGATCCTTGCTGATGGCGTCGATCGCCTTGGAATTCTCTCTTGCTTCACCTGCGCCCACGTTGACAACGATCTTGTCAAGCTTGGGGATCTGCATTGTGCTCTTGTAGGAGAACTTAGTCATAAGAGCAGGTGCAACTTCCTTGAGATAGTAATCTTTCAGTCTTGCCATTTCTTATTTCCTCCTTAAAGCGCTTCGCCGCATTTGGCGCAGATTCTGCCCTTGGAGCCGTCCTCATAGAGCTTATGAGCGACTCTGGTAGGCTTTTTGCAGCGGGGGCAAACGATCTGGACCTTGCAGGCGTACATTGCGCCCTCAGCCTTGATGATGCCGCCCTGCTCGCCCATTCTTCTGGGCTTAACGTGCTTGGATACCATATTTACTTTCTCTACGATAACCTTGCCTTCTGTGGGGCTTACGGCCATGACCTGACCCTTTTTGCCCTTATCCTTACCGCTGATAACGATAACGGTGTCGCCTGTTTTAACATGAACTTTACTCATTGTGACACCTCCATTAAAGTACTTCCGGAGCAAGGGACAAAATCTTCATGTAATCCTTATCACGAAGCTCTCTTGCTACGGGTCCGAAGATACGAGTACCGCGGGGGTTCTTATCTTCCTTGATGATAACAGCCGCGTTTTCATCGAAGCGGATGTAAGTGCCGTCCTCACGTCTTACGCCCTTTGCGGAGCGAACGACAACAGCCTTTACAACGTCACCCTTCTTAACAACGCCGCCGGGTGCTGCTTTTTTAACGGAAGCAACGATAACGTCGCCAATATTGGCATATCTCCTTCTGGTACCGCCGAGTACACGAATGCACATAAGTTCTTTTGCGCCGGTGTTGTCGGCAACCTTGAGGATGGTTTGCTGCTGAATCACAGTTATTCCTCCTTAATTCAAAGTCGCTAAAATCACTTATTTAGCTTTCTCAATGATCTCGACGAGTCTCCATCTTTTATCCTTAGAAAGAGGACGGGTCTCCATAATCTTTACACGGTCGCCGACGCCGCACTCGTTGTTTTCATCGTGTGCTTTGAAGCGAACGGTTCGCTTAACAATTTTGTTATAGAGCTTGTGCTTTACGCTGTCTTCGACCGCAACAACGATCGTCTTGTCCATTTTGTCGCTGACGACCTTGCCGATAACGGTCTTTCTCATGTTTCTTTCACTCACTGTTAAGTCCTCCTCTCTTATTCTTCACCCGCGATCTCGCGCTGACGAAGGATGGTGGATACTCTGGCGATGTCCTTCTTTACTGCGCCGATGCGGTTTGAGTTATCGAGCTGATTAACAGCAAGCTGAAAACGAAGGTTGAACAGCTCTTCCTTGAGGGAAGCGAGCTTGGTCTGAAGCTCTTCCATGGACAATTCTTTCAATTCTGACGCTTTCATTACTGCTCACCCTCCTCTTTCTTCACGAATTTGCACTTAACGGGAAGCTTGTTGGCGGCAAGACGCATAGCTTCTCTGGCAGTCGCCTCGTCGACGCCGCCGAGCTCAAACATAACTCTGCCGGGCTTAACAACAGCTACCCAGTACTCGACATTACCTTTACCTTTACCCATACGGGTCTCAGCGGGTCTTGCGGTGATGGGCTTGTCGGGGAAAATTTTGATCCAAACCTTACCGAATCTCTTGCAGTAACGTGTCATGGCGATACGCGCTGCCTCGATCTGGTTGGAAGTGATCCATGCGGGCTCGGTAGCCTGAAGGCCGAACTCACCGTAGGTGACCTTGTTGCCTCTGAGCGCCTTACCGGTCATTCTGCCGCGATGGACTCTTCTGTATTTCACTCTTTTGGGCATTAACATTATTTTCTGCCTCCTTCTCTGCGGGGACGTCTTGCGGGCTTCGCCTCGTTGACGTTGAGGACCTCGCCCTTGTAGAGCCATACCTTTACGCCTACCTTGCCGTAGGTGGTATTTGCCTCTGCAAAGCCGTAGTCGATGTCGGCACGAAGTGTCTGAAGCGGGATAGTACCCTCGTGATACTGCTCGCTGCGAGCTATCTCAGCACCGCCGAGACGGCCTGAACACATAATCTTGATACCCTTAGCACCGCGGCGCATAGCGTTGCCGATGCTCTGCTTCATAGCGCGGCGGAAGGAGATTCTCTTCTCGAGCTGCTGCGCGATGTTTTCTGCGACGAGCTGTGCGTCGAGCTCGGGAGCCTTTACCTCAACAATGTTGATGGCAACGGGCTTTTGGAGCATTTTTTCGCACTGTGCTTTCAGCTTCTCGATCTCGGCGCCGCCCTTACCGATTACCAGGCCGGGCTTTGCGCAGTGGATGCTGATGCGCACTCTTTTGCCGTCTCTCTCGATTTCGATTTTAGAGATTCCGAAGTTGTAAAGCTGCTTCTTAAGTGTTTTACGGAGGTTGTAGTCCTCAACCAGTGTCGCACCGAAGTCCTTCTTGTTGGCGAACCAACGGGAATCCCAGTCTTTGATAACACCGACTCTAAGTCCGTGCGGATTTACTTTCTGTCCCATAATTCAAACCTCCCCTTAGTCTTCTTTTTCCTTGAGAACGAGGGTGATGTGAGAGGTCCTCTTGTTGATGCGGAACGCTCTGCCCTGTGCTCTCGGACGAATTCTTTTAAGGATGGGGCCTGCTGTGGCGTTGCACTCGGCAACATACAGCGTGGATACATCCATGTCATGGTTGTTCTCAGCGTTTGCCATAGCTGACTTAAGCAGCTTGAGCAGCGGCTCGCAAGCGGCCTTGGGAGTGTGCTTGAGAACAGCTTCCGCGTACTTGACGTCTTTGCCTCTGATGAGGTCCAGAACAACGCCTACTTTGCGGGGTGAAACGCGAACAAATTTCGCAATTGCCTTAGCTTCCATTTGCAATACTCTCCTTCCGCTTATTTGCTTGTCTTTGAACCGGCGTGACCCTTGAAGGTTCTTGTGGGGGCAAACTCACCGAGCTTGTGACCAACCATATCTTCTGTAACGTATACCGGAACATGCTTGCGGCCGTCGTGGACCGCGAATGTGTGACCGACGAATTCGGGGAAAATAGTTGAGCTTCTGGACCAGGTCTTAAGAATTCTCTTTTCGCCCTTTTCGTTCATTTCAAGGACTCTTTTGAGCAGGACAGGCTGAACAAAAGGACCCTTTTTCGTACTTCTACTCATAATTTAAGCTCCTTTCTCAACCTTACTTACCGTTTCTTCTTCTTACGATAAGCTTATCGCTCTGCTTGTTGTGCTTGCGGGTCTTGTAACCCAGAGCGGGCTTGCCCCACGGGGTTACAGGGCCGGGACGGCCGACGGGGGATTTACCCTCACCACCGCCGTGCGGGTGGTCGTTCGGGTTCATAACGGAACCGCGTACAGTCGGGCGCCAACCCATGTTTCTCTTGCGGCCGGCTTTACCGATCTTTACGTTGAAGTGGTCGGGGTTGGAAACCTGACCAACGGTAGCCATGCACTTCTCGGGGACCTTTCTCAGCTCGTTGGAGGGAAGTCTGAGCAGCGCGTAGCCGTCCTCTCTAGCCATAAGCTGAGCCATGTTGCCGGCGGAACGCGCCAGCTGACCGCCTCTGCCGGGATAGAGCTCGATGTTGTGTACGAAGGTACCGACGGGGATGGAGGTAAGGGGAAGGGCGTTGCCGGGCCAGATGTCAACATTCTCGCCGGCGATTACCTTGTAACCGACCTTGAGTCCCTCGGGAGCCAGGATGTATGACTTGTCGCCGTCTGCGTACTCAACAAGAGCGATGAACGCGGAGCGGTTGGGATCATACTCGATAGTTTTTACGATGCCCTCGACGTCAAACTTGTTGCGCTTGAAGTCGATGATACGATATTTTCTTCTGTTGCCGCCGCCTCTGTGACGAACCGTGATTCTGCCGTAGCTGTTACGGCCGGCTTTCTTGTTCAGGGGAGCAAGCAAGCTCTTTTCGGGGGCAACCTTTGAAAGACCTGAATAGTCAATTACCGACATATTTCTTCTGGAGTTGATCGTCGGCTTATATACTTTAATTGCCATTTTGGTTTCACTCTCCTCATGATGGTTTTGCGGGAGTGGCGTCTCCCATAACTACTAACAGTCCGAATGATGTCAAGTCTTGCGGCGCTTCTCATTCAGCGGCTTCCGCTTGGGCAGCCGTTGATGGCTAGGCGCCGAGACCCTTCGGATTACATCATGCCTTCAAAGAATTCGATAGGCTTGCTGTCCTCGGTCAGGGTAACGATGGCTTTCTTCCAGCTCTTGGTGTAGCCGCCGTTGTTTCTGCCCTGACGGCGGAATCTGCCGCGGACGGAAACGGTGTTTACCTTAGCAACCTTTACCTTAAAGACCTCTTCGCAAGCTTTTGCTATTTCGATTTTGTTAGCTGTTTTCGCAACTTCAAAGGTATATACCTTGTTTACCGCGCCGAGCATGCTTTTTTCGGTGATGATCGGGCGAATTACAATATCATGAGCGATCATGCGTATACCTCCTCGATTTTGCTTACCGCGTCCTTGGCGATAACAAGCTTGTCAGCGTTGAGAATGTCGTACACGTTGATGGTGTTGACCTGCGCTGTCTTGACGCCGGGGATGTTGTTCGCGGACTTGATGACTTTGTCGTCTACCTCGGGAAGCACAATGAGTGTCTTCTTGTTCGCCTCGATGGCGTTGAGCATAGCGACCATTTTCTTTGTTTTGTACTCATCGGTGGTGATAGCGTCTACCACGATGATGTCAGACTCCGCAGCCTTGACGGAAAGCGCCGACTTAAGAGCCAGTCTTCTTTCCTTCTTGTTAACAGTAAATCTGTAATCTCTGGGCTTGGGAGCGAATACGATACCGCCGTGTGTCCACTGCGGAGCGCGTGTTGAGCCCTGTCTCGCGCGGCCGGTGCCCTTCTGACGCCACGGCTTTCTGCCGCCGCCGGAAACCTCGGAACGTGTGAGAGCGGACTGTGTGCCCTGACGCTGCGCTGCCAGATAGCTGAGGACCACCTGGTGCATGACCGCCGCGTTGGGTTCAATACCGAAGATGGAATCGCTGAGGTCAACGGTGCCGACCTGCTTGCCTTCCATATCTACAACTGCAATACTAGGCATTTATAATCCCCCTTCCTTAAGCCTTTACGGAATCTTTGAGAACAACGATTCCTTTGTTGGGACCGGGAACAGCGCCCTTTACAGCGATGAGGTTGTTTTCAACGTCAACCTTAACAACTGTGAGGTTCTGCACTGTAACCTGCTCCGCGCCGAGGTGACCTGCCATCTTCTTGCCCTTCCAAACTCTTGAGGGGCTGGAGCAGGCACCGATCGAGCCGCCGTGACGAACACAGGGGCCGGTACCGTGGGTCTCTTTAAGACGATGGAAGTTCCATCTCTTGATAACGCCTGCGGTTCCCTTACCCTTGCTCTTGCCGGTAACGTCGATCTTATCGCCGGGGGTGAATACATCCGCCTTTACCAGATCGCCTACATTGTAAGCGTCGGTGTCGGCGAAGCGGAACTCTTTGAGAGTTTTCTTGGGCGCCACGCCTGCCTTGTCAAAGAAACCCTTCATAGGCTTGTTTACCTTGTGGGCTTTCATATCGCCAAAGCCGAGCTGCACTGACGCATAGCCGTCATTTTCAACTGTTTTCTTCGCGGTGACCACGCAAGGGCCTGCCTCAACAACAGTGACGGGAACGACTCTTCCCTTTTCATCGAAAATCTGTGTCATACCGATTTTCTTGCCGATGATTGCTTTCTGCATGAATTTATCCTCCTTATAGGTTATTGGTTGGCTGTGCCAACATGACCCTGTCTGCTTGTAGGTTGGTATCAGAAATCTCGTTGTCACGCTTTGTTGTCCTTCGCTGTTCCGAAAATAACTTCCACTCGTCTAACGCCGGTCGTTGTTTTCGGGCTGCGGACCTCAGCGCTTCTTACAGCTTGATTTCAATATCAACGCCGGCAGGGAGCTCTAAGCTCATAAGAGCCTCGACTGTCTTGTTTGACGGTCTTAAAATGTCGATAAGACGCTTGTGAGTTCTGTCTGCTTCTCGGTGGGGAGCGGGACAGGACCCGAAACTCTCGCGCCGGTGCGCTTTGCCGTTGCCACGATCCTCTCGGCGGACTGATCCACCAAAGAGTGGTCATAACTCTTTAATCTTATCCTGATTTTTTCCTTGACTGCCATTATCGTCGCCTCCTTAAAAATTTGTGAGACGGGCGCCTGCTTTTGAAAAACTTTTCTTTCCACTCTGCCGGGTGTTTCCTCACCCTGCATTAAAAAAGCCGTTAAACTATGCAGTTAACGGGGCCATTCAAAAGCGCAGAGCATACCTATGGCTAAGCAACCCAAAAAGTTAGCCGCAGTTATCCTCTATGTTTCATTGTGATCGCCCGGTTTAAAATCGGACATACTCCACGGAAAAACCGGCTGTAACAAGCCGCAACCTCCCGCTTCATCGCATATCTATGTGCAGTCACGCAGGTATTATTATACTATCAAAGGGACTGAAAAGCAAGGTTTTGGACGATTTTTCCCGCAAATTTCTCGTGTAGAACTTTTGTAGCTTTTTTAGCTAATTTTTGTACAAGTTGCTGATATTGCGAAATGGCATGATAGGGTTTATAATAAAATCGGGATGAGAGCGGCTCTGTTCCGCTCATCGCACCGAAAGGGAGGCTTGTTATGGTACACATCTATTACGGCGACGGCAAGGGCAAGACCACGGCGGCTGTCGGCTTGGCGGTACGCGCCGCGGGCAGCAAAATGAAGGTGCTTTTTGTCCAGTTTTTGAAAACCGAGTTCTCGGGCGAGCGCAGCGCGCTGAATCTGCTTGAGAACGTCACCCTAACCTCTTGTCCGTTGGATTTGAAATTCACCTTTGAAATGACCGAATCCGAGCGCCAACAGACAGCGGTACTGTTTCGGGGCATTTTTGAGCGAAGCGCTTCTACCGCGCTGTCGGAGCGCTACGATATGATAGTGCTCGACGAGATATTCGACGTTATGAACGAGGGCATGCTAAGCGAGGCAGAGGTGTTTGAATTCATAGCGAACGCGCCCAACAGCATTGAGATAGTTATGACGGGTCATGCCCCTTCGCAGCGTTTTTTGGACGAGGCCGACTACATCACCGAGATGAAGAAGATAAAACACCCCTTTGACAGGGGCTTGCAGGGCAGGATAGGCATTGAGTTTTAACGCCCTCTCCGCCATACATATATAATAAGGAAAAGGAAAGAAAAATGAAAAGACTATGGATAATCCCCGCGGCGGCGGTGCTCGGCGCTTCCCTGCTGTTTGCCGGCTGCGGACAAAAGAAATCCTCTGCCCCGCCTTCGGAAAGCAGCGCGGCGGTCGGCAACACCGACGCATTTTCCATCAGCGAGGAACAGCTTAGCTCCACGCTCGGCGGCGCGTGGGTGGATCAAAACAGCGAAACCAACAAGCTGCAATTCACGGACGGGCTGTCTTTCACGCATGAATTCGACGGCGAATCCCACACCGGCAAGGCGACGCTCAACGGGCAAAGCGGTATGCTTACCTTTACCTACGATGACGGCTGGCGTGCCGAGAAATCCTATATCTGGGTGGACAGCCTGCAAAACGCGGGCGCCAACACCTGGTATATCGACGGCGGCACCTTTGCCTGCGGCGGCACCATCTATATACGCGACAACAGCTCATTATAATTTTGGAAGGAAAATGATCATGAAAAAAACAACAGCCATTTTACTAATCATTTTATTCACCCTTGGCCTGTGCGCCTGCAACAATCAGTCAAAAAACAAAACGGAATCACAGACAGAAGCCGCCTCGGCGACAGAGGGTACTACCGTCGTAGCCACACAGGATCAAGCTTCAACTGAAACAAGCAGTTCTGATTCATCTACAAGCACAAGCTCTTCCGAAATCACAGATTACCAAGATAATGGGATCAGTGAATACATCGATGAAAAAATCATTCCCGTTTTCAGTAACCTTTTGACTGACTCTGATTACAACAATCGGCAGAAGCAAGTCGGGGAATACGCGTATGTCCAGCTTGACAGCGGCGAAATGTGGATCGCGACACCGGAATACACAATGATCGATGAAAACTCCACGGGCAAGGACGGAAAGAAGGGCGGCGACCAGTATAAAACCTGGTACATCTATAACGAAGACGGCGATGTTTGCTTCGTGTTGGTAAACAACTCAACAAACACATATCGCTACTATATCTACAACGACGAGATAATCCGCTACACAGTCGGCAGTGCATACGAGGGCAATCAGGTCTCGTATGACCAGGGCGACAGCCACATCCCCGATTCAACCCCGATCGTTGAAGAAGCGTATACCGCTTATAGAACAGTCAAACAACAATAAACGTCCCGAAACGCCCGAGAAAACACCTCGGGCGTTTTTTGTTGACAAGATACCTACGCTGTGATACGATAATGCTGTGAGAACAAAACCAAAGGAGCCATCACGATGAAAAAACCGATTAGCCTTATCCTTGCCGCGCTGTTTTTGCTTTCGCTGTGCGCCTGCGGCAGCAGTAAAAAAAAGGCGTCCTCTAAGGCAAAGCCATCAGCGACCCCGTCGGAAGCATCCGCGACCGAGGCGCAAACCGAGACGCCGACCGAGGCGCCGACCACAGTTGCGCCGAAGGCGTCCGCTGCACCCGAGGATTTCTACGGCACCTGGGTAGGTGTTGAGTTTCCGGAAATCGACTATTACCTCATGGTAGACGCGCAGCTGGGAGCGACGATCGAGTTCAAAGCGGACAACACCTTTCAAATGACCGACACCGTTACCATCAACACCAGCGAGGAGTCGGAGACCCTGACGGGCACCTACACAACCGACGGCGCCGCGGTGACGCTTAAAGGCACGCACGCCACCGTGACCCAGAACGGCGAGACCAAGACGGTCGATCAGGAGCTGACCATTTCCGCCGTACTGCAGATCGACGACAGGCTGGCGCTGACGACCACCGATAACCGAACGATTTTTTTTGAGAAGAAAACCTAATAAAACCAAACCACCCGACCGCGAAAGCGATCGGGTGGTTTTTGCTTATTCATTATTTATTGCATCAAGCCTTGGCCAAAGCCTCTTTCACTGCCTTTTTAACGACTGCCAAGCCCTTTTCAAGCAGCTCGTCCTCGATCACCAGCGGCGGCATTATCTTGAACACCGCGCCGTTTCTGCCGGCACATTCGCAGATGACCTTTTCGTCGAAGCACTTCTCGATGACTACCTCGGAAAGCGCGGGATCGATATTGCCGAAGTCGATGCCCCAGATCAAGCCCATGCCGCGGATCTCAAGGCGGCTGTCGAGGGGAGCGATCTCGGTTTCAAGGAACTCCCTGACTATCTCGCCCTTGCGGCGGGTCTCGGCTTCCACGTTGTGCTCGAGCAGGTAGTCAAAACTTGCGGCGCCCGCCACAAAGCTGAGCTGGTTGCCGCGGAAGGTGCCGTTGTGCTCACCGGGCTTCCAGCAGTCGAGCTCTTCCTTGAGCAGCACTATAGCCAGAGGCATGCCCATGCCGCCGATTGATTTTGACATAACGACCATGTCGGGCACGATGCCGGCGCGCTCAAAGGAGAAGAAGGTGCCGGTGCGGCAGCAGCCCACCTGAACATCGTCGATGATAAGCAGGATGTCGTTTCTGTCGCAGAAGGCGCGCACATCGCGGAGGAACTCGTCGGAGAAGGGACGGATGCCGCCCTCCGCCTGAAGGGTCTCCATCACGACCGCCGCGGGCTTATCGGTAGCGGAGTGGTCGTCGTCGATGAGGGTCTGCATATATTCGATAACATCAAGTCCCTCAAACATATAGGGAGCGGGGATGTGAGTAACGTCGCCGAGAGTAGCGCCGCAGCCGTTGCGCGCGTACATTTCGGAGGTGAGCGACAGCGCGCCGAGGGTCATGCCGTGGAAGCAGCCCATGAACGCGAACACGTTGCGTCTGCCGGTTTTTTTGCGGGCGAGCTTGAGCGCCGCCTCGATGGCGTTGGTGCCCGTGGGACCGCAGAACTGGATCTTGTATTTCAGTCCGCGCGGCTCGATAATCTTCTTTTCCAGCGCCTCGATAAACTCGCGCTTGGGCGCGGTGTACATATCCAGCGCGTGGATGATGCCGTCGGTAGACAGATAATCAACTAACTTCTGCTTGATGTAGGGGTTGTTGTGACCGTAGTTCACGGCGCCCGCACCGCAGAAAAAGTCTATGTAGTCGTTGCCGTCCTCGTCGGTCAGAGTCGCGCCCAGCGCGTTGGTAAACACCTTGGGAAAGTGTCTGCAATAGGAGCGTACCTCGGACTCGTACTTCTCAAATGTGCTTGTGTTCATAGTAATTACCTCGCAATATCATTAATTTGCTTACATATTACAAATTCTTTATAAACTCCGTCAGCGCGCCGCGCGTCATGGCTTCTATCTGCGCGGGCTCGTCGGGAAGCATAACCAGCGCCTGTCTGCCCGCGCGGATCAAATATCCGTCGTCGCCGCTGTCGTTTTTGAGCCTGCGGCACAGCGCGGGATCGCTGCCTGCCGCCGCCTGCGATACGATGTCGCGTATGCTGCGGTTGTCCTCAAATCCCAATCCGCCCACCGTGAACACCACGTCGCTGTTTTCAAACGCCCGCATAAGCGCGTCGCCCAGCGCTTCCTTACCGGTGGCAAACACCGCCGAGGAAAGGTTTAGCCCCATTTCCGCGAAGCTTTTTTTAAGCGTTTTTTCGCAAAAGGAGGTCTTGCGCGCCGAGTAAAAAACAATGCTGCAATTCATAGCTGTCCTCCGTTATGACGCCCGATACTGCGGTTTGAGCTGAGGCTCGAATATCGGGGCGATCACCATATCGCTGGTGACCTTCTTGAAGTCCAGACCCCAGCCCTTGAAAATGTAATCATAGTACTCGTCGCTGGGCTTGACCGGATCCTTCGGCGCCTTTGCCGCCTTGCCGTATTCCACCGTCTGGTTTTCGATAAAGGAACCGTCGTAGTTGATGAAGGTCACGCTGCACAGCACCACGGGCTTCGTGGTAGGCTCGGTGGAGGCGGCGCTGCTGGAAGGCTTTTTAGGCGCCTGTGTAGTCGTTGAACCCGCGGTAGAAGGCTGGGTGACTACCTGCTGCTTGATCTCGGTGAACTTGTTTGGATCGCCGTCGTACCAGTCGATCTGCTGCTTTTCATAGGCGGTGCAGAAGTCCGTCACCGTGGGACGGGTGCCTCCGCGCGAGGAGTAGTACACCTGCGGCCAAACCGGGTTGTTGTTCAGACTTGCCTTAGAGACGTCCACATTGGGATCCTCGCCCAGGCGCACCTTGCGCGCCACCACTACCGTGCGGAAGTTGGTGTACTCATAGGAGCAGGTGGAAAGGGTGAGTATCTCATCATTTTCGTTGATGTCAACAGGGCAGTTGATGAGCGAACGTATGCGAACGTTGTAAACGTAGTTCATAAAATCCTTGTCGTTCTGGAAATCTCCCACCATATAATTGAAAAATTCGCCGTGAGCCGACAGGGTGTTGGTTTTATATACGGAGATTATCTTGTAGACGCCGTCGCTCTGCGGGGTGTCGAACTTGATGGTGGGCGCACCCTTGTAGAAATCGAGATCGCCCGTAGTGCCGCCGTATTTCATCAGGTTGCCGAACATGGAGCCGTCGTTCATGTGATGGCCGTGCAGCACGATGTTTTTGCTGTCCATGCCGTTGGTGCAGCGGTAATCAAGGAAGATACAGCCGTAGGAGTCGTAATCGCCCTTGTAGTTGTGGTTAAGATAATACTGGCCGGTGGCGTCGTCGCCCTTGTGCCACAAAACGGGATAGTCGATCTTGGTGTCCTTTATTTGGATCCATCCCACTATCTCCTTGTTGATCTTCTTAAGGTCAGCCCAGTTTATCTCGCTGCCGCTGCCCTTGTCGGGCGCGTTGCCGCCGCTGCCGCCGTCCTTGTCGGTGCTGTGGGCTATGCGCTGGATCTCACCGTTGAGCTGAGCGTTTTTGATGCTGAGAAAAACCATGTTGTAGTAGAGCATCCACAGCGCTCCCAAAAAGACAAAGAGCGAAGCGATGACCACGCACTTGCGGGCGATCTCCCTTTTGCCGTCGCCCGGCAGGGGGATGAAACGGTTGACAAAGCCCGTTTTGGCGGGAACATAGGGCACATCGGAGAAGCCGTCGGGGAACTCGTTTTCGGTGTTTTCAAACACCTCGGTGGTGCGCTCTGCCGCGATAGCCGCTACCTCGGAAAAATCCTTGCCGGTTAGCTCATACTTGGGCACAGCCGCCACGCGCAGACCCTTGTACATGAAGGCGTAGCCCTTGTAGCCGTTGCCGAAATCGCCCAGCGAAAAGACCTTTGCCTTTTTTCGGGTAAGCTCAAACTCCTGCTCAAGCTCGCGCATCTCCTCTTCGCCTGCCTTGCGCTTGCGGGCTTCGCGGAACGCCTTGTTGCGGCGCTTCCAGTAATCCTTGGGCGCCGGCTCGTTGACCTCGCGCTCGGCGCTGACGATGGTTTCCACAAAGTACTTTTTGAACGAGGAGTTATCCTTGGACTTCAGCGCTCCGGTGACGATGACCACGTCGGGCTTATTTTCCTGTTTGGCAACGGAATTGAGCGTCGCTTTGACGGCGGCGGACTGCATAAGCGTCTTTTTTATGCTTTGCAGCGTATAGCCGTGCTCGCCCAGGTGCTTTTTTAGCTCGTTTTCCTGCCACGAGATTTCGTCTGTTTCCTGTTTTTTACATACGGATATAATTTCTACGAACACGCAAGACCTTCCTTTCATGCGGTTTCCGATGTCAATCCTCGGATTGGATTTGCGTTATCTTGAGATTTTGAAGCGCTTCTTCTATCAGCGGCTCAAAGCCCGCGCGCTGCTGCGCTTCCTTTACAAATTTCAAAATCGGCTTGGTGCGGGGATGCCGCGGAGTGAACACCGTGCAGCAGTCCTCGTATGGCTCGATAGAGGTCTCATAAGTATCTATTTTATAGGAGATGTCGATTATCTCCTGTTTGTCCATACCTATCAGCGGGCGGAACACCACCATGTCCGCCGCCTCGTCGGTGCAGTTCAGGGCGCCGATGGTCTGGCTTGCCACCTGACCCAGGCTCTCCCCCGTTATGAGCGCCGCACAGTCGTTGTCGCGGGCTATACGCTGAGAGATCTCCATCATCAGACGGCGCATTATTATGGTAAACAGCTCCTCGGGGCAGTCGTCCCTGAGCTTTTCCTGCAATTTTGTGAAGGGCACGGTTATCATTTTTATCGGACCCGCGTAACGGCTGACCTTTTGCAGCAGACGCACCACCTTTTCCTCGGCGCGGAGGCTGGTGTAGGGCGGGCTGGCAAAATGCACCGCCGTAAGGCGCAGACCGCGTTTTGCCATCATGTACGCCGCAACGGGTGAGTCGATACCTCCGCTGATGAGGATGACGGCTTTGCCGCCCGTGCCTACGGGTATACCGCCGGCACCGCGGATGGGATCGGCGTGAACATACGCGCCGAAGTCGCGGATCTCCACATACACCGTCACGTCGGGATGGTGCACATCCACTCGCAAATGGGGATAGCGGCTGAGGATCGTTCCGCCCAGCTCACGGCAGATCTCGGGTGATTTCAGCGGGAATTTTTTATCGCTGCGCTTTGCCTCCACCTTGAAGGTCTTTGCCGCGCGAAGCTGTTTTTCAAGGTAGGCAGGCGCGGTTTCGAGCACCGACGCCATTGTTTTTTCCTCGCACAGCGCCGCGCGCGAATAGCTGACGATGCCGAACACGCGGCCTATGCGTTCGCAAGCCTCGTCGAGGTCTGTATCTTCGCTGAGCGGACGCACGCAGATGGTGGACTGCGCCGAGGTTATCTCAAACCTGCCCAGCGGCTGCAGCGTGGTGCGGATGTTCTTTTTGAGGACATCCTCAAATTGACGGCGGTTCAGCCCCTTGAGGACGATCTCGCCGTCCTTCAGTAATAATATCTCTTTCATAATACCTCTATGGTGTCGGTTGTTTGTTGTCAGTCGTAACTCTCAACTCGAAGTCATCTATGCGCGAGCACGCGCAGACCCATGGCGACGCCGTCGCAGAGCGCGTCGATGTCCGCCTTGGTGTTGTGCTTGCAAAAGCTGATTCGCAGCGCGCTGTCGGCGCGCTCACGCGAAAGCCCCAGCGCGGACAGCACATGGCTGGGTTTGCCCTTGGCGCAGGCGCTTCCCGAGGACACGAACACGTCCTGCTCCTCCAGGAAGTGGAGCATAGTTTCGCTGCGCACCCTGCCCGCGGAAATGTTGAGCACATAGGGCAGCGCGTCCTTGGGCGAGTTGAGCGAAACGCCCTCGATCTGCAGCAGCCTCTCCGCAGCGTAGCGGTTCAGCTCACTTACAACGGCAAGATTGCCGTCCGGGTCAAACTCCTCGCAGGCGACTCCGAAAGCCGCGATAGCGGGAAGATTCTCGGTGCCGGGACGCACGCGCTTTTCCTGCTCGCCTCCGTATTGACGGGGCACGAGCCGAACGCCCTTTTTTATATACAGCGCTCCCACGCCCTTGGGCGCGTGGACCTTGTGACCGCTGACGGTTATCAGGTCGGCGCCCAGCACCCTTGCCCTGACGGGCAGCTTGCCAAACGCCTGCACCGCGTCGGTGTGACAAACGGTCTGCGGATTTTTTTCTTTTACGGCGGCGAAGATGTCCCTAACGGGCATCACCGCGCCTGTTTCGTTATTTACGAGCATGACGGACACCAGAGCGGTGCCGCCGTTCACTGCCGCGGCAACGTCGTCGGGATGCACCCTGCCGTCCGAACGCGGATCGACCCGCGTTACCGAAAAGCCCTCCGCCTCAAGCCGCTTTGCGGCCTCGAGCACACTGCTGTGCTCCACAGAGGACAAAACGATGTGTTTTCGCTGCCGCTGCGACGCGTACGCCGCGCCGAACAGCGCGAGGTTGTTGGCTTCGGTGCCGCCCGAGGTGAAGGTGATCTCCTCGGCGCCCGCCTTGAGCTGCGCGGCGACCGACTTTCGCGCCTGCGTAAGTTCGCGCTCGGCTTCCAGACCCTTTAAATGAAGGGATGAGGGGTTGCCGTAAACCTTGGTCATTATCTGAAACGCCTTGTCTGCCGCCGCTGCGGACACCGCAGTGGTAGCGCTGTTATCCAAATAATGCTCCAAGTCCTTCACCCCCATTATGCACATATATGCATATTATACAACATCACGAAAAAAAAATAAAGTGATAAATTTCACATAATTCGGTGGTTTCAAAAAATAATATTGGTACAAGCGTTTTTACGCCTGCGTCAAAGGGCGGTTTTCCGCCAAGGACAACATCACACCAGCAGCTATATAAAAAGGCGGGATAACAAATGACAACTCGGGAATACGCGAAAATAGTTGAAAAAAACGCACCGAAAAGCAAGCTCGCGCTCAACTGCCTGCGAGCCTTTTTGACGGGCGGCGGCATCTGCGCCGCGGGACAGCTGATTTTTATGCTGTTTCGCACGGCGGGCTTGGACGAGCTGATGTCAAGGACGCTCACCTCGGCGACACTGATAGCCGTCGGCATCCTGCTTACCGCCGTCGGCGTTTACGACAAGCTGGCACGTAAAGCGGGAGCCGGCACGCTTGTGCCGATAACGGGCTTTGCCAACGCTATGTCCGCTCCCGCTATAGAATTCAAGACCGAGGGGCTTGTAACGGGCACAGGCGCCAAAATGTTCATCATAGCGGGACCGGTGCTGGTATACGGCGTTTCAGCCTCTGTGGTTTACGGCGCGGTGCTGTGGGTACTGCATCTGTTCGGCATAACACTGTTTTAGCGCCCGTGGCGCTCTGCCGTCCGTAAAACACCAAACGGCGGAAAGGGCGTTTTCTATACAAAAAGGCTGACCGCACTTTAAGTGGGTCAGCCCTTTGTTATGCTGTTGTTAATCAGTTTTTGGGGTACTTCATTTTGAGGTAAGCCTTTCTTATACCCAGGCAATCCTCAACAGTCTTGCCGCCCATGCTCATGTAGCACATCAGTTTGTACATCATGATATAGCCAAACGCTGCCAGAGCGACGATGCCGACGACTGCGATATAGAAGCCGAAGTTCTTTTTCTCCGCGGGGACCTCGTCAAAGGTCTCGATAAGGAAGGCAAATATATACCAAATAAGGGCAAAGCCGAAGAACACCTGTCCCAAAGCGCCCAGAGCCATGTAGAACAATCCGCCGACTACCATAGCGCTGAGTGGAACGATGGAATTGACGCCGAAGGAAATGAGGGCATCAAAGAAGAATTTGCCGGGGTCGATGGGCTTGACGAAAATAAGAGCTACCAGGAACTTGGCGCCGATGTAGCAAGCTGCCATAGTCAGGGTCTCGATAAGAGAAGCGAGAATGACGAAACCGAAGTTGAACTTGTAGATATCCTCGGCCTTCTTGGTGCCGGTCGCAAGTCCGTCAGCAATAGAGAAGTTGTTTATCTTGGTGTGAGCTACAACAGCGGTGTTGCCGTAGATGCAGCTGTTGACACCCCAAAGCAGCATGAAGATGGTGCCCAGAATAATAAGGGGGGTGATAAAATCCTTTGCGCGCTGTCTGTCCCTTACGGTTCTGAGGGGGGACTTGAAGTAACCCGAGAGAGCCGCCGCCAAACCGCTCATGGGGTTGGGACCCGCCTGACGGGGAGCGCCGTACATAGGCTGCTGATAGCCGCCCTGAGGATAGCCCTGCTGCTGATATCCCTGCTGCTGATAGCCGCCCTGCGACTGACGCTCGGCTACCGCGCCGGGGCAGTTGCATACAGCGTTATCAGGGATCTGATTGCCGCAATGTTTACAAAATTTCATAATGCAATCTCCTTTTCAATAGATTAAAGAAATTTGTCAAAGGTCGCTAAGCCGCGGACAAGTGTCCGATCATGCAAAGAAAATCACCAGTCCGAATCGCTGTTGTAATATCCGGCGTTTCTGGAAAAGCTTCCGTACTTTCCGAAGATGGATTGCAACTTTTCATAATCCAACCGACTGGTATCTATATTGGAAAAATACCAACTGTTGTTTTCTTTGACAAAATCTGCTTGAAGCTCACCTACATTTATATTACCAAAATACAGCTCACCTGTCAAGGTGGATTTTGAATCCGAAGTGCTGTTCTCAGTTACATTTTTGTATGAAATCTTACAATCGTATTTCTTATGCGCCAGTTTTAAGGCGGAGTTAGCGGCGTCATACACTTCAGGCTCGGGATTGTCGTTGGAATCAAAAAGCAAGCCCCTGTAGCCGTCCGGCATACCGAAATACAATACCATTTTTATCATTGACGGTGAAAAACACTTGTATGCTTCTTTGGAATTCTCGTTGTTAAGCGCGTTGACCAGCGACTGCGCCGTAGCCTTCGGGGTGCTCCTGTCGTAGTTGGTGTTCTTTGATTTGCCCTTACAGCCCTTTAGCCCCAGAATAACGCCCAGCGCGCCGCCCGCGGCGATAAGTACGCACAGGGCGACAACGATAATCACCACCGGCGCCTTGCTCTTTTTGGGAGGCTGCGTTGTCGGCGCGTACTGCATCTGCTCCGGCTGCGACGTCGGCGCGTATTGCATCGGCTCCGGCTGCGACGTCGGCGCGTACTGCATCTGCTCGGGCTGCGTTGTCGGCGCGTACTGCATCGGCTCCGGCTGCGACGTCGGCGCATACTGCATTTGCTCGGGCTGCGTTGTCGGCGCGTATTGCATCGGCTCCGGCTGCGTTGTCGGCGCATACTGCATCTGCTCGGGCTGCGACGTCGGCGCATACTGCATCTGCTCCGGCTGCGTTGTCGGCGCGTATTGCATCTGCTCGGGCTGCGACGTCGGCGCATACTGCATCTGCTCCGGCTGCGACGACTGAACCGCTCCGCAGTACTGACAGAATTGAGCGCCGTCAACAATCTGCTGCCCGCAATTTGTACATTTCATTTTCATATCCCCTTTATTCAAAGTATTCCGCGACGGCGGAAGCGTTGAGCTCCTCACCTATCACGATTATGATCTCCTGCCCTGCGGATACCCGCCGCACACTGACGCTTTGACGGGTGGCGTTGAGCTCGATCCAGCCCTCGCCTTCCCTGACAAAACCCTTTACGCGAAAGACCCTGCCGCAGGAGGGATCCTTAAAAACCGCTTCCGCTTTACTGCGCAGCGCGTCGGCGGTAAATTTTTTATTAAGATAATACAGCGAGGAAAAGCCGCTGTCGTCGGTGGTGCCGCGTTTGACATAGTTTTCGGCGACATAGCCGCTGTCTCGGATGCGCTCAAAATCGCTGTCGGTCAGGCTGTCCCAGTCCTTTGCGATCACCGCGCCGCGCACACTGCGGCTGCATCCTATGTGACGCAGCGCCCTGTCGATGTGCTCCACGGTAGCGTCAGCTTCCTTAGCGCCGCAAAGTCCTGCCTTGCTAAGCAAAACCGCGCCGGCGTTAGCCGCCTGAGAAGCCAAAAGGTACTCGGCGCTTTCGCTGAGGTCTTCCTCCAAATCGGCGTCTACCACCGCGATAACACTGCCTATCTCATACCAGCGGTCGAGCGGCTCCTCGTAGAGCACGTCGAAGAACTCGTCTATATCAAACACGCCCGAAGGCTCGATAAGCACGCGGTCATAGCCGCTCATGCCCATGGCTATCAGTTTGGTTTTGAAGCGTCGGCGGTGACAGTCGGCGTCGCACGCGCCCGCCACCATATCCAGGCCGCAGTTCTCGCCCTCCAGCTCATGCAGGAACATCATGTCAACATTCACCGCGCCGTGGTCGTTTTCGAGGATGCCTATCCGCTGCCCGTGAGCTGTCAGATATGCGGCGTAGCGCTTGAGAAAGGTGGTCTTGCCCGAGCCGAGGAAGCCCGTTATAAGGTCGACCTTAATCATCAGCTGTCACGCCCAGCTCTCTGCAGAACGCGAAAATCCGCGCGTCGTTTTCTTCCTTCGACTTTTCCTTCGGCTCCAGCAGCGTCATTTCAGCGTCAAGCTGTTCGATTTGCAGCAGCTTTTTCAGCTTTTTCAGGGCGCGCTTGTCGCCGCTGCCCATATAACACACAAAGGCGGAAAATCTTTTGCCCGCCAGCGCCTCGCGGTGCTCCTCGACGAAGGTGCGCAAAGGCGGCGCAAAGCTGCTTGCCCAGACAGGCGTGCCGAATATTATCGTGTCGTATTTGTCGGCGTTGAAAATGGCGGGCTGCAGCCGCGGCTTGTCGCCCATCAAGGCGCTTTTGCCTCCCCACAGGAACTTTTTCGCGCCCTTGTCAGGGTACGCCTTAACGGGATGCAGTGCAAGCAGGTCCGCGCCGGTGATCTGAGCGATCCTTTCGGCGGTCTGTTTTACATTTCCGCTCATAGAATAATATACGATCAACGCTTTCATTTTTTGCCTCCTGAACAAATTGTATAAAAGTATTATATACACTTTTTTGAAAAATGTAAATATTATCTCAGACATTTTCAAAATTATTCTTCTTTGGATTGACAAAAAACGCAAAAGCATATACAATATACTCGGGAGAATGGATGTTTTATACCGATCATCAATAAACAAGCTCTGTAATGCACATGAAAAGCGCTGAAAGGAGCCGCTTTACGCGGCTGCCGGCATTGGGGCTTGCCGAGTATCGGTATGATGAAAAGGCGCTGCTTCGGCGTACCGAAGACGCGGTGTTTTCTTTAGGAGACGATACCCATGAAAGACAAAGATCATCAAAATAGTACCATTGGCGCCTATAACACTCCTCCCGCAAGCAACGGCGCTCCGCCCCGGAGAAATGTTACGCAGCCAAACCGACCTCCCGCTCAAGGCGAGGAGCGCTTTAGGTCTTGGCAGGATATGCAGAGGATGGCGCAGCAGCAGCCCATAGCTCCGCCTCAGGCGGATCGACAACTTCCGCCGCAGCCCTATCCCTCCGGCGATTTTCCCGAGGGACCCGAGGACAAAAACAGTGTCGGCGCGCCGATGATAATCGCGATAATCCTTGCGGCGCTCGCCGTACTGGGCGCCGCGGGCTTTTTCGGATACGTTTTCTTTTTCAGCGACAAAGAGGACTCGGGCGGCACGCAGGTCTCCGCTGTGGCGACACAGGCAGAGACCGAAGCTACGACTGCCACCGCGCCTACGAGCGCCGAAAGCAAAGCGGCGACTATGCTTACCATGCCCGACATTTCCGGCATGAGCGAATCCGACGCCTATCAGACGCTGAACGAAGCGGGCGTGAAATACAAGGTGACCCGCGCAAACAGCGAAGACGTCGCCATCAATTATGTCATCACTCAGGAACCTGCCGCCGGAGAAAGCATCTCCTCAAGCGAGCAGGCGACCATATACATATCAAAGGGGCCGCAAAACGCCGTATACACCACACCAACGTCACCCGCGACCACCGAAGCGCCGAGCAGCAAGCCGCCTCAGCGCTCTCAAACAAGCAGCGGCGACAAGGACGACGATTATCTGCTGCCTGATTCCGACAGCGAGTATGTCACGGCGGACGATTTGGAAGACTTTGACCGCGAAACGCTTAATCTCGCGCTAAATGAGATATACGCGCGCCACGGCAGAAAATTCAGCGACCCCGCGATAAACGCCTATTTCAAGTCCAAAAGCTGGTACCACGGAACGATTTCTCCGTCGCAGTTCGACTCAGGGGTCCTAAACCAATATGAAGCTTATAACGTCGGTTTCATAAGCGAGTACCAGGCGGCAAAAGGCTATAGGTGATTTTATTCATATGTTCATCATCATTTGACAGGGAGATATATTCATGCAACAATACTGCTATAACTGTATGCAAAAGCTGGGCGATTCACCCGTTTGCGGAAGCTGCGGCTACGACAACAATAACCCCTCAGAGGTTTCTCCGTACCACATGCTTCCCGGAAGCGTGCTCGCCAACAAATATCTCGTCGGCAACGTTCTCGGCGAAGGCGGCTTCGGCATCACCTACATAGGTCTGGACACCGTGCTGAGCAAGCGCGTCGCGATAAAGGAGTTTTATCCCTCGGGCGCTGCCAACCGCACCAACTCCGTATCCGAAAAGGTCATCGTCACCAAAGGCAAGGAGAGTTTTTTCACCAAGGGCGTTCAGCGCTTCCTGTTTGAAGCCAAAAATGTCGCCGCCTTTTATGACGAGGAGGGCGTGGTAGACGTTCTGGACTACTTCCAGGCAAACGGCACCGCCTACATCGTTATGGAATATGTCGACGGCGAAACCCTGAAACACCACGTAAACACCGAAGGACGTTTTGAAGCCGATAAGCTTATCACCTTGCTGCTGCCGGTGATGAAATCTCTGTCCTATATGCACACTAAGGGCATTATCCACCGCGACATCAGCCCCGATAATATCATGCTGACAAAGCGCGGCAAGATGAAGCTGATGGACTTCGGCTCCGCCCGTTATTATACCAATGAAGAGCGCGAGATGTCCGTCATCCTCAAGCAGGGCTTCGCGCCCGAGGAACAGTACCGCCGCAACGGCGAGCAGGGTCCCTACACAGACGTTTACGCGCTGTGCGCCACCATCTACGCCTGCATAACGGGAAGCATCCCCGACGACAGCCTTGACCGCCTGGCAAACGATACGCTCAAGCCGCCCTCCAAGCTGGGCGTGCAGATGCTCCCCCATCAGGAGCGTGCGCTCATGCACGGTCTGGCGCTGCGGTCAAAGGATCGCACACCCGACATGGACACGCTTATCAAGGAATTCACCACCCCCGTCAGGGGCTATCAGACTACACCTAATCCCGCCGCGCGGCCGCAGCAGCCTATTAAAACGACACCTTCCTACCGTCCCACGCAGCAGCAGCCCGTGAAAACGACGCCTTCCTACCGTCCCACGCAGCAGCAGCCCGTGAAAGTGACGCCTTCTTACCGTCCCACGCAGCAGCAGCCCGTGAAAACGACGCCTTCTTACCGTCCCGCGCGGCCCGCCGGCTCGGCTCCTGTTGACAAAACCGTACAGCAGCCCGCTAAACCGGTGACCTCTTACCGTCCCGCGCAGCCCGCCGGCACGGCTCCTGTTGACAAAACCGTACAGCAGCCTGCTAAACCGGTGACCTCTTACCGTCCCGCGCAGCCCGCCGGCACGGCTCCTGTTGAAAAAACAGTGCAGCAGCCCGTTAAACCGGTGACCTCTTACCGTCCCGCGCAGCCCGCCGGCTCGGCTCCTGTTGAAAAAACAGTGCAGCAGCCAGCTAATCCGGTGACCTCTTACCGTCCCGCACAACCCGCCGGCTCGGCTCCTGTTGACAAAACCGTACAGCAGCCAGCTAATCCGGTGACCTCTTACCGTCCCGCGCAGCCGCAGCAGCCGGCTCAGGCAAAACCTGCCTATCAGCCCTCGAACCCCTCGGCGTCATCCGGAAACAAAAAGCCTTTGATTATCATAGCCGTCGTTTTGGCAGTCCTGGTGATCGCGGGCATCGTGACCGGCATAGTTATTTCAGCCAACAGCAAGGGTTCTAAAAGCAGTTCCGGCAGCAGCGCCTCCGCCTCTAACATCCACACGATCACAGGAAACACCGGCGTCAAGCTGATAGAGGACAACGCCATTGACACCTCGGACAGCAGCGCGCAAGTAAAAATACAAGAATACATCACGGCGCATCCGGAGGCAAAAACCTCCATGAACTCCTCGATGAACGGAAACGGTGAAGGAGATATTTACGCTCGCGGTAACGCGATGGTTTACGAGGTTAAAGTCAGCACGGATGTGACCGATGAACAAAAAAGCACGCTAAGCTCCTATCTGGAGTCCATGAAAAGCTCGCTTTCCTCTTCGCTGAGCCAGGCAAAGTCGGAATCCGGAGTTTCTAACATGGTCATCGTCATCGCATATATCGACAATACCAACGCCTTGCTCGCAAGCACCATAGTAAAATAAACATCTAAAAAAGCACAACAAAATCGTTGTGCTTTTTTTCATTTATTTGTTGCAAATCACCACAAGATGGGTTATAATAGTATTATTCTATATAATAGGAGGTACAATGTATGAATTGTCCTAATTGTAACAGCCCTTTACAGCCAAATCAAAAATTCTGTGACACCTGCGGTTACAGCGTCGGCAGCGAAGCTTTTTCCGATAGTCCCACTATGGCGGTAGATCCTTACAACGCTCCCGCCGGTAATGCGCCTCAGCCTTCCGAGTATTATCCTCAGGAGCCTGCCCCTCAGCAGCCCTATTATCAGGAACCCGCTCAGCAGCCTTACTATCAGGATCCGGTTCCCCAGCAGCCCTATTATCCCGACAACAATCAGCAGTACTACGGCGGCGGCTCTTCACAGCCTCCCAAAAAGAACAATATGGTACTGATTATCGTTATCATCGCTTTAGCGGTGCTGTTGGTCGGCGGCGGTATCGCCACCGCTATCATCCTCCTGAACAACAAGGACGATAAGAAGAAAGATGAATCAAGCAATCCCAGCACTCTCAGCGCTACTCTTTCAACCGGATCAAAAGATGATTCCAGCAGCGACGATGATTACTCAAGCTCCCGCAGCGAATCCTCCCGTGAGTCTTCGCGTGAATCTTCGCGTGAATCTTCGCGTGAATCCTCCAGCTCCAGCTCGTCCAAAGGCATCACGCTTTCCGAGGCAAAGAGCCACGCCTATGAGATAAAGTCCGGCTTTGTTGAGAAGATCCTTGACAATGACGACCGCGCTAAGGACGGCGATACCGTTGTGACCAAGCAGATCTATTACTGCTCCGACGGCGACGATCAGGGCGATTACTATCTCGCTTACATTTACTACAACCAGACTCAAGATTACTACTACGCGCTTTACGACTTCAACTATGAGTTCTCGATCGTAAACGGCAAGGTTGAATACGATTCCTCTTATCTGCTGCGCGGCGACTACTCCTCCTCTGAAAAGGACGCTACCAACAGCTGCTGGTTCATGTCCAGCTCTTCTTACACCTGCACACCGCTTCTGTAAGGTGATAAACATAACTCTGGGATGATATTATATGCAAAACATCTGTTTTCACTGTATGAAACCGCTGAAGGACGCGGCGCCGTTTTGCCCGCGCTGCGGTCATAAAACAGGCAATCGAACCGCATCCGCGCCCTATCATCTGAACCCCGGCACCATACTGGCGGAGCGTTATTTGGTCGGCGACGTTTTGGGAGAAGGCGGCTTCGGCATAACCTATATCGGTCTGGACACCACGCTCAGCAAGCGCGTCGCCATCAAGGAATTCTACCCCTCGGGCGCGGCTAACCGCTACAACGAGAATTCCGCCAACGTGCTGGTTACCCAGGGAAAGGAAGATTTCTTCCGCAAAGGCGTGGAACGCTTTCTGGTCGAAGCCAAAGCTATTGCCGCGTTCTCGTCCGAAGACGGTATCGTAGACGTTTTGGATTATTTCCAGGCAAATGAAACAGCATACATCGTCATGGAATTCCTCGACGGTGATAATCTCAAGGATCATGTGACCAACCACGGAGTGTTTGAGGCGCACAAGCTCATTGAAATGATGCTTCCGGTAATGAGATCCCTCAAAACCATCCATGCGCAGGGCATTATCCACCGCGACATCAGCCCCGATAATCTTATGCTGACCAAAAGCGGCAAGCTCAAGCTGATGGATTTCGGCTCCGCGCGCTACTACACCAACGAGGAACGGCAGATGTCGGTGGTGCTCAAGCAGGGCTTCGCCCCCGAGGAACAGTACCGCCGCAACGGCAAGCAGGGTCCCTTTACCGACGTTTACGCGCTTTGTGCCACCATCTACTCCTGCATAACGGGAAAGGTGCCTGCCGACAGCCTGGCGCGTCTGGCGGGCGAACCGCTGAAAAGCCCCTCTGTGCTGGGAATATCCATTTCGGACAGCGAGGAAAACGCGCTGCTGCACGGCTTGGCGCTGCTCGCGGAAAACCGCACGCCCGACATGGACACCCTTATAAAGGAGTTCACCGCCAAAGGCAAAACAAATGTGACCCTTGACGCCAACACCCTTTCCGAAAGCTACTTCGGAAAGACAGCGCATCGCACAGAACAGCAGCGGCAGGAACAACCTCCAACGCCGCAGCAGCCGGCGCAAGCTCCGTTTTCTCAGCCGCCTATGCAAAACACGGGCTATCAGCAAACCCCCTGGCAGCAACAGCCGATCCAGCCCAATGTTCCGCCATATTCCACACAGCCTTATCCGCAAACTATGATGAACAATATGCCGCAGAAAAAATCAAACAGCGGAGTCATCATAGCTATCGTGGTAACGGTCATCGCGATTTTGGCGGTGCTGGGCGTCATAGGCTTCCTCTTCTTCTCCAATCAGAACAAGGACGATAACGAGGAGAGCTCCGCTTCCGCCGAGCAAACCTCTGTTTCACAGTCGGATAAGACGCCGGGAGGCGCCACCGGAGGCTCGGGCACTGAAACGGGTCCCTCCGCGGAATCCAGTATCCCCCCGATTTCCCGCACCTCCTCCGGCACTTCATCCTCTTCGTCGTCCTCGTCATCCTCGTCTTCTTCGTCTGCGCCTGTCACTAATCCTCCGATGAGCCATGAGGAGATCTCCTCTGTCATCAACTCGGATATAGTGCCGGTCTACACAGAGTGCCTGACCGAATCGAATTACAACACCGCACAGCGCAAAACCGGCAATTACGCCTATGTTTCGCTGAGCGACGGCAACACCTGGATAGCCACTCCGGATTACACGATGATTGACGAATACGCCACCGGCAAGGACGGAAAGAAGGGCGGCGACCAGTATAAAACCTGGTACTTCTATAACGAAGACGGCGATGTATGCTTCGTGTTGGTAAACAACTCGACAAATGCATATCGCTACTATATCTACAACGATGAGATAATCCGCTACACAGTCGGCAGTCAATACGAGGGCAATCAGGTCTCGTATGACCAGGGCGACAGCCACATCCCCGATTCTTCAGGGATCGTTTCCGAAGCCCGCAGCGCCTACAACTACGTAGCCACCCATCAATAAAACATACAAGCGGCAGCCGATTGGCTGCCGCTTTGTGCCGGTGGGGTATGCGAGCATACTTTCTCCGCCTTTGGAAAGCTTTCATCTAAAATAAAACTTCATCAACGGCGGGGGTATGCAAGCATACATTCTCCGCCTTTGGAAAGCTTTCATCTAAAATAAAACTTCATCAACGGCGGGGCATGCCATGCAGTAATACTAATCTCAGATAAAAAGTGGACAAAGATTTGCGAGGATATTTTTCGCAAGACGAGGCGAAGGACGCCGCAAGGCTGGCGCCTTGCAAGGACGAATCGCAAAGATTGTCTAATTTTTATTTGAGTTTAGTATAAGTCCCGCCGTCGTCTTTTCTGAAACAACAGGTATGCAAGCAGATTTTCGCTGCTTGCTGCCGTTTGGACTCACATAAAAACGCCTCCGCTTTTCGCGGAGGCGTTAAATCTATAATGTCTTATCACTTCAAATAGGTGCCGTTGGTACCGATCTTTCCGTTGATGCCCTTGAAACCGGAAGCGCAGCATACATACACACGCATGTTGCCCTTTCCAATGCTGGGAACAGAGAGTGTGCCGTTAGTAACGTTCTGAGATGCGCCTGTAACAGCGTCGATATATGTGCCGTTGGGCAGACCCGTAAAGGTCGCACCGCCCGAGATAGCGACACAAGCGAGGCTGTCAACACCGTTCTTGGTATAGCGGCGGGTGAACGCCATGTTGCTGTTGCTGACATTAGAGGTGGAATACTGACCCTTTTGCAGCGCAGGCACCGCACGTCTGATTTGGTTGAGCTGCTGCAAGTGCTTGGCAAGCGGCTTATTCAGCGTTGTAGCCACATTTCCGTTGGCGCTTGAGTAAGTGCCGAAGCCTGTGGTATTCACGTTGCCCGTGATGTTGTTGCCGAAGTAAGCTCGTCCTGAGCTTTCAAGGGAGATATTGGTGCCCTCGTCAATGGTAGCGCCCTTCTTAAACTCGATCTCCGAGCCGTAATACAGGCAGGGGATTCCGCGGAAGGTCCACATAAGATCCATGTTTTCAGCCCATGCCTGCTCGCCCGCGTTATAGCGCACCTTTTGACAGTCGTTAGGAGAATAGTCATGCGAGTCTACGTATACAACGTTCCAGGTAGAGTCGTTGAAAGCGTGGTCCTCGCCGAGCGCTACGTTGAACGCGCTGTTTGCGGTGTAGAAGTTCCAGTGCATCGTAAAGTCGATAACACCGGTGCCGTTCGCCTGCGAATAATCGGGCGAATGATAGGTTACGCCGTTGAGCTTGGCGTTGGTGCTGTTATAGGAAACACTGCCCTGATAGGCTGTGTAATGGTTCTTGGAATTGGTGAAGTTTGTTGACCAGTCGCTGAAGCTGTTGCCCCAGTTGTTCTTCCATGCGCTGTCGGTTTCCTTCCAGGTGTAGAAGAACGGCGAGTCGGACGGGCCGCCCTCGTTGATATACTGGTTCCATCTGGCGCAAACCTCGCCAAAGATGTAGAAGTTCTGATAGCTTGAGAATTTGGGGAAGAACGCGCTGTTGAGCGTCCAGCGGTTGATGTGCTTTTCGGTGTCAAGACGGAAAGCATCAACGCCCATATCCACATATTCCTTGTAGGTGTTGGTGATATACTCCGCAACAACGGGGTTCTCGGTGTTGGTATCGCGGCAGTCGCCCTCAATGGAGCCGTACTGCTCGATCATCTGACCGTAGGTAACGCCGTTGAGCTCACGGTGATAGGCTTCGGTGGAGTTGTGACCGTGACCCGTGGTATCCTGCATGATGTCCAGACGCGCCTGGAACTGGGCGCCGCCGTCCATATTGTCATAGTTGGGATAAGACTCGGCAAGCTCGCTGCCGGGAATTACCTTCATACAGCTGGGGGACGCAAGATCCTGGATTGTGTCGTATTCCTTGGTGAACATCGGGCAGAGGTTAGCCTCGCCGAAGTTGCCGGTGTGGTTCCACACAACGTCCTGAACTATCTTCATGTCCTTTTCGTGCGCCGCGTCGATCAGATCCTGGAAGGTGGCGTCGTCGCTTTCATAGCGCACGTCAACGGTGGAGAAATCCATCGCGTGATAGCCGTGGTAGTCATAACCGCCGCCGTTGGTGACAACCGGGGTGATCCAAATAGCGGAGAAACCCAGAGCCTTTATGTAGTCGAGCTTTTCGATAAGACCCTTGAAATCGCCGCGCCAAGCGGGGTCGCTGTCGGGATTGTTAGCCTTGCTGTCGTCCCAACAATGTACGTTGTTGCCGGTGTCGCCGTCATAAAAACGGGTGGTGATGACAAAGTAGATCGAATCCTCGCGAAGATCGGTCCTGTCCCAGTCGGTTATCTGGCTGGGATCGTGGTTGTACCATCTTTCGTTCTTGTACCACCACTCACCGGTTTTGCGGGTCAGTTCTTTGCTCTGCACACCGTTGACGATGAACAGCATATTGATTTTTGTCACGTCGCTGAAGGTGTATTTATAGTAGTTGTTGCCCTCGGCAGTCATGGTCCTGCCGGGGTAGCTCGCCATGGCGATGTTGGTCGGCAAGCTGTTCCACCAGTAGATGCTGGGGGTGCCGCTTTCGCAGTAGTAGTGCACGATAACACCCGTGCCTGTGGCGCCGACAGCTTCCGCTTCACCGTTTTCGTCTGTTTCTGCCGCGTTTGCGACCAACACACACGAGGTGACCAGCAAACAAACCGTCAAAAGCAGCGCCAGCGCTTTTTTGAATTGTGACATGATACTCCTCCTTATACAAAGATAATCATACAATTTATATTATAGAGGAACACAAGTTTTTTATTTTTCCGAATCGGAATTAAGCGCACTTCTCACCTGCCAAAAATCGACCCCGTAAATTAGATAAAATGCCCAAAAAGCGTCGGTGGCATGCAAGCGTGTTTTCAAGCAAAGAAAAAGGCACGGAAAAAACCGTGCCTCAAGTTTTCTCTTTTAAATCATCAACCGATGAATCTAACCTTGATAACGCCCTCAACAGCCTCAAGCTGCTTTGCCTCGTCCTCGGTGGCTCCGTCGATGATGGTGTAGGCTACGTCGCCGCGGGTCTTGGTGTTGAAGCCTGTCATGCCCGCGATAGCTACCGACTTCACATCGGCGTCAGCCTTGCTGATAACGGTAACGCGGCTGCCGTTTCTCTCGACCGAAAGAGCGGGGAGGTTGACGGAGTTGACGATGTTGCCGTTCTCGATGAAATACTTGATCTGGTTGCACGCCATTACAGCGCAGTTGTCCTCAGACTCGGGAGTGGAAGCGCCGAGGTGCGGGATAACGATAACGTTCTCCTCGCCGAGGATCTTATCGTTGCCGAAGTCGGTGACATACTTGGCGACCTTGCCGCTCTTGAGCGCGTCAAGCAGGGCGTCGCAGTTTACCAGACCGTCGCGGCTGTAGTTGAGGATGCGCACGCCGTCGCGCATTTTGGCGATCATATCCGCGTCCACCATATCCTTGGTGTCGGGAAGGAGCGGAACGTGGATGGAGAGGTAGTCGCAGTTGACCATTACCTCTTCGTTGCTGCCCATGATCTTAACAGCGGGATCGAGCTTAGCCTTGTTAGCTTCGCTGAGGAAGGGATCGTAACCGATAACGTCCATGCCGACCGCTACCGCAACGTTAGCTACGAGGATGCCGATGGCGCCCAGACCTACAACGCCGAGGGTCTTGCCGGTGATTTCGGGACCTACGAACTGGCTCTTGCCCTTTTCGACCTTTTTGCCCATTTCATCGCCTGTGCCCTTGAGGGTCTTTGCCCACTCGATGCCCTCTACTACCTTACGGGAAGCGAGCAGCAGACCGGTGAGGACCAGCTCCTTAACAGCGTTCGCGTTAGCGCCGGGGGTGTTGAACACGCAGATGCCCAGCTCGGTGCACTTGTCCTTGGGGATGTTGTTGGTGCCGGCGCCGGCTCTCGCGATAGCGAGGAGGTTGTCGCCGAACTCCATGTCATGCATAGCAGCGGAGCGTACCAGAATAGCGTCGGGATCGGCGATGTCTTCGCCGCAGGTATAGTTGTCGCCGAGGCGGTCGGTGCCGACGGCGGCGATCTTGTTTAATTTGAGTACATTATACATAAGTGTGACAAACCTTTCTTAAAATAGCGGGCGAGCAAAGCCCGCCCCTAAGATTTCGTGTTACTGATTACGAATTTATTTGTTCTCCGCCTCAAACTTCTTCATAAAGTCAACCAGCGCCACAACGCCCTCATAAGGCATAGCGTTGTAGATGGAAGCTCTCATGCCGCCGACGGTGCGGTGACCCTTGAGGTTTACCAGCCCCGCCTCGGTGGACTCCTTGACGAACTTCGCGTCGAGGTCGGCGTCGCCGGTAACGAAGGGAACGTTCATCAGAGAACGGTCCTCGGGAACAACAGTGCCCTTGAACAGCTCGGAGCTGTCGAGGAAGTCGTAAAGCAGCTTTGCCTTCTTCTCGTTGAGCTCCTTCATCTTCTCCAGACCGCCGATTTCGTTCTTGATCCACTCGAGAACGAGCTTTGCGATGTAGATGGAGTAGCAGGGAGGAGTGTTATAGAGAGACTGCGCGTCCGCGTGAGTCTTGTAGTTGAGCATTGTGGGAGTGATGTCCATAGCGTTGCCGAGGAGATCCTCACGAACGATGGCGATGGTCACGCCCGCGCCGGACATATTCTTCTGAGCACCCGCGAACAGCGCGCCGAACTTGGTGATGTCGAGCGGGATAGAGCAGATGTTGGAGGAGATGTCCGCGATCAGCGGGATGTCACCGGTATCGGGCAGCTCGTGGTAAACGGTGCCGTAGATGGTGTTGTTCATGCAGATGTAAACATAGTCCGCGTCCTCACGGAACATGGATCTGTCGGTCTTGGGAATGTAGGAGAAGGTCTTGTCGGCAGAAGAAGCTACCGCCTGAGCGTCGCCGTAGCGCTGCGCCTCCTGAAGCGCCTTCTTAGCCCACTGACCGGTAACAATGTAGTCAGCCTTGTTGTTCTTGTTCATAAAGTTGAGGGCTACCATCGCAAACTGGGTGGAACCGCCGCCCTGCAGGAACATTACCTTGTAGTTGTCGGGGATGTTCATGACTTCTCTGAGCAGTGCCTCGGCGTCCTTGATGATCTTGTCAAACGCCTTGCTGCGGTGTGACATTTCCAGTACGCTCTGGCCGGTGCCCTCGTAGTCGAGCATCTCAGCTGCGGCTTTCTTCAACACTGCCTCGGGCAGCATGGAGGGGCCTGCGGAAAAATTGTAAACTCTTGCCATTTGTTAAAACTCCCTTTCTGATTTTGGGTGTTGATTACTCAAAACTACCCCATTTTTTAATCTACCATAACATTAGCTATTATACGCTTTTTATCGGGCGATGTCAATACACCGCCCGATAATTAGTTAAATATTTAACAATTCAAGCGACACTCACGCCTTTATTTCACCAACGACAGACAATATATCCTCTTTCATGCGGATAGCTTCGTTTCTCGCGGCAGCCGCGAAGTCCTCCTCGGTGAGGCCTTGTTTTTTCCACGCGCACATAATGCCGCGCGACGAGTTGATAACCGCGCCCAAGCCGTTTTGGTCAAAGGCGTTTTTCGCGTCGTTCGCACCGCCGCCCTGCGCGCCGTAGCCCGGCACCAAAAAGAAGGTGTGCGGCGCTTTTTGCCGCATTTCGGCAAGCTGCTCGGGATAGGTAGCGCCCACTACGGCGCCTACGCCCGAATAGCCGTATTTACCGGGAAGCTCCTCGCCCCAGCGCTCGCACATCCTGCCCATCTGCTCATAAACTGACGCGCCGTTGATGAGCTGCAGATCCTGCAGCTCGCCCGAGCTGGGATTAGAGGTCTTAACAAGCACAAAAATGCCCTTGTCCTGCGCCTTGCAGATGCTTAGCAGCGGCTTGATGCCGTCGCTGCCGAGATAGCCGTTGACGGTCAGCGCGTCCGCGCCGAAGGCGTCTATGCTCTCGCCCGCCACATCGGTGGTGCCGAGGTGAGCGGTGGCGTATGCCTCCATGGTGGTGCCGATGTCGTTGCGCTTGCCGTCGGTGATGACGAACATGCCCTTCTCCTTGGCGTAAGCGATGGTCTCCGTCAGCGCCTTAACGCCCTGCCAGCTGTACATCTCATAATACGCCGCCTGTGGCTTTATTGCGGGCACGATGTCGTATATGCGGTCGATTATAGCCTTGTTGAAGGCAAGCAGCGCCGCCGCCGCGCCCTCAAGGGTCTTGCCGTACTGCTCAAAGCAGGCGTTCTTGACGGAAGCGGGCACATAGTCGAGCTTCGGGTCAAGTCCCGCCACGGTGGGGTTCTGCTTTTCAATGATATTTTCGATCAGTCTGTCAAATGCCATTTGAAACCTCCGTTTTATCTAATTGAAGCGGAAAAGTGAAAACCGGCGCGGAAGTAACGGATCACAGCGCAGCTTGATGATTTTCGTTTTCCGTCGTCTGTTATCAGGAATTGATGATATCATACAAATCGTTAGCGAACTTGTAGTAGTCCTTTCTGCCGTCCTGGATGAACTGTATAGCGGGACGGGGATGGGTGTTGTACTGACCCGTGAGCATATAGGGAACGTCATAACCCCACTTGACGCCCTCCTCACGGAGCTTAGTCATGTGGTTCTGCATCATTTTTATGATGGGGTTGACCTTGTATTTCGGGTTTTTCAGGAAGCCGAGCAGCAGCTCAAGCGCGCAGTTGCCCGCGCCTCTGCCCATGCCGTCAACGGTCGCGTCGAGGTAGCTGGCGCCGTAAGCCATCGCGTCGATGGTGTTGGCGAAGGCGAGCTGCTGGTTGTTGTGGGCGTGGATACCCGTAAGCTTGCCGAATTTATCGGCTATCTCGCCGTACATCTCGGCATAGCGACGCGCCTCCTCGGGGTAGAGCGAGCCGTAGCTGTCTACGATGTAGAAGCAGGAAACGGGGGTCTGTCCCAAAATCTCCAGCGCGGTGCGAAGGTCCTCGGTACGCGCTTTGGAGATAGCCATTATATTGATGGTGGTTTCATAGCCCTGCTTGGCGCAGTACTCGATCATTTCCACCGCCGCGGGGATGGTGTTGATGTAGGTAGCTATACGCACCAGATCGATGGGGCTTTCGTTTTTGGGGATGATGTCCTCCTCAAAGTCGGTCCTGCCCACGTCCGCCATTACCGCTATCTTCATTTTTGTGTTGTTCTCTCCGACAATGGCGCGGATGTCGTCGTCGTTGCAGAACTTCCACTTGCCAAAGTCGTCCTCGTCAAAGATCTCCTTGCTCGCCTTGTAGCCGAACTCCATATAGTCGACGCCCGCCTTGAGGTTCGCCTTGTAAAGATCCCGTACAAATTCGTCGGAAAAGCGGAAGTCGTTGCACAGACCTCCGTCACGGATGGTCGCGTCTACGACCCGTATGTCCTGTCTGACGGACAGAAGATTACCTTTTTGTGCCATAATTACTCACTCCATATTTTACGCGCCTTTGTTGCCTTCGGGCGTTCGCAAATATCCCGAAGCGGCGCGCCTGTTTTTTTGATCCGGAAAACCGCAAACGCCTTCTCCCGATCAGTTACGCACTATAAACCGTTACGCCGTCCAGCAGCGTCATTTTGACTCTGCCCGTCAGGGTCATGCCCTTGAACGGCGTGTTTTTGCTTTTGCCGTGCAGCTTGTCCGCGTCCACTGTCCACTGCTCGTTCAAATCGACCAGCGCTATGTCGGCGGGCGCGCCGACAGACAGGGTGCCCGCGTTGATACCCAGTATTCTTGCGGGGTTAACGGACATTTTCATCACCAGCTCGTCAAGGGTCAGCAAGCCTGTTTTCACCAGGTAGGTCAAGGCGACCGCCAGCGAGGTCTCCATGCCGATGGAGCCGTTGGGCGCTTTTTCAAAATCCGCCTTGTCCTCGACTGTATGCGGAGCGTGGTCGGTGGCTATGCAGTCCAGCGTGCCGTCGCGCAAGCCCTCGATGATCGCTTCAACATCCGAAGGGGTGCGCAGCGGCGGGTTCATGCGGTAGTCCGCGTCGCGCTTTAAAAGCGCCTGTTCGGTCAGGGAGAAATAGTGCGGCGCGGTTTCCGCCGTCACCTTTACCCCCCTGCGCTTGGCGTCACGCACCAGCGCCACCGAGGTTTTGGTGCTGACGTGACAGATGTGGATAGGAACGTTTTCCGCTGCCGCCAGCGCTATCTCTCTGGCGGTACCGCAGTCCTCGGCGGCGGCGGGTATGCCTTTGACGCCGAGCGCACGGCTGACCTCTCCCTCGTTGATCTTGCCGCCGTCCGCGAGGAACAGATCCTCGCAGTGCGCCGCTACGGTCATGCCCAGCTTTGGCGCCTGACGCATGGCCGCGCGAAGAAAAGCGGTGTTTTCAACAGGTCTGCCGTCGTCGCTGAGCGCTATGGCGCCCGCTTCACGCAGCGCATTGATGTCCGTAGGCGCTTCGCTTTTCAAGCCCTTTGTGATGCTCGCGCACACATAGACCTTCGCCTTGGCGCCCTTTGCTTTTTCGAGGATATAGCGAACGGTTTCAGCGCTGTCCGTTGTCGGGACAGTGTTCGGCATACACAGCAGACCGGTCACGCCGCCCGCCGCAGCCGCGGCGCAGCCCGTGAGGATGTCCTCCTTCTGCGTCTGTCCGGGGTCGCGCAGGTGGACGTGCATATCCACCAGCCCCGGGATGGCACAGAGTCCCGCCGCGTCGATGACCTCTCCGTCACAGGAAAGTCCCTGCTCCACGGCGGCGATTTTGCCGTCGCGGATAAGTATATCTGCGGTTTTATCTGTTTTGTCCGTGGGAGAAACCACGCGGGCGTTTTTTATCAAAAGCTCCATGCTTACCTCCTGTCGTCCGGCGGACGGCGGTCGTCGCGGCGGTGCACCTGCACCAAACCGTTTTTGTCGCGCTGACGCTCTCTTACGGCTCGCTCCTGAGCGCGGCGCTCGATTTGACGGCGGCGGCGCTCCTCTTCCGCCTTTTTGCGCTTTTTAATGGCGCGCTTGCGTTTTACGGAGCGTTTTACATTGGTCGCGAAATATCCGCAGTGGATGCCAAAGCTTTTCAGACCCGCGCCAACCTTTTTCATAACGCCGGCAAAGCCTTCACCCTTTGGCTTGGGCTTTGCCTCCAGCGCTTCGGCGCGCTGCTCCACCTCGCCGATGACGTCATATTCCTCGGCTTCCTCGATCTCCTTGCTGCTGATGACGCCCATAACCTTTTTGGGCGCCTCCTCAAAGAAGTCGCTGCTCTTTTTGAATTTTTCCTGGTTGGATTCCTCGCGCGCCAAAACCTCGTCGTTTACAAACTCCTGAAACTCCTCGTCGGCTTCTTCCTCGGGATCGCCGTTGTCGCCTTGCTCGGCTTCGTCGTCAGACTCCCCTTCGCCGTCCCCGTCGTCTTGACTTTCATCGACGCTGTCCGAGTCATCCTCCGCCGACCCTTCATCGGCAGTTTCCTCGCCGCTCACTTCCGCGGCGGTTTCTTCCTCCGTCGGCGCTTCCTCAACGGGCGTTTCCTCAACGGGCGCTTCCGGATATGTTTCCTCCGAAGGTTCGTCCTCTACGGCTTCCTCAAAATAAGCCTCGTCCAAGGGTTCTTCAAAGGGATCGTCGAACACTTCTTCTCCGACGGGCGCTTCAAGCTCCTCATCAAGCGGCTCCTCAAAGGGGTCGTCGAACACTTCTTCTCCGACGGGCACTTCAAGCTCCTCATCAAGCGGCTCCTCAAACGGGTCGTCAAACACTTCTTCTCCGACGGGCGCTTCAAGCTCCTCATCAAGCGGCTCCTCAAACGGGTCGTCAAATACTTCTTCTCCGACGGGCGCTTCGGTATCCGCCTCAGGCGCCGTGTCGTCCTCGGGATAGGCTGATGCGGCTTGCTCTGCCGCGTACCCCGCTGCGATCTCCTCGGGTACGTCCTCATATGACCCGTAGATCGCCTCGGCTTCATTTATCACACTGTCCCTAACCTCCGCGTCATCCGCGAAGTCAGCCTCTGTTGCGGGCAGTGCGTCATTAAAATTTCCGTCGTCCTCCCAGTCGCCCAACAGCCGTTCAATATCGGCGTCGGAATACTTTCTTCCGGGCACGTCGTCATAGAGGTCGTCATTTTCGACATACTCGTCGCGACCATCCGAATAAGCTTCCTCGGGCAGGTCGTCCTCATAGGCGGCTTGATGGCGCGGCGCCGGAGCGTATTGCTCCTCGTCCGCGAGCTGACGGCGCGGCGCTGCCTTAGGCGCTGCCGACACATCCTCGGAATAGGAGGGAGTAGCGGCGCGGCGCGTTTGATACTTGCCCGAAAGCTCCTTTAATATCTTTTCGTTGTCCGTAGCCTGTCTGCGGCGTTTGGAGCTTTTTGCCACGGCGATCAAAACTATGACCAAAACAACCGCCAGCGCAGCGGCGCCTATGGCGATATAGAGCATCATTCGGTTATCCTTTTCGCCGCTCGTTTTGGGGAACGTCACCGAACCCGCGATGCCCGACAGTATCTCGTAATCCAAAGGCTGCACATCCTCGTCGTTGCGCATCAGCGTCAGGGTAACGATTTTGCCGTTATATACGGTCTCGGCGCGGTACTGTCTTTGGTTTTCCGCGGTAAAATCAAAAAACATCCATACAACGTTTTTGCCCGCTTCATCAACGGTACCGGCATTGTAGGTGATGTCGCCGTTTGAAGTGATAAGATAATTGTTCTTTATCCTTTGCAGGTCCGCGTCGGTGAACTTGTTGTAGTTGTCCATCTGGTGCGACAGATCTGTTTCACGGTAGGTCAGCGTGACGATGATCTTGTCTATATTATCGGTCGCCTGCAGATAGATGTCCTTTTCCTCAAAGCTGCGCATCACCTCGTTGTAGTCGAGCTGATGATTGGCGAAATAGTTGTCGTTCTCCTTCGCGGAGCGCGTTACCGCCGTCATGTTATCCGGCAGGGTGAGCTGCAAAGAGTCGCACTCTTCAACGACGATGGGTTCGCTTGACGCAGCTGCGGTCAAGGCGGCGGTTGCGCAGAGCAATAAGCAGATAATAACCGCGCAAAGCCGTTTTGCTGTCTTTTTCATTATCATTCCCCCATGCGGAGCGCCGCGGCGCCCGCTGTTATGTTGAGATAAATACATACCTTATTATTATACATAATTTGACAGGGAATTACAAGCGGTTTTTTCAAGAAATACGGTCATACCTAAAAAAGCGCCGGCGGTCGCTTAAAAAAATGTTTCGGCAGCCGCGTTTCATCGGCGGGTCAAAGCCGCGTTGAAAACACAGGAAATGTCGCGCTTTACTGTAATACAGAAGAGCGCTTCTGCCCTAAGTCGGCAGAAACGCTCTTGCTTTGATTCGATGGATTATTTATCAGATGATGTGACCCTTTGCGCGGATGACCTCGATCACCTGATCTACATACTTCTCGCACTCCTCGTCGGAGCCTGCCTCTACCATGACACGGATAACAGGCTCGGTGCCGGACTCTCTGAGCAGGATCCTGCCGTTGTCACCCAGCACCTCGGCGACCTTGGCGACCTCCGCCTGTACATCGGGGTCGTTCTTCGCGTCGGGCTTGGAGTGAACTCTGACGTTCTTGAGCACCTGGGGATACATGACCATGGGAGCAGCCAGCTCGCTCATGGGCTTCTCCTTGGCGAGCATGACTTCCATCAGCTTGAGGGAGGTCAAAATGCCGTCGCCCGTGGTGGCATACTTGGAGAAGATGATATGACCGGACTCCTCGCCGCCGAGACGGTTGCCGGTTTGGAGCATATTTTCATACACATATTTATCGCCGACATTGACCTTGTCGTAATCGATGCCGACCTTTTCGAGCGCCTTGAACAGACCGAAGTTGCTCATAATGGTCGCTACGACCTTGTTGTTGAGCAGCTTGCCTCTTTCCTTCATATAGCAGCCGTACATATAGATGATGTGGTCGCCGGTTACTACGTTGCCCTTTTCGTCAACTGCCAGGCAGCGGTCAGCGTCGCCATCGTAGGCAAAGCCGACGTCCAGACCGTTGTCCACCACGAACTTCTGCAAATGCTGGATGTGTGTGGAGCCGCAGTCGGTATTGATGTTATAGCCGTCGGGCTTGTCGTTGATGACATAGGTCTTGGCGCCCAGCGCGTCGAACACGCCCTTGGCGATCTGCCAGGCAGCGCCGTTGGAAACATCCAGACCGACCTTAACGCCCTTAAAGCTGTATTTGCTCATCGAGATAAGATAGCCGATGTAGCGGTTTCTGCCCGCCACATAGTCGACGGTCCTGCCGATGTCCTCACGCTGAGCTACGGGGATCTCGAGCTTGTCGTCGATGTATTCCTCGACCTTCAGCAGGGTCTCCTCCTCCATCTTCTCGCCCTTGCCGTTGAGCAGCTTGATGCCGTTGTCGTAGAAGGGGTTGTGGGAAGCGGAGATCATAATGCCGCAGTCAAAGTCGTCGATACGGGTGATGTACGCGACGGACGGCGTGGTGGTGACGTGCATGATATAAGCGTCTGCGCCGCTGGCCATCAAGCCTGTGCACAGCGCGTACTCAAACATATAGGATGAACGGCGGGTGTCCTTGCCGATGACTACCTTAGCTTTTTTGCCCATGTTGGCGCCAAAGTACCAGCCGAGGAAACGGCCGATCTTTACCGCGTGCTCAAATGTGAGATTCTTGTTGGCTTCGCCTCTGAAGCCGTCTGTACCGAAATACTTGCCCATCAGTCAGCCTTCCTTTCTACTATATCGCCGCTGTTCTTAAAGATACAGTTCTCGGGGATAACGCCGCGCACACATGAGGTGGGATATACGCTGGCGTGTCTGCCGATCACCGTGCCGGGGTTGCAAACCGCGTTGCAGCCGACCTCAACATAGTCGCCCAGCATAGCGCCGAATTTCTTGATGCCCGTCTCAATGCTCTCGGTGCCGTTGTGGACAACGACGAGCTTTTTGTCGGACTTGACATTTGAGGTGATGGAGCCGGCGCCCATGTGGGAGAAATAACCCAGGATGGAGTCGCCGACGTAGTTGTAGTGCGGGGTCTGAACGTGGTCAAAGAGGATAACGTTCTTAAGCTCTACGGAGTTGCCGACCACGCAGTTGGCGCCTACCAGCGCCGAGCCGCGGACAAACGCACCGTGTCTTACCTCGGTCTCGGGACCGATGATGCAGGGAGCGCCCAAATAGGCTGAGGGGAATACGGTAGCGGTCTTGTGTACCCATACGTTTTCGGATACCTCTTGGTAATCGTCACCGAGAGTGGGACCGAGCTCGAGGATGAAGTCCTTGATGCCCTTCAGCGCTTCCCACGGATAGGTGAACTGCGAAAGATAATCCTTTGCAAGGGTATGGTCAAGATCATAAAGGTCTTTGATAGTGTACATTAAAGTCTCTCCTTCTTTTCGATGTCGAGGAAGTATTTGTAGGTGTCAACGGTCAGCTCGCCGCAGGCAGCCTCGTCGCAGGCGATGATGGCGCCGTTGTGCATCTGCAGAGCAGAGCAGGTCCACTTGTGGGAAACGCTGCCCTCTACGGTCTCGGCAAGCGCTCTGGCCTTGTTGTGGCCGTTGATGAGGATCAAAACTTCCTTGGAATCGGTAACGGTGCCTACGCCGACGGAAAGCGCCTGAGCGGGAACCGCCTCGGGATCGTTGCCGAAGAAACGGGAATTGACGATGCGGGTGTCGGTGGTGAGGTTTCTCACGCCGGTGCGGGACGCAAGGCTGGTGAAGGGCTCGTTGAAGGCGATGTGGCCGTCAACGCCGATGCCGCCCATAAACAGGTCGATGCCGCCGTAAGAAGCGATCTTCTCCTCGTAGCGCGCGCACTCACCCTCGGGATCGTCGGTCATTCCGTTTAGGATATTGATGTTTTCGGGTTTCATATCTACAAGGTGATCGAAGAAGTTGTCGTGCATAAAGTACCAGTAGCTCTGATCGTGCTCGTGAGGCAGCCCGAGGTATTCGTCCATGTTGAAGGTCACCACGTTGGCAAAGCTAAGCTCGCCGTTTTGATTCATGGTGTAGAGCTCCTTGTAAACGCCGATGGGCGAAGAACCGGTGGGCAGACCGAGCACGAAGGGACGGTCCTCTTTGTGAGCCTTGATTTTCTGAGCGATGTAATTTGCCGCCCACTTGCACATTTTTTCATAATTGTCCTGGATAACAACTCTCATAATCTATTTACTCCTTAATAATCTTAATAGTTTTGGTAAAGCGGTGTGGAGAGAACCTTTGTTACAGTGTTGATTCTGCTTTTTCCTTTCTCTCTGACGACGCACCCTGGCAGACAAAATGATAGGCTAACAGTCTGCGTGTTCGCCGTGGCAGCATCCGCCGAGTCTTTCGATAACTGCCATCCCTCGTCACCCTCTGTGGGGCCTTGGCGCTAATAGTCCCCGTTACTCCTTTCTGCCGGCGGCTATTTTAAGTATATATCTGACATCGCAGTAAAATGCGTATCATCCCTGATGATAATTGCTCGCACAATCAAAAAAATTTTACCATATGAAAAGGCAAAAGTCAAGAAAAAACCGCCTGCGGCAATATATAAAAGGGACACGTAAATAACGCGTCCCTGAAAATCATGATTCGTGATGGAAGGTAGGTACCAGATCGCTGAGGATCTCCACCGTTTTTTCGCTGTCATTCGCCTGAGCGCTTTCGTGCAGGCGGTTGAGCTTATAGAGCATTTCGGTGGGGTCGATCTGTATCTGGTTGCCGATAAATATTTTTTTGTTGGCGGTGGATTTAAGCCCTTCCTCGTCCATCAGCAGCTCCTCAAAGAGCTTCTCGCCCGGACGCAGCCCCGTAAAGACTATCGGGACCTCCTCGTAGGGCACCTTGCCGTACATACGTATCAGGTTTTCCGCCAGCGTGGTGATCTTGACAGGCGCGCCCATATCGAGCACGAAGATCTCGCCGCCCTTTGCCATAGCGCCCGCCTCAAGGACCAGCGACACCGCCTCGGGAATGGTCATAAAGTAGCGGATGATGTCGGGGTGGGTGACGGTGACCGGAGAACCGCTCTCGATCTGACGGCGGAACAGCGGGATGACCGAGCCGTTTGAGCCCAGCACGTTGCCGAAGCGGGTGGTGACGAACTCAGTGTGCGTAGTGGTCTGCGCCTTGTATTGGATTATCATTTCGCAGGCGCGCTTGGTAGCGCCCATGACATTCGTGGGGTTGACCGCCTTGTCGGTGGAGATCATAACAAACTTATCCGCCTTGTAGAACTCGGCGAGCGTGGCAACATTGAAGGTGCCGAAGACGTTGTTTTTCACCGCTTCCTCGGGAACGGTCTCCATGAGCGGCACATGCTTGTGCGCAGCCGCGTGAAAGACGATCTGCGGGCGGTAGGTCTTGAAGATGCTCTCCATCTTGTCGTAGTCGCGCACCGAGGCGATAAGCGTAACCAGATCGAGCTCTTCTCCGTACTCCAGCCGCAGCTCCTGCTGGATGTCGTAGGCGTTGTTTTCGTAAATATCTACAATTATTATCTGCTTAGGGCTGTACTTAGCAATTTGGCGCACCAGCTCGCTGCCTATCGAACCGCCGCCGCCCGTCACCATGCAGACCTTGTCGCAGATGAATTTGGCGATCTTGTTGCGGTTGAATTCTATCGGCTTTCTGCCCAGCAGGTCCTCTATCTTGATCTCCTTTGCCTGTGAGATAAGCTGAGGGTCGTTGTCCTTGAGCAGCAGCTCGCTTAGGTAAGGCACTACCTTGATGGTGCATTTTGTGGAGGAACAGTAGTCGAGTATGCGGCGCTTTTCCTCCTCCTCGCAGGAGGGGATGGCTACTATGATGTTGTCGATATTATAATTCCTGCACAGCTCGGGGATCTCAGCGGTGATGCCCGCTACCTCTACGCCGTACAGCCTGGAATGGAGCTTGGTGGGATCGTCATCTACCAGACACACGGGCAAAAGATTTGAGGAGGGGTTCTTTGCATCGGTCTCGGCATTACGTATCTCGGTGAGGATCATCCGTCCCGCCTGACCTGCGCCGACTATCATCGTGCGCTGCAGATTTTCCTGTCTGCCTACCTCTGTAAGCCTGAGAAACGTGCGTTTGAAGGCAAAACGGAACAGCAGCACGCCCAAGGAAGCGATAATAAAAAACAATCCGAAAAACACCAGGCGTGGTCTGAATCCGATAATGTTCAGTATGGTGAAGCCCAAGCCGAAGCCCGCTGTCATCGCAGCGCCGCACATCACGTAATCGCGGATGTTAAAATACCGCCACAATCTGGAATACCCGCCGAATATCAGCAGCATAAGCTCACAGGTAAGCAGGTCTATGATAATATAATAGAGCACAAATCCGTTCGGCTCAAACTGAAAATACTCGCGAAACGGTCTCAGCCCCAAAAAGTAATTAAGCGTGATACCGCTAAGCGAAATAATGAGAATATCCGCAAGCATCAAAACAACTTTGCGAGAATTAAACCTACTCATGTTCCCTGCTCCCAATCTTATATAATCTTATATTACCCAAACTACCCTATTATACTAAATGCCATTATAGCTCAAAGCAAGCCAAAAGTCAAACCCTATCTTTTCCTGTAAAAGAAAGCAGGCAGCCGCTAAGCTGCCCGTCGTTTATCCTAATACTTTTTTGGCGGTATCTACGCTTTCTTTGGCGTCGCGGCAGTAGTAGTCCGCTCCAATCTTCATGGCGTATTCCTCGGTAAGCACGGCTCCGCCTACGAATACCACGCATTTGCTGCTGCCGTCGGGATTTTGCAGTTCGGGAGTTTGGCGCACCAGCCTGATGGTATCCTCCATGCTTTTGAGAGTGGTGGTCATAAGCGCCGAAAGCCCTATCATACGGATGTCCTGCTCAACAGCGGCGTCGACCACCGCCTGCGGGTCGACGTCCTTGCCCAGATCCACCACGGTGTAGCCGTAGTTGTCGAGCAGCACCTTTACTATGTTTTTGCCGATGTCGTGGATGTCGCCCTTGACAGTGGCAAGGATTATCTTTCCCTTGCTGACGCTCTCGTTGCCCGATTTGCCGAGATGCTGTTTGATAACATCAAAGCACTCCTGCGCGGTGTTGGCGCTTTGTATCAGCTGAGGCAGGAATATCTTGTTCTTTTCAAAGTCCTCGCCTACCCTGTCCAGCGCGGGTATCAGCATGGTGTTGACCACATCCATCGGGTCTGCGGCCTCGAGCAGCCGTGCGGTTACCTGCGCCGCCTCGTTCTTCAAGCCGCTGTACACCGCGTCGGCGAGGCTGAGCTCCGCCTTAGCCTGAGGCTGAGGCGCAGAGGGCGCGTCGTTGTAGCTCGCGATGAATCCGGCGGCGTTCTTATCTATGTTCGCCAGCACCCTGTAGGCACGCACGGCGCCCGTCATAGCGTCGATGTTCGGGTTGATTATAGGAAGATCCAATCCCTCCTCCAGCGCCATAGTCAAAAACGTGCTGTTGACCAGCTCGCGGTTGGGCAGTCCGAAGGAGATGTTGCTCACGCCCAGACAGGTCTTGCAGCCCAGCTCGGTTTTTACTCGGTGCAAAGCCTTTAGGGTTTCGCGGCAGGCTTCCTGCTCGGCGGAAACAGTCAGGGTAAGGCAGTCTATGTATACGTCGCGCCTGTCGATACCCACTGCCTCGGCGCGCTTTACTATGCGCTCGGCGATCTTGAATCTGCCCTCGGCGGTTTTGGGTATACCGTTTTCATCAAGCGTCAGACCCACCACCGACGCACCGTATTTTTTCACCAGCGGCAAGACGGCGGAAAGGCTCTTTTCCTCTCCGTTCACTGAGTTGACGATCGGCTTGCCGTTGTAGCAGCGCAGTCCCGCCTCAAGCACCTCTGGCTTTGTGGCGTCGATCTGCAGGGGCGCGTCGCACACGCTCTGTATTGCCTTGAGCACGCGCACCATCATCTTTTTCTCGTCGATCTCGGGGTGTCCTACGTTGACGTCGAGGATCTCGGCGCCGCCGCTGACCTGCGAAAGCGCCTGGGTCAGGATGTAGTCTATGTCGTTGTTGACGAGCGCCTGCTTAAAGAGCTTTTTGCCCGTGGGGTTTATGCGCTCGCCGATGATGCGCGGGCCGTTGATCTCCACCGCGGTGCTAGCGCTGCAAACGGCGGTGTCGGTGCTTTTGGGACAGGGCTGAAAGTGTTCGCCGTCGAGCATGGCTTTCAGCTCTTTGATGTATTCGGGCGTGGTGCCGCAGCAGCCGCCCGTGAATTTCACACCGTAGGGCAGCAGCGCCTTGACGCACTGCGCGAAGCGGTCGGGAAGGATGTCGTAGGTATTGCTGTTGGGGTCGGGCAGTCCGGCGTTCGCCTTTACGATAAGAGGCAGGTCGGTGTAGCGGGTCATCTCCGCCACCACCGGCTCCAGCTCGTCGGGTCCCAGCGAGCAGTTGACGCCCAGCGCGGTCACGCCCAAGCCGCTGAGAGTCAGCGCCGCCGAAGCGGGCGACACTCCCGTAAAGGTGCGGCCGCTGCGCTCGAAGGTCATGGTGGCTATTATGGGCAGGTCGCTGTTTTCGCGCGCCGCCAGTATCGCCGCCTTTAACTCATAAAGGTCGGTCATCGTTTCAAAAACTATCAGATCCGCATCCCTGCCGGCGACTACCTGCTGTTTGAAATAGTCGTAGGCGTCCTCGAACCGCAGAGTGCCCGCGGGTTCGAGCAGCATGCCTACGGGGCCGATGTCCAGCGCCGTAAGCGCGTCGCTGCCCTCACAGGCTTTTTTCGCGTTGGCGATGCCCGCCGCGATGACCTCCTCCACGCTGCAGCCGCTGCCCTCCAGCTTGTAGGCGTTGGCGCCGAAGGTATTTGTATAAACAATGTCGGCGCCCGCCTCGATATACGCCTTGTGAAAGGACGTGATAAGCTCGGGCCGCGTGAGGTTGAGCGTTTCGGGCGAGTGGTCGTAGACAGCGCCGCTCTTTTGGATAAGAGTGCCCATAGCGCCGTCGAGCAGGATGAATTCTTTATTCTTTAACAGTGTTTTCAAATCCACAGTGTTCACCGTTCCTTCTGTACTGACAGGTTTCTCTGAGGCTGCACACCGCGCAGCCGCGTCTGCCCCTCGGCACGGGCGACGCAGACAGTCCCGCGACAGCGGTCACCGACTTTGCGGGGATAAGCAGCAGGCTGTCGCTGACACTCAGTCCGATTTTGCGCTGAGCGTCCAGCAGCCGCAAAAAGGTTTTTTGCAGCGATATTGGGTAGTCGCCGTAGCCGGGGCTGAACCGAAAGGTCATAAACCAGCCCGGGTTTTCCGCCATGATGCGTTCGTCCAGCCTTGCGCAGACCTGTTCGACCGCTACGCTTGCCATAGCGTCGAGCACCACAGCCTGCGCCATGTCGCGCACCTGCGCGACGCGGATCAAACGGTCGACCTCAGCGCCCAGGGTGGCGCACATCACCACCGCGCGCGAGCATCCCGCCAAATGGCGGCGGATGTCCTCGCCCTCAGTCAGGCTGTCCTGCGGCAGCTCGAGTATTTTATAAAGGTATTTCGGGCGCGCGCAGGCAAGCAGCTGCTTTTCGCAGTCGTCCATCAGGCGCTCCATTTCCGCGTTCATTTCAACGCCCGCTCCGCCCAGATAGCGAATAGTTTCGCGGCGGTCCGGCCTTTCCGGCGCTATCATAGCAAAGTTTCCACCGCGCGGGTTATCTTTTCCGCCACATAGGGGTTGTTCATCGTGTAAAGGTGTATGCCGTCAACACCGTTTGATAGCAGGTCGACTATCTGCTCCACCGCGTAAGCTATTCCCGCGTCGCGCAGCGCCTCGGGCTTGCTCTCGTACTTTTGCATCATCTTGGTGAATTTGGGCGGCAGGCTGGCGCCGCAGAGCGACACCATGCGCTCGATTTGACGCTTGTTGGTAACGGGCATTATTCCCGCCTCGATCGGCACGTCGATGCCCGCTATCTCGGTGCGCTCCAAAAAGCGGTAAAACAGGGCGTTGTCAAAAAACAGCTGGCTTATCAGGTGACGCGCGCCTGCGTCCACCTTCTTTTTGAGGTTGAGCACATCCTCCACGTCGCTTGCGGAATCCACATGGCTCTCGGGATAGCAGGCGCCGCTGAGGTCAAAATCGCCGCGCTCGCGGATGTAGGCGCACAGCTCGCTGGCATAGCGGAAATCCGTCTGCGGCTCAACGCCCTCCACATAGTCGCCGCGCAGCGCGAGGATGTTTTCGATGCCGTTGCGCTTGAAATCCTCCAGCGTTTCATCTATCATCTCGCGGGTGCTGTTGACGCAGGTCAAATGTGCCACCGACTCCACGTGAAAGTCGCGCTTGATCTTAGAGGCGATCTCGCAGGTGCGGCTGTGCGCGCCCGAACCGCCCGCGCCGTAGGTTACGCTGATGAAATCGGGGCGCAGCGCGCAGATCTCCTCGAGCTTGCCGTAGACAGACTCTATAGGAGAGTCCTTTTTTGGCGGAAAGACCTCAAAGGAAAAAACCGCCTTGCCTGTGCCGAAAAGCGAATTTATCTTCATATCATCATCTCACATCATTGTTATTTGGTTGATTATAGCACATTTCGCAACAAAACACAAGACAAAGAAACAGCGCAAAGCCGAAAAAGCTCTGCGCTGTTATATGCAGTACCGCATGATACGAACGAGCGCCGCAAATCTTGCGGTGTCGCCTGTATTATTCCACTTCAGCGATAATACGCTGCATCGCCGTTATATCCAAAACATTCACCTTGCCGTCGCCGGTGACGTCGGCGAGGAGCAGCTGCTCCGGAGTAAGCTCGTCATACTCCGCCAAAAAGCGCAGCAGCACGGTGACATCCTCTACCGTCAGCACGCCGTCGCCGTCAAGGTCGCCCATTACCGGCTCGGGAACCGGGACAGAGCGCACCGTACATTCGTCGATATATTGCAGCGTGCCTGTTTCGGCGGGAGACGTCGCCATGACCGCGTACAGCGCGCCGTCGATGATCCTCACGCCGTAGAAGCTCTTTTCGTAGGTATCCTCGGCAAATAAGCTGAACTCGCCCGAAACCGTGTCATACACATATATTTCATGCTCGGTGTTCATGTACAGATAGCCGTCAAACTCCTGCAACCCGATAAACGCGTCAATCCATACGCTGCCGCTGCCTGTAGACCAATACACATTTCCAAAGCTGTGTACCACCTGAAAGCTGTCCGCGGCAAGGTCGTACAGCAACAGTTTCCTTCCGGTGTCGCTTTGGTCGACGGAATTGTTGTCCACCGCATAGACATCGCTGCCCACGCGGCAGAGCTGAGTATTAATTTTGTGGTAGCCCATATCATCAAAGCGCGTATCGACCGAGGGGAAATCCGTGGTGTAGCCGTAATGGTGATAGTTTGCGTCTCCGGCGCTTTCGATCGCCGCGTCACTCAGCAGGAAGTAGGTGTGATCTACAAAGCCGGGCTTATCGGGAGAGGCGTCGTCCCAGGTGACGTCTACGTGGTAGTAATGTCCGTCTATCTTGACCTTGTTCCACTGGTGGAACATAGGCTCGGACTCGATGATCTCGCTGTCGATGCCCACCTGCGCCAGAAGATAGGAATATGCCTCCGAGTAGCCGTAGCACTTGCCCTGACCGTTCACCATCAGGTCATAGGTCTCGCCCGACAGCAGGTATTCGGAATTAAGCGCCAGCTCGTCGTGCAAAACCAGCGCCTTTTCAAAGTCGGACATATTATCGTCCAGCTTGTTTAGGTACCACTGCGCCCGCGCGCGGAACTCGGCGCGCATTTGCAGCACCTGCGCGTCGCTGTATGTATCCTCGCCGATCGCCTGACCCGTGCTATCGTCATAAATCACCTTGCCCCAATGCAGATTGAGATAAGACAAAACCGATCTGCCGTTCATAAATTTTCCGCCCCACGAGAAGCTTCCGCTGACATAAAACAGCTCAGGGTGGGTGTGAATAACGGTAGCAAACAGTTTTTTAGCGTTTTCGGGACTATAGGGGATCCCGTATGAGGAAATGTCCACCTGCTTATTGAGGTTATACGCGCCCTCGGCGATCGCGTCAGCCGCGCCGGGGTACAAGTCGTTAAAATCCTTGTACTCCGAAATATGCCCAAAGGTCATGTCATCGCCCATTTCGACAGCCGACGCGGGTATCACCGCCGCGCCTACTATCATCAACAGAGCCAGCAGCACCGCCGGCAGTCTGATGTATCTGTGTTTTCCCTGTTTCATATCTCCTGCCTCCTTGAAAAACAATGTACCATTATTATAGCACGACAGAATCACCCGCTTCAATTGACAAACTGCCGACTTTAAGGCGGATTATTTGTAACATCACACAATTTTGCGCATACTTTGTCCACCGTGCCGCATATGATAGAACATCACACCACGCGGGAGGACTGACAGTGGATAAAACAGTAGAAGAACGCGCCCTGACGCTGGGCGGATATATAGCGGAGGAAGGAGCCACGGTGCGGCAGGCGGCGCAGAAATTCGGCATAAGCAAAAGCACGGTACATAAGGACGTGACAGGTCGGCTGAGCCGTTTGAACCCCGCGCTGTACCGACAGGTGCGCGAGATACTCGACCGCAACAAAAGCGAACGCCACCTGCGCGGCGGACTTGCTACCCGCGAAAAGTACCGGCATTTAAGAAACCACTGAACCATTCACGCCATCTTGCCCCAAAAATCCCGGCAAGGCGTCAGCCTGACCTCCATGTGTTTGCGCAACCTGACGTAACATCTGACGGCGCGATCGGCGCACCCGAATGATCCAGCGCTTCCTTAAAGACCCGGTCTTAGAACAGCGGCAAAAACGCATTGACAATCTCCGACATTTCGATTATGATAATACTTAAGGCAATGTCACAGCCCTTATGCATTGCCTCAAGGTCATGATTTTTTATCAACAAGGAGTGTTTGTCATGCGTTTTCGTTCCATTTTAAAATCCGCTGCCGCCGTCTTCCTCGCGGCGCTCACCATCCCGCTGACAGGCTGCATATCCGACACCGACACCGGCTCCGGAAGCACCCCTAAGTCCGATGCCGCACAGCTGATGGATCCCCAAATAGAAGCGGCATATGCCGGCGTAACCGAAAAATACGTCGACAAAAGCGGTGTGATCGCCACGGAAAAAATTGCCGATTACGTGGAGGAGCTGTATGCCTCTACCGATGAATTGGCTCAAAAGGGAATCATCAAAAACCGCGAAAAAGGAACTACTTATGTTTATGTTGAAGACAAAAACGGTATCGGCTCATTTCTGGCAGCCCCCAACGAGGAATTTGCTGCGGGCGATAACTCGCTGTATTTTTGCTCCTATCAACCCTTTTATTCGGAATTCAATTCAAACGCCTCTCATGCTACCGACCTGATGAACAGAGTTGCCAAAGGATATCAACAGCTCTCCGGCTTTGATTCCAAACAAACCATATTGAAGGATGGACAGGTCACCGCTGAAAGTGCCAAGCAATGGAAGCCCAACAGCGTCATCCTTTGGGACGGTCACGGGTACTATTCCCATTTCACTGGCTCCTGTCTCGCGCTGCCACAGGTAATCGACGGATATTCTCAAGCCATCCAACAAGAATTAACAAAAGCGCATTTTACCCTTGTCAAGCTCTACAATAAAAGATATGTCGCACTGACACCCAAATTTTTCAGAGATTACTACAGCGAGGGCGATTTAGATAACACGCTGATCTATCTCAGCACCTGCGAAAGCGGAAAGGACATCTTCGTGGATGACACACCCGAGGTGCAGCTGTCCAATGTGCTTTTGGACAAAGGCGCGTCAGCGGTATTTGTGAATTCAGATACTGTCCTGACAAGATACACCCACCAGATGGCACACAAATCACTCATCGGCATCGCCTCCGGAAAAACCGCCGGAGAAGCGCTGGAGGATGCCAAAAAAGCATTCGGCGAATCCGACGCTGACGGGTGGAAAGCCCTGTTCAAGTCAGATGACCCCGCAGCATCCGTTTGGATCATCGGTGATGAAAACTATTCGCTGTCTACCGCAAAGAAAACAGCGTCCGCGACCGACCCCACCGATCCGCCGACCAAACCTACCACTCCTCCTGCCACCACTGCGCCGCCTGTCACCACCGCGCCGCCCGCCTCCACCGCGCCGCCCAGCCCCGATTACATCGATCCGAACACCTATCACAACAGCGAATACGGCTGGACCGTACAGCTGTCCAAGGAATTCCAACAGTACGGCATCACCGTTGAACACGGCGACAATGCCGACAGCTTCGTGTACGGCGCCGTCGGCTTCTATTACAAGGAGGCATATGAAGCGGATAAAAACGGTCTGCTGTTCACCATCTATGCCACGCCGATCGGCAGCGAGATCGACAACCGCACAACGGGCAGCAATCCCAACCGCGGCGGCTATCTGGGTGCGGACAAACAATATGCCTTCTATTGGTCGGGTCCCACCGACCTTCAGGTGAACGAGAAAAGCCCCGACTTTGAACGGCAGCTGAAGGAATACCAACAGCTGTCCGAGAAAAACGAATCCACGATCAATTCCTTCGTATTGCTCGATTCCATCTGATCAAACAGCGGACTGACTCCCCGTTCAGCCCGCTGTCTTTTTATTTAGAAACGATTTTGGGCAAGATGGCGAAACAGATGTAAGCGAGTTGCGTGCCCAGTCGTAGGCGTGAATTGTTCAGTGCTTCCTTAAACAGGAAATTGCTTGAACCCGCCGTTGAACACGGTTATCGTTATCGGTCCGGTTCAGATAGGCGGGAGAGCGCGCACACCGGCGCATTGTATTCCGCGATCGTGGGGATAAAATTCTCGATAAACTCGGTGTGCTTCTTTCTGCCCTTCAAGTAGAAAAAGCCCGCCACGTTGAACACCACCGCACCGATGAAATTCACGAACAGATCCTTCATCGTATCGTACAGCCCGATGTCCAGATAGCCGTTGATATTCATGCTCTGCCCGTTTACGGCAGTTGTTTTGATATTATCTACGGTCATCTTACCCATCGGCTTTATCAGCGTGTAGGAGTGGATGGTATTGATTACGGTATCCTTCTGCATATCGTTGCCGAAGAAATAGTCCATGCCGAACTCAAAAAATTCCCATACCGTGCCGACCGTCATGGAAAAGCAAAACGAAAACAGCACCACGAATATCGGCGACAGGTTCATCCTTATGCGGTCGTTACGGTTCAGGATGTCTATCAAGCCGAAGCCCACGCCCGCGCAGATAAAGCCGTTCAGGGTGTGAAGTATGGTGTCCCACATGGGTATCCTGCCGTAAAACGAGTGTATCTCGCCCAGAATGTTCGCCGCGAACACAAACAGGATCACCACACATTCCAGCACGCTCGGCAGCGCCACCTGTAGCCGCCGCTCCACAAAGGTCGGGATCAGCATCAAGCTCAGGGTGAGCACGCAAGTGAAGGTGTTTTCCCACTTTCCCCTGAGGATGCTGGCTACCATCACCCCGACGGTAAAGACGCGGATAATGAAATAGATGGCGGTTTTTACCTTGTGCCGCTTCATTTCCTCAACATTAAGCCGACTCCTCAGCTTTTCCTTTTCCATAGCATCACCCTCTCTGAACAATATATGTGCTTTCCCTTTTATAAATACAGGAGCAGCCGCGCTGCCCCTGATTTTTTATGCTTCCGCCGACTGAGCGGCTTCCGCTTCGATCTTCTTTTTCAGCTCTTCCTTGCCGACCGCCAGCATCAGCTTGATGCGGTTCTCCTGATTCACCTTCGGCGCGCCGGGGTCGTAGTCGATAGTCACTATGTTGGCGTTGGGCTTGATCTCCTTGATCTTGCGGATGGCGCCCTTGCCGTTTATGTGGTTGGGCAGACAGCCGAACGGCTGAGTGCAGACGATGTTTTCGTAGCCTGTTTCGGCAAGCTCAAGCATCTCCGCAGTAAGCAGCCAGCCCTCGCCCATCTTGCTACCGTAGCCGATGACGCCCTTTACCAGCTCCTTGGTGTGCGAGTACTTGTGAGGCGGCACAAAGTTGAAGCGCTCCGCCGATTCTATCATCAGCGTCTCCAGGCTCGTCACGTAATCGAGCAGCTTTTTGCAGAACTCATATTTCAGGCGGTTGCCGCCGAACATTTTGTAATCCTCTATGCGGTTGTCAACCTTAAAGGAGGCAAAGCCCATCAAGCCGGGCAGACAGACCTCGCAGCCCTGCTCCGCCAAAAAGTCCTCCAGTCCGTTGTTAGCCATTTTGGAGTATTTTACGTAGATTTCGCCGACGATGCCCACCTTTACCTTCGGCACGCGGTTCAGCTCTATCTTTGAAAAATCCTTGGTCAGCTTGTGGAGGTTTTCGTCGACCTCCTCCAGGGTATAGCCCCTGCCGTCTAAAAGCATTTTGGAAACCTTGTCGCTCCAGCGCATTACAAGCTCCATCGTTTCGCCCTTATTCACCTCATAGGGCTTGGTCTGGTTAGACAGCAGCATAAGCTGGTCGCCGTACACCAAACCGCCCACAAAGCGGCGGATAAGCGGCAGAGTAAGCGCGAAGCCGCTGTTTTTCTCCATGCCGAAGGACAGCGAAATTACGGGAACAAAGGCAAAGCCCGCCTTTTTCAGCGCCTTTCTCAACAGGTAGATGTAGTTGGAGGCGCGGCAGCCGCCGCCTGTCTGGGTCATCATAAGCGCGGTCTTATGCACGTCGTACTTGCCGCTCTGCAAAGCGTTGATGAACTGTCCGATGACCAGCAGCGCCGGATAGCAGGTGTCGTTATGCACGTATTTCAAGCCGGTCTGCGCGATCTCGGGGCCGGTGGTCTCCAGCAGCTCGCAGTTGTAGCCGTAGCCCTGAAACACACTGCGCAGGATCCTGAAATGGATCGGCGCCATATTGGGCATGAGTATCATGTAGCCCTCGCGCTTCATCTGCTTGGTAAACAGCAGTCGTCCCGTTTTTTTGTCGTATTTTAATTCAGCCATAATGACTCCTTAACAATCAGCAGATTTTTCCGGATCTGAGATCCCGCGTTTGACTCAGTCGTTGTCGATAGCCGCCAGCAGACTGCGGATGCGGATCTTTACCGCGCCGAGGTTGGTGATCTCGTCTATCTTTATCTGGGTGTATATCTTGTTCTTTTCCTCCAGGATCTCGCGCACCTCGTCGGTGGTGATGGCGTCTACGCCGCAGCCGAAGGACACCAGCTGCACCAGCTCCATGTCCTTGCGGGTAGTAACATACTTCGCCGCCGCGTAAAGCCGCGAATGGTAGGTCCACTGGTTGAGCACGTGGGTGCGGAAGGCGTCCACGCGCGGCGAAACCACGTCCTCGCTGACGATAGCCACGTTAAAGCCCGCGATAAGCTTGTCGATGCCGTGATTGATCTCGGGGTCGATGTGATAGGGTCTGCCCGCCAGCACAAAGATCTTCTTGCCCTCTTTTTCGGCGCGCTCGATTATCTCGTCACCCTTGCGGCGCACCTTTTCCATGTAGGCGTCGTATTCCTCGTACGCCCGCTTCGCCGCGACGCGCACCTCGTTGAGGGTGAGGTCGGGGAAGTAGAACGACAGCCGCTCATACGCCTTTTTGGGGAAGTCCTTCGGGCGGTGGATGCCCAGATACTCCTTGATGAAGTTGATTTTGCGGACGTCCTTCATATTGTTGCGGATGACCTCGGGATAGTACGCCACCACGGGGCAGTTGTAGTGGTTGTCGCCGAGGCGCTCGTCAAAGTTGTAAGACAGACAGGGATAGAAGATGTTTTCCATGCCGCTGTCAATAAGCGTCTGCACATGGCCGTGCATAAGCTTTGCGGGGAAGCAGACGGTGTCGCTGGGGATGGTCTGCTGACCGCGCTGATAAAGCTTGCGCGAGGACGCGGGCGAATGGTGCACCTCGAACTTGAGCTCGGTGAAGAAGCGGTACCAGAAGGGGTACAGCTCATACATATTGAGTCCCATGGGGATGCCCAGCTTGCCTCTTATGCCCTCTATCGGCTGATAACTGTTGATGAGCTTCAGCTTGTAATCATACATATTCATGTCTGAGGACGGTGCTTTTTTGGTAATGGGGCGCTCGCAGCGGTTGCCCGCGATAAAGCGTCTGCCGCCGCCAAATGAATTGACGGTAAGGCGGCAGTTGTTGTTGCACAGTCCGCAGTTGGTGACCTTTATCTCGTGGACAAAGTGGCTGAGATCGTCGGCGTTAGCCAGCTTGCTTTTGCCCTCGCCCTTTGATTTGCGCTTGGCGTAGAGCGCGGCGCCGTACGCGCCCATAAGACCCGCGATATTCGGGCGCACCACCTGCGCACCCATTTCCATTTCAAAGGCGCGCAGCACCGCGTCGTTGAGGAAGGTGCCGCCCTGCACGACTATGCGCTTGCCCAGCTCGTCGGGGCTGGAGGCGCGGATGACCTTGTACAGCGCGTTTTTGACGACGCTCAGCGAAAGACCCGCCGAGATGTCCTCGATGGTGGCGCCGTCCTTCTGCGCCTGCTTTACGCTGGAATTCATAAACACCGTGCAGCGCGAGCCGAGGTCTACGGGGCGCTTGGCAAAAAGCCCCAGCTTTGAAAACTCCTCTATCTCATAGCCCAGCGCGTTGGCAAAGGTCTGCAAAAAGCTGCCGCAGCCCGAGGAACACGCCTCGTTTAGGAAGATGTTGTCTATAGCGCCGTTATGTATTTTGAAGCACTTGATGTCCTGTCCGCCGATGTCGATGATAAATTCCACATCGGGCATAAAGTATTTAGCCGCCGTGAAGTGGGCGATGGTTTCCACTATGCCGTAGTCCACGTCAAAGGCGTTTTTGATTATGTCCTCGCCGTAGCCCGTGACCGCAGAGGACACCACGTCGAGCTCGGGATTGATAGCGTATACTTCTTCAAGGAAAGCCTTGATTATCTCAACCGGATTGCCCTTTGAGGGGAGGTATTTGGAGTGGAGCAGCTCGCCGGACTCATTGAGCACCACGCCCTTGACCGTGGTGGAGCCGGCGTCCATGCCGATATACGCCTTGCCGCTGTAGCCCTTGAGCTCCTGCTGGGTAACATTCGCCTTAGCGTGGCGCACGGTAAACGCCTCGTATTCCGCCTCGCTTTCAAAAAGCGGCGAATTGAAGGCAAAGTTGCCCGACCCGCGGTAGTTTTTGACGTTTTTTATAACCTCGTCAAAGTCGATGACCTCCTCCGCGCACAGCGCCGCGCCCGCGGCGACATAGTACAGCGAATTATCGGGGCAGATGCCCTTGGTCTTGAGAGTGCGGTCAAAGCAGTTGCGCAGCTCGCTCATAAAGGTGAGAGGGCCGCCGAGGTAGACTATCTGTCCCTCGATCTCTCTGCCCTGCGCCAAGCCCGCTACCGTCTGGCTGACGACTGCGTTGAAGATGCTTTCGGCTATATCCGCCTTGCGCGCGCCCTGATTGAGCAGCGGCTGGATGTCGGTTTTTGCAAACACGCCGCAGCGCGAAGCTATGGTGTAGGTCTTCTCGTACTGCTTAGCGAGATCGTCCATCTCCTCGAGCGGCACGTTGAGCAGGGTAGCCATCTGATCGATGAACGCGCCCGTACCGCCGGCGCAGGTGCCGTTCATGCGCACCTCGAGTCCGTTGGTCAAAAACAGAATCTTCGCGTCCTCGCCGCCCAGCTCTATGACCACGTCTGTTCCGGGGATGAAGGTGTTCGCCGCTACTCTGGTGGCGTATACCTCCTGCACAAAGTCGATGCCGCAGTCCTGAGCCACGCCCATACCTGCCGAGCCAGACAGTGCCACGGGACAGTGCTCTATCCCCTTGATCTCGCCGCGCACGCGGTTGAGGATCTCGGCGATCTTGTCGGTTATCTGCGACAGATGGCGCTCATATGTCTTATATATCAGTTTGTTTTCATCGTCAAGCACAACGCACTTTATGGTGGTCGAGCCTATATCCAGTCCTAACTTCACAATAAAGCCTCCGTATAAAGCTTTTTCGGTTTTACCTTATGTTAAACGCCGCACACCTAAATCATGCGGTTTTTCCTTATCTTTATCTTTATAACGCGCTGATGTCCGCGCAGATTTTTTCGCGGAGCCGCATCAGTTCGCCCAGGTCGCCGCAGTTGAGCAGCACCAGTACAAAATCATGATCGGCGGAAACGCACACCGTCGAGCAGTACGGCGGCAAGTTGCCGTCGTGAAATACAAACCCGTCGTTGCCGGGCAGCATGCCGTAACCGTAGCTGTAGGAGGGCGCGTTAGGCGTTGACATCATTTGAAACACATTGGCTGAGACAACACGGTGCTCCAGCAGCTCTCTGCCCCATTTTTCCAGGTCGGAAGCACAGGACATCATATCGGCGCTGCCGCTGCACAAGCCCTTGCAGGCAAACCACGCGCTGCCGTCTCCGACGATATTCCCGCCCTTGCTCCAGCTGTCGCCAAAGCCCGTCATCGTCATGCCGAGCGGGTCGAGTATGCGCTGACTGATAAACTGCTCATAGGAGGCTCCGGTTACCTGACCGATGATCTCCGCCAGCAAAAAGTAGTTGGCGCTGCAATAGGTGTACGCCGTTCCGGGAGCAAAATCCAGCTCCTGCGCGAATATCCACTGCTTTATAGCCGCGCGGTTCGTCACGGAGTCGTTAGCCGCACTGACAAAGCTGTCGTAGGCGGTCACCAGGTGATCGGGGATGCCCGAGCTCATGCTAAGCAAATGGTGAATGGTTATTTCGGCGCCGTGCGGGTATTCGGGGAAGTATTTGTCGAGGGTGTCATTGACATCCAGCCTGCCTTCCTCATACAGCATCAGCACCGCTGCGGCGGTAAACTGCTTGGAAACGGAGCACACGTGATAGATGTCGCCGCAATTGTCGCCGCTGGTATATATGGTCTCGCCGTCCTTTACGGCAGTCACCGCGCCTGCAAAACCGGCGTCGCTTACGTCGGATGAAACCACCGCTGCCGCGGCGTCGTTGTTGACCGGAGTGGGCGAAACAGAGGGGCTCTGCGTTTCGTCGGAGGTCTGCGGGCTGTCGGGGGCGTCGGTATCCGCCGCCTGAGTCTGCGGCTCAGCCGTGCCCGCTATTGACTGCGGTACGCTTTGCAAGCCGGACGCCTGCGCCGATGCCGCGGGCGTGTTTGACTTGCCGCTTTTTTGGCAGCCGCCCAACGCGGCAGCGCTGATCGCCAGTGCGCCGCAAAGTATCACAGAAAGGATCCTTTTCAAATAATCACCGCGCTTTCACGGAATCGCTTTCGGAGCGTATAGCGCCCCAAAATGCACATATCAATTAATTATAATATGTTTGAAATCTTTTGTCAATCGTCTATTATTCCAAAGCGGAACCGGGAAACCGATAACATTTTTGCACTTTTTCGCTTTGGAGCAAACAAAGCCTCCGAGCCGAATGTGTCACCGCGTTTTTTGAGCAAGCACCAAAAACGAACATAGTTTCGAGCATTGTCCCGAAAAACGGACAGTGTTCCGTGTACAATAGAAGTATACCATTCCTAAATTGACAAAGTGAAGTTAACGTTTTAAGGGAAAATTTGGCGAGTTAGCGAAAGCTCACTTTGACAAAAGTGCAGGGTATATATTCGGATATTT
>CADBHB010000019.1 GCA_902794395.1 uncultured Ruminococcus sp.
GGGGCTTTTCTTATGCTACGCTGAAACGGCGGCTTGCGCTCTGCTTGGTGTACTGCTTGTACATTTCGGCGTGTTCACGCTTGAATGTGGTGGTATCAAAGCGGTTAGTCAAAACAGAAGTCCAATGAACAGTGAATCTACCGGCTGTCATCTGTTCGGTTTGTTGTGCAAGCATTTCCGCTTTGATTTCATCCTTCAGGGCTTCGGCTTCTGCCTTGGCTTCGGCTGCAAGCTGTTCCCATTCCTGCATTTTTCTGATCTTGGTTTCCATTTCGTTGATACTCATTGTGTTTACCTCACTTTATATAATATTATTGGGGCTGCCTGATTTCCGGTGTCTTACGCCCCTGCACCATATCGCATTTACAGGATAACTGGGTTTCTTCGTCGGGTTTCCGTCCCCTTCATTGTCTATATTATACATCTAAATGAATGTAATGTCAATAGAAAATACATCTTTTTTGATGTAAATAATAACCAAACATTTACATTTATTTTTGTGTAATATTACACTTGTATTGATGTAGATTTTCTGCTATAATAAGGGTACAATGAAAAAGGTGCAGCCTGATGACTGCGCCCCCAAAAGGATGGAAAGAAGGTTATAGTATGCCTATGCGGTATAAATTTGATGTGTTGCAAGCCCTCAAAGATAAAGGGTACAATACAAATGTACTGCGAAAAAACAAACTGCTTGCAGAAGGTGCATTGCAACGTCTGCGCCATTCTGAGCCGGTCAGCTGGTCAAGCCTTGAACAGATTTGCACTTTGCTTGATTGTCAGCCGGGTGATCTGTTGGAGTGTGTCAAAAATGAATGATCTGAAGCATGAAGTGATCTATAAGGATGGAGCATACACCATCACGGCAAACATCACGCAAAAAGACCTTGCCGCTCTCCTGATGCGGTCTGATGTTCAGCTGATAAGCGTGAACGCTCCAAAGAAACCTTATTACCCACGCAAACGGAAGAAATAAAAACATATCCCACGCCTTGCATTATTCCTTGGTGTGGGATATAATCATTTTGTGATATGCCGCTGTTTTGCCGAATTTCGCCCTGTATGGCGTTTATGCGTAAAACAGTAAAGTTATCGGTACAGCGGCAAAAGTTGAACACAAGCAAAATATAAAGGGGATATGATATGAGTAATGCAAGCAGAACAAAAGCAAGGCTGTATTTGGAGCAGCTTGCAACCTTTGATTTGTTGATTGACGGCGCACAACATCGCTTTAGATGCAATCGCTGACATTCTCGCCGCTGAAAAAGCAGCTGCATAATATAAACTCTACCTGAAAACCTTACAAAACCCAACATTCAAAACGCTATTGGTAAAGCAATGGCAGAAAGAAAAACTTGACTAAAGTTGACCTTGAAATACTATATACGCATACCGCTTCATCGTTGAACTTCTAACACACAACTAACAAAAAGCCCCAAAAGCGGCTTAAACACTGGCTTATCCGGTTATCAGCTCCATAAATTAAAACAATCAGGGACATCCGTTGGATGTCCCTGATTGTTTTATCTCTGCGGTTAACCGGATTTGAAGGCGAGCGTGCCCGGGGCAGATGAACTTATATCTTTGCACACGCCGCAGTCAACAAGCTGAAACGATTCGGGACAACCCGCAGCAGGTTATCAGCTCCATAAAAATCAGGTATTCACCCGAATACCTACTTGAAAACCGGATTTGAAGGTGACGAGTACGACCGCCGCCGGTGGCGGATGAAGGGAGTACGAGGAAGCGCCCACCGGCGCTTCGGGCAAGCGCCGCCCCTACGACATACATCAACCTTTCCTTAGCATCGTAGGGGAGCTTTCTCAACCTTTGGAAAAACAGTTATAGAAAAAACAAAGCACAACGGCGGGTCAAATCTTCATGGCATGACCCGCCGTTGATGACGTTATAGAATAATAATAAGTTCTCCATAGGCGGAGAATGTGCCCACCGGCGCCCGCCGTTGATGACGATATGGAATAATTATAAGTTCTCCATAGGTGGAGTGATGCAACGTTCCGTTGCCGGAGAATGCGCCCACCGGCGCCCCACCGGCACCTCTCCGGCGCGCGGCGCCGAATTACTCCTCGGCTTTTGCCTTGAACGCCTTGTCCTTAGCGAAATCGGGAATGAGCTTCTTTTTGAATACATAGGTGAACACGCAGAACGCCGCGAATACCAGCGCGCAGACTATCGACAGGCACAGTCCCGGCACAAAGCCGTTGGGCTTGTATTTTAACGTTATGCTGTGGCTGCCCTTGGTTATCGGAAACGCCACCAGAGCATCGCCCACGGGGGTTATGTCGGTCTTTTTGCCGTCAACATACACCGTCCAGCCCTTTTCGTAGGGCACCGAGGTGAGGAACAAGCCGTCGCGCTGAGCGTCTATCTTGCCCTCAAGCTTGGCTCCGTTGTTGAAGTAGGTGGGCGTCATGGAATTATCAAGCAGCATTTGATACGCCTGCTCAAACACGGGCTGGTTGAGCGCCACCAAATACACCTTGGCGCTGCCGCTCGCGTTTGTTTTCAGCGCCGCCGACACCGCGATGTCGTCGCCCTTGTTGAAGTAGCCCATGGCGGTTATAGCCTTGTTGTTGGCGTTGTACTCCTTGGGAAGCTGGTCTTTGCCGAGGCAGAGGTGGATTGACGAGCTGTTTGAAACGTCCGCGTACAACAGATACAAGCCGTTTGCGGGGGCGTTGTAGTGCCACTTGAGATTGGAGGTCTGAGAGCTGTCCTTGGTTGAGAAGCCGTAGCTGTTGTCGCCGTTTTTGGTAACGGTGGCGTTGGTGTGCTCCTCGTAGGTCACCTCGGCGGGGATATACACCGGCTCGTTAATGCCGGTAGCAAGGCGGAAAAACTCGCCCTGGGTGTCAAAGGGATTATAGGAGTTTTCCTTTGGGTTGGGCTGCCAGTTGAGCAGCGCATTGTTGACTATCATTCCGTTGGGCACAAAGTGGGTATTCTCGAGCAGATGCACACTGCCGGAGGTCGCTACCTCCTTGAGGTCGTAGGTATTAGCCACGTTGTCCTGCCGCGAGATGAGATACTTTACATTCATAAAGAGATTTGTGACGGGCGAGCCCTCGTAGTAGATATAGCGGTTGCCTGCCTGCCAGCCCGAAAGACCGAAGTTTGAAAAGAAGATGGTCATTTTTTCGTTAGCCATCGAGTTGAACATCGTCAGACCGCGGTAGTGGTTCAAAGCGCCGTCGTTCAGGGTGCTGGTGCGTATCATCTCGGCGCGCCACAAGCCCTTGTTGTCGTCCTCGCGGTGGTTCATCTCTGACACTATCGCGTCTACATAATGCTCGCGGTCGGGATAAACGGGGGTATTTTGAGCGCTGACCATGTCGGTCACGCCGGTCACATTTACGCCGAAATAGGCGGTGTAGCCGCTCTGCGCCACCACTATTACCACCAGCGACGCCGCGACCGCCTGCCGCGGGATAACGCGCTTGGAATACAGCAGCATAAGCACTATCAGCACACCGAACAGCACCGCCATAGCCGCCAGCGTGGGGTCTACCCAGCCCATGCGGTTGACGCGGTTGTTATGCTCGTTCGTGCCCACCTTTGAGGCAAACATGTTAAACACGCCCTGGTCGTAGGGCCCGTCGCCGTCGGGGCTTTTGGTGCCGGTGTAGTTGAACTCAAGCGACCACATGAAAAAGCTGAGCAAGCCCGCGATTATGACGTTCATCAGGTTTATCTTGCGTATGTTCATATAGGCGCGGAAGCCCATGACTATGATAACAAAGCTGACCAAATAGGAGAAGCGGTAGTATATCATGTTCGGGAAGTGGAAGCCGTGCCAGATATAGTCGAGCTGACGGATGGCAAAGCTGACAAAGAGGAATATCAGCATGCCCATGCTTACCAGCTTTTCCCTGAGCTTTATCTCCTTGGTAGTAAGGCTGAGCAGCGCGAAGAACAGAGGCACCGCTCCGCAGCATACGTTGGGCAAGCCGTCGATCTCTTTGTTGTTGGGCGCCGAGAAGTTGATAAGGTTGCCCGCCATGCTCTTCAGCAACTTAAGCAAGCCCAGAAAATCGTTGCTGCCGCTGATGTTGTGGGTGTTCAGCTCAAACTTCTGCGGGAATTTTAAGTCGCTGGCGTGGGTGTTTTGCAGCGCCATAAACGTAGGCAGCAGGAAAAACGCGGCCATTCCCACGCCCAGCAGGGTAAACACAGCGAATTTGAGGAAGTTTACCGCGAGCACCCGCGGGTTTTGCCAGCGGATGATTGAGTACGCGATAAAAATAAGCAGAATGAAAATGCAGGAGAAATACGCGATATAGTAATTGGTGACCAGCGACAGTGCCAGCATTACCGTATACAGTCGGAACCTGTTTTCGGTGAGCAGCTTTACCGCGCCCAGCGCCACCAGCGGGGTGATAGCCACGGTGTCCAGCCAGATGGTGTTCCAGTAATAGCCCATAAAGAAGGCGCAGAACGAGAAGCAGGTGCCGAAGATCAGCAGCGATATGTCCTCGCGCTGAAAAACGCTCTTGAGAAAATACGCCATAAAGCTGCCCGCGAGAGCTATCTTCACTGCGACCGAGATCATAAGGAACTCGCGCAGATAATCGGGCGACACAAAGAACGACAAAAAGTTCATGGGGCTTGCCAAGTAGTAGGACATCAGCGAGAAGTAATTTACTCCTCCGCCTACCGACCATCCCCAAAACAGCCCTTCGCCGTTTTGCAGCCTGCCCTGAAAATCCTCGAGGAACGGGTAGTACTGGTGCCACATGTCTGTCACCAATATCTGCTTTGTAGCCTTGCCCAGCGGGGCGACGTCCATCATACCGAAGGCGGTCAGCATAAGCGCCAGCGGCACCAGGAACGCAAGCCACACAAATATATTGCGTTTGCCAAACGCCCGCAGTTTTTCGGGGATAGTTTCCGGCGCGCGTAAGGTTTTTATCATCGACATATAAGGTAAACCTCCGTTGATCACATATTTATACTTTTATATTGTAACACGTTTTTGCGCAAAGGTAAACAAAAACTTTGCGGGTTTTCAAAGAATTTTTTAAAACAGTTGGACATTTGCCGCCGACTTTGGTATAATGTATTCGGTGATAATAATGAAAACGATAGATTTGGTCGTACCCTGCTACAACGAGGAGGAGGGGCTTGAGCATTTTGTGCTGGAGACCAACAAGGTTATAGCCTCGCTTCCCTCCTGCCGCTTCCGCTTTATCCTGGTAAACGACGGCAGCCGCGACAAGACCTTCTTGGTGATGAAGCAGCTGGCGCGCCGCTTTGACAATATAAAATACATCTCTTTTTCCCGAAATTTCGGCAAGGAAGCCGCCATGTACGCGGGACTGAGGCACACCACCGCCGACTATGTGGTGGTGATGGACGCCGACCTGCAGCACCCGCCCGAGGTCTTTCCCCAAATGCTGGAGGCTATGGAGGAGGGCTTTGACTGCTGCGCCACCAAGCGCGACGAGCGCGAAGGCGAAAGCTTTTTCCGCGGGATATTCTCGAAGCTGTTTTTCAGGCTGAGCAACCGCCTGACCGACGTAAAAAACCCCTACGGCGCCATGGACTACCGCATGATGACACGCCAGATGGTAGACGCTATTTTGGAGCTGAGCGAGGTGCAGCGCTTTTCAAAGGGCATATTCTCATGGGTAGGCTTTGACACCAAGTGGATATCCTTCTCCACGGTAGACCGTCAGCACGGCAAAACCAGCTGGAAATTCTCCTCTCTGTTCAAATACGCCATCGACGGCATCACCTGCTTTTCGGTAGCGCCGCTGCGCTTCACCGCGGTAATGGGCGCCGTTATCTTCTTTATATCGCTGATCTACATTTTGATAACGCTGATACAAACGCTGTTTTTCGGCATAACCACGCCCGGTTATGTCACCACCCTCTGCGCCGTGCTGTTTTTGGGCGGCATAACGGAAATGTCCATAGGCATCCTGGGCGAGTACATCGGCAGGATATACATGGAAGCAAAAGACAGACCCATATACATCACCAAATTCTCTAATTTTGAGGAGGATAACACAAAAGAAAGCGAGGAATGATTTATGAGCAAGGCCCCTGAAAAAACCGTAGGCAGAACCTTTGCCGCCATACTGCTGGCAATACTTATCGCTGTAAGCTGCGCCGTAAGCTTTATCGCGGTGATACCGCTCGGCAACAAACACGCCGCTTTGAATCAGGCGTCCGACAACGCGAGGCGTCAGCTGCAGCGCTATGAGGTGAACGCCGCGCGTATGCAGTCAAAATTTGCCGACTCAATGTTCAGCAAGGCTATCTCAGCCTCTCTCGCCTACACGGGCGAAGGCGCGGATCTGAAAAAGATAGCGGACACCCTGCTGCTGAAGAGCGTTAACATCACCGACGAAAACGGCGTTATCACCGCCGCCTATCCCGAAGACCTGCTCGGCAAGCGGCTCAAGGACATGGACGACACCATAGCCCTCAACCCGATCGCCAAAAACATAGTGCTCAAAAAGGTGGGCAAGATCATCCCCCAGGGCAACGGCAAATATCTGGTGTATGTAGGCGCGGCGCGCGTTGACCTGCCGGAAGGCAAAACCGGCGCGGTAGTTGTGACCGCCGTTACCGACACCTATGAGGAGGCATACGGCGCGAACGTAGCCGACGAATGCGGCGACAACGTGATTTTGGAGAAAAACGGCGAAACCTTCAGCAACAGCTTTGCCGAGGCGAAGGACAAGACCATCTCCTCTCTTGCCGGAAGCAACAACGGCAAGCCCTTCAAGCTGACTCTCGGCGGCAAGACCTACGACGCCAAGGTCATCAACGAAGGCGAGTTCAAGGCACTGGTCGCGGCGGAAGCCAAGGACAACAGCCTTTTGACCTTCCTTATCATCGCCGCTGCCGACCTTATCCTTCTGGGCGTGGGCTGTGTGCTGCTGTTTGTTTTAAGGAAACCTAAGAATGAGTAAACTAAAGTCCTTTTTTGACATCAAATTTTTAAAATTTCTTCTGGTCGGCGTAATCAACACCGCCGTAGGAGAAGGCATAGTTCTGCTGCTCCTGCACCTAGCGGGCTGGAAACAGTTTTCCTGGGGCGCGGGCGCGGCGGCGTTTGTCGGCACCGTTATCGGCAGCGTAGTCAGCTACTTTTTGAATAAGTACTTCACATTTAAAAATAAGGAAAAGGGCGTAAAGCCCATGCTGCGCTTCACTCTGAACATCGGCGTTTGTCTGCTTATCCGCGTAGTCACGGCAACCATCGTCAGCAACCTTTGCAGGGCGGCGGGACTTTCGCTTTTCGGCATGAGCGTCAACACCTTCGCGGCAAACGCAAGCTGGGCGGTAGGCGCCTGCGTATTCGTAGGCTGCAACTATATAGGACAGCGCTTCTTCGCCTTTAAAGAAAAGTAGATTGTTAGTTTTTTGATTTTTGGAATTTATAACGTCAAAACAGGCACGCCGAAGCGTGCCTGTTGCTTTTTTATGCGGTTGTCGGGATCAAACCGAATACATCTTGTCGTAGTAGTTCATGTACTCGCCCGAGGTAATCTTGTTCATCCAAGCCTCGTTGGCGAGGTACCACTCGATGGTTTCGGCTATGCCCTGCTCAAAGGTGTAGGCGGGCGCCCAGCCGAGCTGAGTGGTGATCTTGGTGTTGTCGATGGCGTAGCGGCGGTCGTGACCGGGACGGTCCTTTACATACTCGATAAGGTCCTCGCTCTTGCCCAGCGTCTTGATGATGAGCTTGACGATCTCGATGTTAGCCTTCTCGTTGTTGCCGCCGATGTTGTACACCTCGCCGATAACGCCCTTGTGCAGGACGGTGTCGATGGCGTTGCAGTGGTCGGAAACATGCAGCCAGTCGCGGATCTGCATGCCGTCGCCGTAAACGGGCAGCGCCTTGCCCGACTTGCAGTTGTTTATCATAAGCGGAATGAGCTTTTCGGGGAACTGGTAGGGTCCGTAGTTGTTGGAGCAGCGGGTGATGTTGACGGGCATACCGAAGGTTTCATGGTAAGCGCGGGTGACCATGTCGGCGCTCGCCTTTGAAGCGGAGTAGGGGCTGTTGGGAGAGAGCGGAGTGGTTTCCATGAACATGCCCGTCTTGCCCAGCGCGCCGTACACCTCGTCGGTGGACACCTGCAGATACTTCACGCCTTCCCTGTACTCGCGGGAGTACTTGTCGTCGGGGTCTACCTTCCAAAAGCGCTTTGCCACATCGAGGAGGGTCTGGGTGCCGATGACGTTGGTTGTGAGGAATATCTCAGGCTCGGTGATAGAGCGGTCAACATGGCTCTCGGCGGCGAAGTTCACCACCGTGTCGATGTCGTATTTTTCAAATATCTCGGTCAGCGCGGCTCTGTCGCGTATATCCGCCTTGATAAAGGTGTAGCGCGGGTCGTTTTCGATGTCGGTGAGGTTATCGAGGTTGCCCGCGTAGGTGAGCGCGTCGATGTTGATGATGTTGTAGTCGTGGCTTTTAAGCATATGGTGGACAAAGTTTGAGCCGATGAAGCCCGCGCCGCCCGTAACAAGAATGTTTTTCATAGTGTTTCTCCTTTACGATTATGAATGTGCGTCCGCGAGGCTGATGAGATACTGACCGTACTCGGTCATTTTCAGCTCCTCGCCCAGCTTTCTGAGCTGCTCGATGGTGATATATCCCTTGCGCCAAGCGATCTCCTCTATGCAGCTTATATACAGACCCTGCATCGACTGTATGGTCTGCACATACTCAGCCGCCTTCAGCAGACCCGCGGGCGTGCCGGTATCAAGCCACGCCATGCCTCTGCCCAGCAGCATTACATTTAGCTCGCCGTTTTCGAGATAGAGGCTGTTTACGGAGGAAATCTCAAGCTCGCCGCGCGCGGAGGGCTTGATGCTCTTTGAGTACTCGATGACCTTGTTGTCGTAGAAATAAAGTCCGGGCACCGCGTAGTTCGACTTGGGCTTCTGAGGCTTTTCCTCAATGGAGATAACCTTGCCGTCCTTGTCAAACTCGACCACGCCGAAGTCCCTGGGATTCATAACGGGATAGCCGAACACGGTCGCGCCCTTGAGGTTGTTCCTGACCTTGAGCAGCATATTGGGGAAATTCTGTCCGTAAAACACATTGTCGCCGAGGATGAGGCAAACGCTGTCGTCGCCGATGAAGTCCTCGCCCAAGATGAACGCCTGAGCCAGTCCGTTGGGCTGCTCCTGCACGGCGTACTCGATGGAAATGCCCAGCCGCGAACCGTCGCCGAGCAGCTCCCTGTAGATGGGTGTGTCCTCGGGAGTGGAGATCACCAAAATCTCATTGATCTCCGCCAGCATCAAAATGGACAACGGATAGTAGATAAGGGGCTTGTCATACACGGGCAACAGCTGCTTTGACACGGTCTTGGTCATGGGATACAGCCTTGTGCCCTTTCCGCCCGCCAAAATAATACCTTTCATAAAATCATCTCCTTAATATAGCTTGATCGGCGCCTTGAAGAACATCCACAAAGTCAGCGCGATAAAGGGAACCAACAGCACGGCGCGCGCCCACAGCAGCACGCGGCAGTTTTTATCTCCGCCCGCAAGCGGCTTGTCCCTGCGGTCAGGGTGGTTGAACCAGAGCAGCAGCACGGCGCAAATGACCGCGACTCCCGCGAAAAGCGGCTGAAACGCTATCATCAGCTCGCCTTTGACCTGCATAAAGGTTTCGATGCTGGTGTAGGGTCCCTCGTTGCCCTCGATAACTCTGTAGCCGAAGAACCGCTGCACCACGGCGTAGTTTATTGTTTTTATGCGGAACAGGCTTGAGCTGTAGCGCACCGCCAGCTTTGCCAGCACGCCCGCCGCCATAACGGTGTCGATAATGCCGTTGTAAAAGAACATCCTGCGATTGAGCGTTATTGTGATATACAGGAAGGGCACCAGCACCGCCAAGCGGTAGAAGGTGACCGGCGACAGCACAAGGTTAGCCATATAGGTCAGGGTGACGGTGTAAACGGCAAATTCGCCGAAATAGCGGTCGCCCCCTAAGCTGTCGTGGGAAAAGTCCCGGGTGTAGCAGTAAAAGTATATCAGCACCAGCGCTATGGCAAAGAAGGAAATTCCGCCGTAAGCGGTGGTGATGTTCGCGGGGAACATATCCTTTATCATCATTTGGGAGGGTCCCTCGCTGATGCACTCCTTGTACATCGGAGCGCCCATGAACATCAGCTTTTGCAGCACCATGCCCGAAACGCTGAGCAGCACCTTGAGCAGCACCTTTATCAGATCCTTCTCGTACAGCAGCAGCAGCGCCAAAAACGGCAGCAGGAAAAACGGCTTGATCGCTATTGCTGCGGCAGACCACGCCAAAAACGACTTCTCTTTGCCGCGCAGCAGCTGATAAACGCCTATCACGGACGGGGTCATCATCAAAATATCATTTTGTCCCGCATAGCAGGTGGCGAGCAGCAAAAACGACGAGCTCGCCGAAAGGAACATAGCCCACACAGCCATGGCATTGTCACCGGTGAGCAGCAGCACCATCTTTTTGGCGTAGTGCATGATGACCAGCGACAGCGCCACCGTAAACAGCTTTGAGTACATCAGCATGAAGGGCGAGGTGGCGATGGGAACGCCGCCAAAGCGCTGCACCGCCCAAATGGGCAGGTTCCACACCGACCACGGCAGCACCGAAAACAGCTCGCTGCCCATTTTGGCATGCTGGATGTGGTGGACATTTTGCGCGGTATATTCATATAAGTGGCGGATGTTGCTGTCAAGCGTCACATCCCACACATTGGTAGACCATATGGTCAGGCTTCGCATATCGACATAGGCGGAGGTCAGTATAACAAATACCGCCGTCACCGCCGCGAGCACCCACTCAAACACGAGCACCCTGTCGCTGCGATAACTGTTCAAAAAGGCTTGCTTTAGCTTCATGGCGCCCTCCGGATCAGACGTAATATCTTCCGTTTGCCTTAGTGAACAGGTACACGATCAGCAGAGCGAAGGGAACTATGATTAGCGTACGCGCCCAAACCAGCACGCGGTAATGACGGTAGCCGTAATATTTGAGCTTTACCTGTTTGTCGGGTCGGTTGAGCGCCATCAGCATACCGGCGCAAACGATGGTCACACCCGCGAAAAGCGGCTGGAACGACTCCATCAGCCCGACCTTATGACCCAAAAAGCGGTCGAGGTTGGCGGCGTAGCCCGCCTTTTTCTCATCGACCTTATAGCCTAACACACGCGCCGTAAGCGAGTTGTTTACGAACATCACGTTGAACATGATAGAACCGCGCAGAATCATCTTTATAACAAACGCGCCCTGCATGGCTATGTCTATAACCATGTTGTAGAAGCCCATCTCGGTATTCTGCACCAGCACGATATAGAGGAAGGGCAGCATGACGCCGGCGCGGTAGAACGAGAACGGCGACAGCGACACATAACAGACGTAGGTAAGCGCTACGATGTACACAGCGTGACGCGCCGCGTTTTGAGTGTCGGTAAGGTAGGCGTCTCTGTCGAAGTCGCGCGAATAAGAGTAAATGAAGATGAGCACCAGCGCTATGGCGAAAAACGAGATACCGCCGTAAGCCGTGTTGATGTTCGCGGGGAACATCTCCTTCAGCATATCATCGGCGGGACCCGAGTGCATCGACTCGTAATATCCCGGTGCGCCGCGGAAAAACAGCTTTTGCGCCACCAGACCCGAAACGCCGATAAAGGTGTCGGCAAGGATGTAGAGCACCTTCTTTTCGGTAAGCACCAGCACAGCCAAAAACGGCAGCAGGAAAAACGGCTTGATGGCTATTGCCAGCACCGACCACGCGATAAACGCGGCGTGCTTGCCACGCAACATGCAGTAGATGCCTATGACGGAGGCGCATATCATCAAAATATCGTTTTGTCCCGAGTAGCAGACAGTTAGATAGAGGTAAACCGAGCTTGCGGTAAGGTACATAGCCCATACGCTCTTTGCCTTGTCGCCTGTTACTATCATGGTTATCTTCTTGGTGTATATCAGCACCACAACGGACACCAGCACCAAAAACAGCTTGGAATACGCCAGCATCAAAGCCGAGCCGCCTATTTTAGCGCCCGTAGCCCGCTGAATGAAGAACAAAGGCAGGTTCCACACCGACCACGGCAGCACCGAAAACAGCTCGCTGCCCATGTGGGCGTGGTGGACCTTATACACGTTGCCGGCGGTGTAGGCGTACAGACTGCGTATGTCGCCGTTGGCTATGCTGTGCCACACGTTTACCGACCACTGAGTCAGGCTTTGCAGGTCCCATGTGCTTGAGGTGACAAACACAAACACGCCTGTCACTATCGCAAGCAGCCACTCGGCGAGATACACCTTGTCGCTGCGGTACATCGTTAAAAACTTGTCCTTAAAACTCATACTGTCTCCTAATCAGCTCCGTCATCCGACGGGAATAAATCCGCCCAGCGCGAATAGCGCTATACCCGCCATCAGCACCAGGATGCCGACGGTTTTCTTTACGGTAAATTTCTCTTTTAGAAAAATATATCCCAGCACCGCCACAAATATATAGCCCGCGCTTTCCAAGATCGGACCCATGGATACATCCACATATCGGTAGCAGTACATAGTTATCATCATCGAGCAGAAGAACATTCCGTAGGCGATGATAACCAAGGGGTTCAAATACTCTCCCAGCTTGCTGTCATAGGTTTTGTCGGCGCTCTTTTTAAGCAGTATCTGCGAAACGGAGGAGATGAACACCGAGCCGATGAACACGCAGGAAAAAATCAAAGCCATCTTACTCATTGTTCGACACCACCATTACCACGCCCGCGAAAACCACCAGCGAGCCGACTATCTTATACCATGTTATGGCGTCGCCGAAAACCAGCGCGCCCCACAGCATGCCCCACGCTATGCAAATAGCCTTGTTGGTAAAGGCGACGGTAAGCGGCAGCTTTTTGAGCACCTGCTGCCACAGCAGGGCGTAAATGCCCAAAAACAACACCGCCAAGCCCGCGAACAGCAGAAAGTAAAACGAGAACATCGGCTGCTCAAACGCTTTTTTCATAAACACGCCCACAAACGAGTAGAGCAGCAGGATGAAGTGCAGCACCGCGTAGGTTTTTATATCGAATTTGCGCTTGTTTTTATTTTCCATCCTTTTGATCCTCAAAGCCCACTCTGTCGCGGATGACAAACTGCGGCGAGCGGTTGATGCTAAGGTAGATACGTCCCACATACTCGCCCACCATGCCGAGCATGAGCATCAACATACCGCCGATGAACAGCATGACCGCCATTGTAGAGCTCCAGCCCAGCAGAGATTCGGGCACAACGATCTTGTGGATTATTACATACACCCCGAACAGGAATCCCGCCGCGGCGGTGATGAAGCCGATGAAAGTAGCGAAGCGCAGCGGCTTGACCGAAAACGAGGTGAAGCCGTTTATCCACAGCAGCAGCAGCTTTCTCAGGCTGTAGCCCGAGGTGCCCTCGACGCGCTCGCGGTGGTCGATCTCCACGTTGCACACCTTTTTGGTGGCGCGCAGCAGCAGACCGCTCATGTAGGGATAGGGGTTCTCGTAGCGGAGCACCTCGTCCACAACGTAGCGCTTGCAGGCGAAGTAGCTCATTATCTTCAGATCCTTGGGCTTGCTTAGCAGCCAGCGCGCCATAAGGTCGTTAACCTTGCTGCCCATGTTGCGGAAGCCCGAGTGTTGTTTGTTTTTATACTCGGCGAACACCAGATCGAACTTGTCCAGCTTGTCTATCAGGCGGAACATCTCGCAGGCGGGCGTCTGTCCGTCGTCGTCCAGACACACCACTATGTCGCCGGTCAGGTAGGTAAAGCCCGCCATGATAGCGGAATGTTGACCGAAGTTGCGCGACAGGTCCAAGCCCCTTACACGGGAATGGGTGCGCGCCAGCTCCTTGATGGTCTGCATTACGTTGTCGGGCGAATTGTCGTTGACCAAAATTATCTCCCAGTCGTAGCCGCCGTGAGCGGTCACGGTGGATTCTATCTCATCCACTACCGAGCCGATGGTGTGCTCGGAACGGTAGCAGGGAATAACAAAGGATATTTTTTCCATCATTCCGTCCCCTTCTTCCATTCTTTACGGAGTATTCCCATAAATACCATGTCATATCCTTTGCCGTCGATAAGCACGTCCTCGCGGAACCTGCCCTCGTACACAAAGCCCGCGTTTTCGTAGCTTTTTATGGCGCGGGTATTGTCGGCAAAGACGCGCAGGAACACACGGTTGAGCCCCAGCGTGCCGAAGGCGTAGTCGAGCGCCAGCTTTGCCGCCGCCGAGCCTATGCCCTTGCCGCGGCAGGAATCCTCGCCGATGAAGATGCCGTACTCGCACTTTTTGTTTTCCATGTCGATGTCGCGCAGGTAGACGGAGCCCACTTCCTCGTGCGCCTCCTCGTCAACTATCATAAACTGCGCCACATCGCCCGTCTGCACGCGGTTACGGAACCAGTTGAGGTGCGCCTCGCGGGTAAGGGGCGTGCGGTAGATAAAGTGCTCTACCACCGAAGGGGCGTTGCGCCATTTTACGATTTTATCGGTATCCGCCTCGGTGATCGGGCGGATGGAAACAGAATGATCCATAAACATTAACCCTTATAGAACTTGATAACGGTGTCTATCACCTTTTGGATGTCCTTGTCGCTGAGTCCGTAGTACATCGGCAGACGCAGCAGACGGTTAGCCTCGGCGGTGGTGTACTTGTCCTCGCCGTGGAAGCGTCCGAACTTTTGACCTGCGGGAGCGCTGTGCAGCGGGATGTAGTGGAACACCGCGAGAATGTCGTTTTGCTTGAGGAAGGAGATCAGTGCCGTCCTCTCCTCGAGGTCCTTTGCCTTTAGGTAGAACATGTGCGCGTTGTGTTTGCACTCGGCGGGGATGATCGGGCGCTCGACAAAGCCTTCCTTTTCCAGCTCCTCGAACGCGTCGTAGTACTTCTGCCAGGACGCCAGGCGGTCGTTGTTTATCTTATCCGCCGCCTGCAGCTGCGCCCAAAGATAGGCGGCGTTCATATCGCTGGGCAGGTAGGACGAGCCGTAGTTTACCCAGGTGTACTTGTCTATCTGACCGCGCAGGAACACGCTGCGGTTGGTGCCCTTTTCGCGGAGTATTTCGGCTTCCTCTATCTTTGAGGGGTCCTTTATCAGAATAGCGCCGCCCTCGCCCATGCTGTAGTTTTTGGTTTCGTGGAAGGAATAGCAGCCGAAGTCGCCGATAGCGCCCAGCGCCTTTCCTTTGTATTCGGACATCACTGCCTGCGCGGCGTCCTCTACCACATATAGATTGTGGCGCTTGGCTATATCGAGGATGGTGTCCATTTCACAGCCAACGCCCGCGTAGTGCACGGGGACGATAGCCTTGGTCTTGTCGGTGATGGCGTCCTCGATCTTGCTCTCGTCGATGTTCATGGTGTCGGGGCGGATGTCCACGAACACCAGCTTGGCTCCGCGCAGTGCGAAGGCGTCGGCAGTCGAGCAAAACGTGAACGACGGCAGGATGACCTCGTCGCCGGGCTTGATGTCCAGCAGCAGCGCCGCCATTTCAAGGGCGTCGGTGCAAGAGGTGGTCAGGAGCGCCTTGGCAGAGCCGGTCTTTTTTTCCAGCCACTGATGGCACTCCTTGGTAAAGGGGCCGTCGCCGCATATCTTCTGGTTTTTGATAGCCTCCATGATGTATTCGGTCTCTGTTCCCAAAAACGGAGGTACGTTAAACGGAATCATTAAAAATCCTTCCTTTCCATGCCAAACGCTAAACACGTTCCATATAGACTGATATTACTCCATACATAATAGTATTATATATGAAAATTCAGGAAACATCAAGTGTTAAGAGATTTTCTTCTATAGAAATTCCCATTATTTTGTCACTTTTTTTTGGAGAGAATGTCGTGCGAAGCAACACAGCGACGCTCACTTTCTTTCCGAGAGCGTTTTTCCAAAAAGAAAAGCGCCCCCAAAGGAGCGCTGTCCGACAAAATGATTTAATATGTACTTTCCGAGCCCTGAAGCACTGCTTCCTCTTCCTCTGCCTCGGCGTTCTCCTCCGCGTCAAGCAGGTCCTCCTCAACGCCGCCCTCAAGCAGAGCGTCGTCATCCTCGTGGTCCTCCGCGTCCTCTGCCTCCTCAGCCAGCTCGAAGCCGCTGAACACGGTGTAGGGGATGCCGTAACCGAGCGAAACAGCCGCCAGCGTGGTGATAACGCTGAGCTGCGCGGTGTTTTTATCCGCGGCTATCGCGTCATGGAAGGGCATGAAGGCAGCCAGCGAAATAAGGATGATAAGCGCCGCGGGCAGCACCATAACCAGAAGAGTCACGGGTGAAAAGCGCATTACCGCCTTGCCGTCGCCCACTCTGGTAGCGTAGAACAGCAGCAGACCGAACAGCGCGTACACACCTATGCTTATTAGCTGAGCAGCCATAAAGCCGACAGAATTGGTGAAATTTGAGAAAAAGTTGGCGCAGACGGTATACGCCAAAATCAAAAACGCGGAAAAGAAAAGATTTATATGTTCTTTTTTATCAAGCTTTCTCATGGAAAAACCTCCCGATTATTTTACGTACAGTATTACTTTAACACATCTTCGCGGAAAAAGCAAGATAAATCATTTCGATTTCCGTGTCGATAGTTTTGTATTTGCCGCGAAAGCCTTACCCGACCGTATCAGCCTGCTTCTTTTTTGCCGCGAAGCAAGCCCAGCCGCCGTCGAAGTGCTCCTCGATGATGTCGAAATACTTTGACACCTCGCCCTTGACCTCGTCGGCGCGGGTGTCGATAACGCCGCTCATAATATACACCGCGTCATCCTTCATAAAATCGCTGACGCCCTTTGACAGGAAGATAACGGCGTCCGCCACGATGTTGGCGAGCACGATGTCGAACTTGCCCTCCACCTTTTCGGTAAAGCTGCCGTATATCGCCTTGAAGCGGTCGGTTACGCCGTTCAGCTCCGCGTTGTCACGCGCGGTGTCTACCGCCTTTTCGTCTATGTCCACGCCCACGGCATACTTTGCGCCGCACAGCAGCGCCGCTATGCCGAGTATGCCGCTGCCGCAGCCCACGTCAAGCACGCTGTCGCCCGGCTCCATGTACTTCTCGCACATTTCCAGACACAGGCGCGTAGTTTCGTGACCGCCCGTGCCGAAGGCAAGCCCGGGGTCGATGTTTAGCACTGTTCTGCCCTGCGCGTCGTAGTTTTCGTACCAGCTTGGCACTATCATAAGACGGCTGCCCACAGCCAGCGGATGAAAATATTTTTTCCAGTTGTTGCGCCAATCCTCCTCGGCGCAGTCGAGCAGCTCGATCTCATGCGCGATGCCCTCGGCGCCGTAGCGCGCGCTCAAAAACGCCACCGCCTCGGCGGGAGAAACGCCCGGCTCCAGATAGATGTGCACGAACGCGCGGCTCCTGTCCTTGTTAAGCAGCTCCTCGTCGATGAGGTCGACATGCGCGATGTCCTCTACCGTCTGCTCCAGATTTTGATAGTCCTCGATATATATGCCGTAGGGCACCACCATATTAGCGATGTCGCCCGCCTTGTCTATATCCGCGGCATTGACCGCGATCTTTATTTCCGTCCAGTTATTCATCATTCTTCAAAAACTTTTTCAGCTTCTCAAAAAAGCCCTTTCTTCCGGCGTAATTTTTTTCGTTCGTGCTCTTGTCAAAGGCTCTCACCAGCTCCTTTTGCTGGTTGCTGAGACCCCTTGGCACCTCCACTACTATCTTCACATACTGGTCGCCTCTGCCTCTGCCGCCCAAGCGCGGGAAGCCCTTGCCCTTCAGCTTAAAGACGTCGTTGGGCTGAGTGCCCTCGTGGATGGTGTACTTTGCCTTTCCGTCGAGCGTAGGCACCGTGACCTCGGCGCCCAAAGCCGCCTGAGGGAAGGTTATGGGCAGGTCGCACCACACGTCGTCGCCGCGGCGCTCAAACAGGTCGTGCCTGCGCACGTTAACATACACGTGCAGATCGCCCGCGGGACCTCCGTTGTAGCCCGCGTTGCCGTGACCGCCGATATTAAGTATCTGCTGGTCCTTGATGCCAGCGGGGATGGTGACGTCCACCGTGCGGCTCTTTCTCTGTCTGCCCGAGCCGCTGCACTTGCGGCAGGGGTTGTCGATGACCTTGCCCGTGCCGTGGCAGGCGTCGCAGGAGCGCTGGGTCTGGATGACGCCGAAGGGTGAGCGCTGGTTGATGGTCACCCTGCCCGAGCCTCCGCAGGCGGAGCAGGTTTTGGGCTGGCTGCCCGCCGCCGCGCCGGTGCCGTGGCACTCGTCGCAGGTGGACACGCTGTTGTAGGTAATGGTCTTTTTGCAGCCCTTGGCGCTCTCCTCAAAGGTGATAGTGACGCTTGCCTCCACGTCGCTGCCCCGCTGAGGGGCGTTGCCGCGGCTGCGCCGTCCGCCGAAGCCGCCGAAAAAGCTTGAAAAGATGTCGTCGATGTCAATGCCGCCGCCAAAGGGACTGCCGTAAGCGCCGCCCGCGCCCGCGCCGTAGTTGGGGTCTACGCCCGCGTGACCGAACTGATCGTAACGCGCGCGCTTGTCGCTGTCCGAGAGCACCTCATAAGCCTCGTTGACCTCCTTGAACTTCTCCTCGCACTCCTTGTCGCCCGGGTGAAGGTCGGGGTGGTATTTTTTCGCGCTCTGTCTGAACGCCTTTTTTATCTCGTCCTCGCTCGCGCCCTTTTGCAGCCCGAGCACCTCGTAGTAATCTCTTTTTTCTGCCATATGTTATCCCTCCGTATGTGCGGTATTACATGATTGATATCATATGTAGAGGTGAGCGCCGCTCGCCCCTACATATAACATCACCCGAGCCACAGCTTACAGCGGAAACAGGGCGACAGCGAGTGTCGCCCTTATTTCCGAAATAATACTATCAGTTGTTGCCGTCCACGTCGGTGAAGTCAGCGTCGTAAACGTTGGGATCGCCGCCGTTGTTAGGCTGCGCGCCGCCCATATCGGGAGCGCCCTGAGGTCCCTGCTGGGGAGCCGCCTGCTGATACAGCTTGGCACTTACCTCGTAAACGGTCTTTTGCAGGTCCTCCTTAGCGGAGTTGATCAGGGACATATCGTTTTTGGCGATAGCGTCCTTGAGCGCCGATACCTTGGTGTTCACAGCGGTCTTGTCGGCGTCGGCAAGCTTGTCGCCGCTCTCGTTGACGAGCTTCTCCGCCTGATAAGCGAGGTTCTCGGCCTCGTTCTTGGCGTCGACCTCCTCGCGGCGCTTTTTATCCTCCGCAGCGTACTGCTCAGCGTCCTTAACCGCCTTGTCGATGTCCTCCTTGCTCATGTTGGTGGAGGAGGAAATGGTGATCTTCTGCTCCTTGCCGGTGCCGAGGTCCTTAGCGGAAACATTTACGATGCCGTTGGCGTCGATGTCGAAGGTGACCTCGATCTGCGGGATGCCGCGCATAGCGGGAGCGATGCCTGTAAGCGCGAACAGACCCAGCTGCTTGTTGTCGCGGGCGAACTCGCGCTCACCCTGGAGCACGTTGATCTCTACCTGAGTCTGGTTGTCTGCCGCGGTGGAGAAGATCTGGCTTTTCTTGGTGGGGATGGTGGTGTTTCTGTCGATGATCTTGGTCATAACGCCGCCCATGGTCTCAACGCCGAGGGACAGAGGCGTTACGTCGAGCAGCAGCAGGCCGTCGACCTCGCCGCCCAGAACGCCCGCCTGGATGGCCGCGCCGATGGCGACGCACTCGTCGGGGTTGATGCCCTTAAAGGGCTCCTTGCCGATCAGCTTCTGAACAGCCTCCTGGACTGCGGGGATCCTTGAGGAGCCGCCGACCATAAGCACCTTGTCGATCTGACCGATCTGCAGACCGGAGTCGGACAGAGCGCTGCGCACGGGGCCCATGGTAGCCTCTACCAGATCGGCGGTCAGCTCGTTGAACTTCGCGCGGGTAAGGGTGAGGTCGAGGTGCTTGGGACCGGTTTGGTCAGCTGTGATGAAAGGCAGGTTGATGGAGGAGGTGGTAACGCCGGAAAGCTCGATCTTAGCCTTTTCCGCAGCCTCCTTCAAGCGCTGCATAGCCATTTTATCGTTGGAGAGGTCGATGCCGGTCTCCGTTTTGAATGACTGCACCATCCAGTCAATGATGCGCTTGTCGAAGTCGTCGCCGCCCAGACGGTTGTTGCCCGCGGTAGCCAGAACCTCCTGCACGCCGTCGCCCATTTCGATGATGGACACGTCGAAGGTGCCGCCGCCGAGGTCATATACCATGACCTTCTGGTCGTTTTCCTTGTCTACGCCGTAGCTCAGCGCCGCCGCGGTGGGCTCGTTGATGATGCGCTTTACGTCCAGACCCGCGATCTTGCCGGCGTCCTTGGTAGCCTGGCGCTGCGCGTCGGTGAAGTAAGCGGGAACGGTGATGACCGCCTGGGTGACGGTCTCGCCCAGATAAGCCTCGGCGTCCGCCTTGAGCTTTTGCAGGATCATAGCGGAGATCTCCTGCGGGGTGTAGCTTTTGCCGTCGATGTTCACCTTGTAAGCGGAGCCCATTTCGCGCTTGATGGACGAAACGGTCTTTTCGGGATTGGTGATAGCCTGGCGCTTAGCCACCTGACCCACCATTCTCTCGCCGTCCTTGGAGAAGGCTACCACCGAGGGGGTGGTCCTTGCGCCTTCAGCGTTAGCGATAACTACGGGCTCGCCGCCCTCGATGACCGCTACACATGAGTTGGTAGTACCTAAATCTATACCTATTGTCTTTGCCATAATGATTTCCTCCTATTGTGATCTGATTTTTTATTTGTTTTATATAATGGCGTTTCCGTCCCGTTCGGAACAGTCAGCCGGTTTTGCTTTTTAACGCTTGTGACGCGGCGTCACGTCGCTACCTGAACCATAGCGTGGCGGATGATCTTGTCGCCTATCTTATAGCCAGTCTGGAACACCGCGGCTACCTTGCCGCTGTCCACCTCGTCGCTGTCCACCATGCCGATGGCGTTGTGCAGGTTGGGATCGAAATCGTCGCCCGCCTTGCCGTAGCTCTCGATTTTCAGCTTTTCAAAGGACTTGTCGAGCTGGTTGGAGATAAGCTCCACGCCCTTGAGGATCTCGGGGTCGGCGTCCTTTAGGTTGCACAGCGCCATTCTCACGCTGTCAGCCACCGGAAGCAGCTCCGTGACCGCCTTGGCAGTCGCGTCGTCGTACAGCGACAGCTTTTCGTTGGCGGTGCGCTTGCGGTAGTTGTCATACTCGGCGGCAAGGCGCATATACTTTTCCTTGCCCGCGGCTACCTCAGCCTCCAGCGCTTCTATCCTTTCGTCCTTTTCGTCCTTTTCTGTCTTTTCCTCTGCCTGCGGCTCCTGCTCGGCAGCCTGCTTCATCTCTTCAGCTTCGACCGCCTCGTCCTTTTTATTCTTCGACATCGGAACTCCTCCTATCTGCTTATTTTTCGATCAGTTCGCCGATCAGCTCGCTCGCGCACTCGGCTGTGCACCGCAAGATCGACAGCACCCGCGCGTAATCCATGCGCATAGGCGCCAGCACCGCCAGCGCTCCCGAGGGGCTGCCCTCTATAGTATACCGCGCCGACGCGACCGCGCTGCGGCAAAGCTCGGTGCGGCTGTTTTCGGTGCCGATAGACACCGACGAGTCCTGCGGCAGCCTTTCCAGCATTACCGCCAGGTCGTGTTCGTTCTGCAGAAACTCCCACAGGCGCCGCGCGCCCAGGGGATCGGCGTCGGTCACGTTCATCAGCTTGCCGTAGCCGCTGTGAAGCACGCTCACCTGAGACGCCTGCTCGCATGCATCCATCATAGCCATAAGCGGCGAGGTCATAAACAGCGAAAGCTCGCCGAAGCCCGCTGCCGCGGTCTGCACGAACGGCTTGGTAATGGAATCGAGCGGAACGCCCGCGAACACCTTGTTGAGCGCCTGGTCGAACACCCGCAGTATTTCGGGAGTCAGCACGAACTCGCAGCGGAACAGCCTTGTTTTTATGATGCCGTTGGAGGCGATGACCACCGCCATGGCGGAGTGGGCGCCCGTAGGCACAAAGCTTATTTTCCGCACCCTGCCGTTTTCGCCGTTGGGCGTGGTGGCAAGCGCTATATAATCTGTCAGGCGCGACAGCACGTTAGCCGCGCCCTGCAAAATAGCCTCGGGCGAGTCGGCGCTGCGCGAAAGCGCCTCGCGGATATATTCTCTGCCCTGCTCGCCCACGGGCTTCACGCGCATTACGTTGTCCACGTAATAGCGGTAGCCCAGCTCGGTGGGGACTCTGCCCGCCGAGGTGTGCGGCTGGGCGATATACCCGCGCTCGGTCAGCTCCGCCATATCGTTGCGCACGGTAGCCGAGGACACCTTCATGCCTGTTTCACCGAGCAGCGACTTGGAACCCACGGGCTCGCCGTCGCGGATAAAGCTTTCCACGATAGTCGAGAGGATCTTCTGCTTTCTCTCGGCAGGTCCCATAAGTTTCACCTCTTTGCTCCGAACGATTAGCACTCTCATGTGTTGAGTGCTAACTCGCTTTATCCATACTATACTCCCAAAGTCAGAAAAAGTCAAGGGTATTTTTGAATTTTTTGAAAAGTTTCACCGTTTCTTCACAAAAGCTTTGACAACGCCGCCCGAAAGCGGTATATTATAAGTGAAAGAAGATGATAATATGCAGTTTTTGCAAATAATAGGTCCCGTCCTATGGATCGCCCTTGCTCTGCTGGTGGGCAAAACCGGCAAAAAGGAGGGCGCTGTGGCATATGCCATGTCGGGCTTCTTTGTCTTTATGGCGGTGTGGTACGCGCTGAACAACTATTTCGGCTTTAAAATGTTTGAGGGCGTTTTGGGCGTGGTTTTCAAGGTGCTGCTCGGCGTATTCGCGGTGCTGGTGCTGGCAGTCTGGATGTATCACCGCCGCGGCAAAAAATAGCGCCACCACATATACAATCTTTCACGGCAGCCCCCACAATATGTAGCGTGGAATCGGGATAATCACAAAAAACAGCAGTTTTTTGAAAAAAAAGCTTGATTTTCCCGCAGGTTTATGCTATCATATTTACCATATGACCGATACTTTAAGGAGGTGGGACAATGGCAAACATCAAGTCCGCGAAAAAGCGCGTCAAGGTAATCGCTACAAAAACCGCTCGCAACAAGGCGACCAAGTCGGCTCTCAAGACCGCTATCAAGAAAGCATACTTCGCTGTTGACACCAATGCTGACAACAAGCAGGAGGCAGTTCGCTTCGCTGTCAAGAAAATCGACCAGGCGGCAGCCAAGGGTATCCTTCACAAGAATACCGCCGCGAGAAGAAAATCCAATCTTACCAAGCGCCTCAACGCTACCGCGTAAGACCGCAAATACCCTCGAATAAACCGAAAGCAGAGTTTTTCTCTGCTTTTTTTGTTTTTCTGTTGACATTTTCGCAAAAATTGTATAAAATGGACATAGTATCTATCGTGTTTCAACAAATAATAATCCTAAAAACGGAGGTTCACACATGAAAAATAAAAGATTATTCTGGATCATCGGTATCGTCACCGTAGTCGCGGCGCTTTCCGCGGCGTTCACCGCCTTCTTTATTGTGAAGGACAAAAAGAAAAAGGACGACGAGGAGCTTATGGAGTACCTCGACAGCGCCATCGAATAAGCAAAATGCCTGAGGTTGGTCCTCTTTTCGGACCAACCTTAGTTTTTTAGGAGGCTTGTACAATGATAGAGCAAGAGCTTGAGCGGCTGCTGAAAGCCGCCAAGGCAGACAAGGGGCTGAAGGACAGACTGCTGCTGACGCGCTCTGACGATGACCCGGTAGAGGCTTTCTGCGCGCTGGCGCGCAGGGAGGGCTTTGCCGTGAACGCGGGCGAGCTGTTCGCGCTGGGACTGACCGAAAACGACGCCAAGCTGCGTTCGGTCAACGGCGGCGGGGTCGGCGCGATTGACGGTTGGGACGACGCATACGAGCAATTTTTCACAGCTTTGATTTGGACGACCTGAATTTTGCACTCGCTTTTTGGGGCGTGCCCGCGGGCGCGTCCCTTTGTTTTGCCCGCGCAAGCCGTCGAATTTTGTTGAGAATATTTTATTAATTACAAAACTTTAAGAAATTTTTGTATAATACTGCTTGCATTAGCCCAAGTTATGTGATATATTTAGATTATGGAAAAATAATCCACCGGCGGGCAGGGCGTCCGCCGAAAATCACAAGGAGGAAATTCTATGAAACAAAGTTCCATCAAAAAGTATGTGGCGGAATTTATCGGTACCATGGTGCTGGTAATGTTCGGCTGCGGCACCGCGATGCTGATGGGCCCCACCCAGAAGGTCGGCTCAAGCATTGACTACGGTATGGTAGCGGGATATCTGGCGACCGCCTTCGCCTTCGGTCTGGCGATCGTAGCCATGGCGTACAGCATCGGCAACATCTCGGGTTGCCACATCAACCCCGCCGTTTCGCTTGCGATGCTGCTCAACGGCGAGCTTAGCCTTACTGACTTCATCGGCTACATCATCGCCCAGTTCGCGGGCGCTTTGACCGGCAGCGCACTGCTGGCGGCGATCTTCGGCATGGGTCATGTGACCGATATGACCGGCGTTGCGCGCACCAAAGAGCAGATAGCTCAAATGGTAGCCAACGGCAAAAAGCTTGAGGACATCACCCCCACCAAGCTCAACGGCTTCGGCGCCAACAGCATGGCGGGCGTAAACGGCAACCACTTCGCAGGCTTCGTGGTAGAGATCCTGCTCACCTTCGTGTTCGTGCTCGTCATCCTCGGCGTCACCTCCAAGAAGGCTAAGCACGGCTCCTTCGGCGGTCTGGTAATCGGTCTGTCCCTCGTCGTTGTTCACCTCTTCGGCATCGGTCTCACCGGCACCTCCGTAAACCCCGCGCGCAGCTTCGGTCCCGCTTTCTGCGCTATGTGCGGCGGCAACTTCGCTCCCATCGCGGCGCTGTGGGCATTCATTTTGGGTCCCTGCATCGGTGCGGCAGGCGCGGCTATCTGCTACAAGTTCCTTGAATCAAAGGATTGATCTCACCGTAAAGAATCAGCGGTCAGCCATCGGGCTGACCGCTTTTTTCTGTTTACGGCAGGCGTCCTCCCCTGCCGCGATTTGGATCGCCGTTTTGGATAACGGATGACGACGCGCCTATATTTTATCCTTTATAAGCTTGGCAAGATACTTTACGGTGTTTTCGCCGGCTATGCCGTTTTGCGCGTAACCGCCGCGCTTGAGCACCTGGTTCACCGCCAGCACAGTGCCGTCGCCGTAGGTGCCGTTTTCGTCCATGCCCTGCGTGGTTATCTTCAGCTTGCGGGCGATAAGCAGCAGCTCCTTGAGCGCGAGCACGCCCAGATCTCTGTCCATATAACTGTATCCCCTGCTGTCCAAAACCTTGCCAGATTTTGCCCAGCCGTTGTAGCCGCCCTGCTTGATTATCGCCGGATAGTCCTTGTAGCATTTGTCTTTGTCGACCACGCCGACGCCCGGTATGCTGTTGCTCTCGAGGAAGTTGGTCTCGCCGCCGTATTGCCACATGCCGTAGCTGCCGCGGTAGTCACAGGTGGAATTCCACTGTGCCACCCAAATATCATAGCGGTCGAGCAGACTTTTGTCGTTGAGCTGATGATTCAGCCAGCTAAGCGCGGAATAGAGCATCGGGTAGTAACCCGCTTTCTCGATCTCGCTGAGAAACGTCTTGCATATCGCCACCAGCGTGCGGTCGTCGGGCATGCCGTTGCGCGCCTTGTAGCCGTCGCCGTCCTCCATGTCAAAGGCGACGGGAAAGGTGGGGCGCTTGCCCTTTAGCAGGCGGATGACGTGCCGCGCCTCGCTTTTGGCGTCCTCGGTGTTGAGCGCGTAGGAATAAAGATATGCTCCCCACGGAACGCCTGCCGCTTCGCATTTTTTCACGTTGTTCTCAAACTGACTGTCATCCTGCACGCTGAGATCGCTGCCGTAGCCGCAGCGGATCATCGCAAAGTCGTAGCCCGCCTGTTTGACACGTTCGATGCTGATGTCCCCGTTGAGCGAGGAGATGTCAACACCCTTTTTGCCGTTGTAATTCATTCGATTTCCTCCAATTCTGTTGATTCAGGATCGTTTTTCAAGCTTCCTTTACCTGCAACGTCCTTCATTCCATACTATGAGAGCGACACTATAATGTGACCCCCTCCGTAAACAGCGAGAAAATCAAAAAACTTGCGTAAAACTACGCAACTTCCTAAAAACTTCTTCCCTTAGGCAAAGCGGTTATCACACGCAAAACGGCCCGGCACTCTGATTTGAGAGCCGAGCCGACAATTATTTTGCTTTGTTTCTGATGTATTCGTCTATAGCCTTGGCGGCGGTCTTGCCTTCGCCCATCGCCAGGATGACAGTCGCGGCTCCCGTTACCGCGTCGCCGCCGGCGAACACGCCCTCGCGGGTGGTCCTGCCGTTTTCGTCAACGATTATGCCGCCCCATTTCTGCGTTTCAAGCCCCTCGGTGGTGGACTTGATGAGCGGGTTGGGCGAGGTGCCGATAGCCATTATAACGCAGTCCGCGTCGAGCAAAAATTCGCTGCCCGGGACCTCTATCGGACGGCGTCTGCCGCCCGCGTCCGGCTCGCCGAGCGCCATCTTCTCACAGCGCACCGCCTTTACGAAATCGTCCTCGTTGCCCAGGATCTCAACGGGGTTGGTGAGCATCATAAACTCAACGCCCTCTTCCTTGGCGTGGTGCACCTCCTCACGTCTGGCGGGAAGCTCCTCCTCGCTGCGGCGGTACATGATATACACCTTTTCGGCGCCGATGCGCAGCGCGGAGCGCGCGGCGTCCATAGCCACGTTGCCGCCGCCCACCACTACGACCTTTTTGGCGTGCATGATAGGGGTGAGAGCGTTGTGCTTGTACGCCTTCATCAGATTGGTGCGGGTGAGGAACTCGTTGGCGGAATATACGCCGCAGAGGTTTTCGCCGGGGATATTCATAAACCGCGGCAAGCCCGCGCCCGAGCCGATGAACACCGCCTCAAAGCCGTATTCATCCATCAGCTCGTCGATGGACAGCACCTTGCCGATGACCATATTGGTTTCGATCTTCACGCCCAGCGCGATGAGGTTGTCCACCTCTTTTTGCACTATGGTTTTGGGCAGGCGGAACTCGGGGATGCCGTAGACCAGCACACCGCCCGCCAGGTGCAGCGCCTCGAACACGGTTACCTCGTATCCCTTTTTGGCGAGGTCGCCGGCGCAGGTGAGTCCCGAGGGGCCCGAGCCGATGACCGCCACCTTTCTGCCGTTGCTTACGGGCTTTTTGAGCTTTTTGCCGGGCTGAGCGTTGTGGTGATCGGCAACAAAGCGCTCGAGTCTTCCTATGCCCACGGGGTCGCCCTTGATGCCGCGAACGCAGAGCTTTTCGCACTGGCTCTCCTGCGGACATACCCTGCCGCAGACGGCGGGCAGATTGCTCGCGTCGGAAATTATATCATAGGCGGCGTCAAAGTCGCCCTTTGCCACCTGAGCGATAAAATCGGGGATCCGGATATGCACAGGACAGCCCGAAACGCAGGGGCGGTGCTTGCAGTTGAGGCAGCGCGACGCCTCCTCACGCGCCATTTCGGCGGTGTAGCCCTGCGACACCTCAAGGAAGTTGCGTGCCCTTACCTTGGGGTCCTGAGAGGGCATTGGGGTCTTTTTTGGACTCATGTTGGGCATCTCACTCCACCTCCTTGTTAAGCAGATTGCAGGCGGCTTCGTAGGCGTGGCGCTCAAACTTACGGTACATCGCGGTGCGCTTCATCGCCTCGTCAAAATCGACCTTGAAGCCGTCAAAATCGGGGCCGTCCACGCAGGCGAACTTTGTTTCGCCGCCGACGGTCAGTCGGCAGCCGCCGCACATGCCCGTGCCGTCTATCATTATCGGGTTCATAGACACCGTGGTGGGTATCTCGAACGGGCGCGTGGTCTCGACCACGAACTTCATCATAAGCAGCGGTCCGATGGCGATGACCATGTCGTACCGCTCGCCCGATTCGATAAGCGCCTTGAGCGGCGCGGTAACTACGCCCTTTTCGCCGTAGGAGCCATCGTCGGTCATAATGATGTATTTATCGGAGCACGCCTTGAACTCGTCCTCCAAAATGAGAAAATCCTTGTTGCGGAAGCCGACTATCGAGTGCACCTCGCAGCCCATGTCGTGCAGCTTTTGGGCGATGGGCATGGCGATGGCGCAGCCTACGCCGCCGCCGACCACGCAGACCTTTTTAAGTCCGTCGAGCTCGGTGGGCTTGCCCAGAGGTCCCGCGAAATCCGCGAGGCAGTCGCCCTCCTCCAGCGTGTTGAGCTGCCGCGTGGTGGCGCCCACGATCTGGAATATGATGCACACCGTGCCGCGATCGGTGTCGGTGCCCGAGATAGTCAGGGGTATCCTCTCGCCGTCCTTGGTGGCGCGCAGTATGACAAACTGTCCGGGCTGCGCTTTTTTGGCGACCAGCGGCGCCTCGATACGCATGAGGGTGATGTTGCGCGTAAGCGGTCTTTTTTCCGTGATTTTATACATAGCCGTTCTCCTTTTGGGATACAATCCATTATATAGCTTTCATTTTAACATAACGCTCCCCTTTTTTCAACTGTTTTCTGCGTCAAAACCGCAAATCACGCTTTACTCACCGGGGAAAATTTGGTATAATGGAAATAGCTGAAAAACAATCTTCTAAAAGAAAGGAACGTGAATCTATGGCTAATTTAAAACGAAAGGTCGTGCTGGTGGGCACGGGCATGGTGGGCATGAGCTTTGCCTACGCCGCACTGAATCAGAGCGTCTGTGACGAGCTGGTGCTTATTGACCTAAACGAGGTGCGCGCCAAGGGCGAGGCGATGGACCTAAACCACGGTCTGGCGTTCTCAAACTCCAGCATGCAGATCTACTTCGGCGAATACTCCGACTGCTCCGACGCCGACATAGTAGTGATCTGCGCCGGCGTAAATCAAAAGGAAGGCGAGACCCGCCTGCAGCTGCTCCAGCGCAACTACAAGGTGTTCGACTCTATAGTGCCGCGGGTGGTATCCTCGGGCTTTGAGGGCATTTTCCTGGTCGCCACCAACCCCGTAGACATAATGACCCGCGTGACCTATGAGCTTTCGGGCTTCAACGCCGCGAAGGTCATAGGCACCGGCACCACGCTGGACACCGCGCGCCTGCGCTACCTGCTGGGCAACTACTTTGAGGTAGACCCGCGCCATATACACGCCTATGTCATAGGCGAGCACGGCGACAGTGAATTTGTACCGTGGAGCCAGGCGATAATGGCGGTAAAGCCCGTGTATGCCGTAATGGAAAAGTACCCCGACCGCTACAAGCACGATGACCTGAACACCATTGAAAACGAGGTGCGCACCGCCGCCTACGAGATAATAAAGGCGAAGGGCAGCACCTACTACGGCATAGGCATGGCGATCTGTCGTATTGTGCGCGCGATCTTCCACAACGAAAACAGCGTGTTCACCACCTCTGTACGTCTGCGCGGCGAATACGGACTTAAAAAAGAGGTGTTCATCGGCAATCCCTGTATCATAAACAGCGGCGGCGCGAATCGCATACTCGAGCTAAAGCTCACCGACGAGGAGGTCGAAAAATTCCGTCGCTCCTACGAGATACTTGACGAAAGCTTCAATTCGATTTGACCGTGACAGCAAAAGGCGTGCCCTGAGGCACGCCTTATTTGTTTTGTGTTATCACTTATTCAACGCCGGCAAGTCTTCTCTGGATGGCGGTGAGGTCAAGTACATTCACCTTGCCGTCGCCGTTGAAGTCGCCGTACTGCAGGAAGATCGCGTAGTCTGGATCGTCCTCGTCTACCATCTCAGCAAGGAAACGCTGGATGCCGGTAGCGTCCTGCACGGTGAGCGCGCCGTTGCCGTCGAAGTCTCCGACTTGGCGAACAAGCTGTTCAAGCACCGTATCTTGAGCGGTTATCTCCTGTGTGCCCGCGCTGTCGGCAAAGTACTTGCCACATTCGTCGCACACCCAGTATTCGATGTTGCCCGCGCTGTCAACGGTGGGCTGAACTGCCGCCACGTGGGTAAGAGTATGCGGCAGACAGGGGATGTCAAAGACGTGTTCGTCCTCGCAGGGCATGTAGACGCCGTTCACGCAGTCGAAGCACTCGCCGCAGATGTCGCAGCGCCAGTAGGCGTGATTGCCCGTTTCGGCGCAGGTAGCGGGACGCGCCTGAACAAGGCTGAGCTGATGGTTGAGCTGAGGAATGATGAAATATGTTTCCTCGTGACCTTCGCCGGTACATTGGGCGTTGTCGTAGCTCAGTCCGCAGGCAGCGCAGTACCAGTGCTCACGCATGCCCATCTGCTCGCAGGTGGCTTCTCTGGCGGGGCGGTAGAACAGCATATTATGCGGCGTACAGGGCGTAACGAACACGCTTTCATCCGCGTAGCCCTCGCCGTAGAGATCTGTATCGCTGTCGAAATAGCGGCCGCAGTTTGTGCAATACCAGTGCTCAGCCATGCCATCGTGCAGACAATCGGCGGGCGTTCCCGGTACGTAAGTCAAAGAATGTCCGAAAGGTGCCTCCTCGAAATAGGTTTCGGGCTGCGGATTAGAGGTGTCCCAGTCGTATTCAAAGCACTGTCCGCAAATGTCGCAACAGTAGTGCGAGCGTATGCCCGACTGTGTACAGCTTGCGGGCGTGCCGTCAACATAGTAAAGCTGATGACCGGACGGCGGAATATCATAATAGGAAGCGTCGTGCGCTTCTCCCGTACCGTCGGCGTTGTCAAAGCACAGTCCGCATGTGTTGCAGTACCAGTGACCGCCTACGCCTGCTTCCTGACAGGTTGCGGGATGTCCTTCAACATAGATCAGATCATGTGAGTACGGCGGAATATCATAATAGGAAGCGTCGTGCGCTTCTCCCGTACCGTCGGGGTTGTCAAAGCACAGTCCGCAGGTGTTGCAGTACCAGTGACCGCCTACGCCGGCTTCCTGACAGGTTGCGGGATGTCCTTCAACATAGACCAGATTATGTGAGGACGGCGGAATATCATAATAGGAAGCGTCGTGCGCTTCTCCCGTGCCGTCGGCGTTGTCAAAGCACAGTCCGCAGGTGTTGCAGTACCAGTGACCGCCTACGCCGGCTTCCTGACATGTTGCGGGATGTCCTTCAACATAGACCAGATCATGTGAGGACGGCGGGATATCAAAGACGGTTTCATCCGCGTAGCCCTCGCCGTAGAGATCTGTATCGCTGTCGAAATAGCGACCGCAGTTTGTGCAGTACCAGTGCTCAGCCATGCCCTCGTGCAGACAATCGGCGGGCGTTCCCGGTACGTAAGTCAAAGAATGTCCGAAAGGCGCCTCCTCGAAATAGGTCTCGGGCTGCGGATTAGAGGTGTCCCAGTCGTACTCAAAGCACTGTCCGCAAATGTCGCAACAGTAGTGCGAGCGTATGCCCGGCTGGGTGCAGCTTGCGGGCACGCTCTCAACATAGGAGAGCTGATGCATGACGGGCGTCATAAACTGCGTTTCGCTCTCATAGCCCGCGGCATAGGGATCGCTGTCACTTTCAAAATAGCGATGGCAGTTTTCACAGCACCAGTGCGGCATCATGCCTTCCGTATAGCAGGTGCTCTCCGTTCCGGGAATGTTGATGAAGCTGTGCCCCACGGGGTTTAAGTCCATGATGCGGGTCTCGTGATAGACGATGCCGTTATCCATGATCTCAGCTTCAAATTCCACGCCGTGTTCGATATACTGTGTGCAGTCACGCCGCGCGATGTTGACGTGAATGGTCGCCTGTGTGGTGATGTATTCGTCCACGGGATAAAGCGACGGGTCAGTAATATACGGATCTGCGGTATCGGATAAGCAATACTCAGAGCAGTACAGGCGCGCCGGAAGGGTAGTGCCTTCGTAGCTGAGCGCCTCCGATTCGTCGATCCAACCGGTGGTTATCCCCCACCATTCAACCATCGGGATGCTGTAGGTATGATGCATCACCGTGATTTTGACGGGAGTCATACCTGCCGGCTCCGCGTCCGCGCTGCGGTTGAACGCGTCGATCACGGGGGTGTGTTGATTCGCGTAAACCATGTTCTGGTTGATCGACTCGCAGCCGAAGGCTCTGTTGCCGATCTCTGTAACTGTTTCGGGGATCTGAAAGGACTGTTCAAAGGTAATACCGGCAAAGGCTTCTTCTCCGATGCTTTGCAGACACTGAAGCGGCTCCGATACATTCCAATGACCGCAACCGGCAAACGCCCTGTTTCCGATGCGCTGCAGCCCATAAAGCGGCTGGTTGATGGTAAGATTCGAGCAGCCCATAAACGCTTCCGGTCCGATCTCACTTATCCCGGGCGAAAACAAAAAGGTGTTCAGCGCATAGCAGTTGCGGAACATACCGTCGGGAATGGTTTCCAAATAATTCACGCCGTTTACGGACGACAGCATATAGCAGTTGCTGAACATGCCGGCGCCTGCCGTCCGCAGGTTGCTCGAAAGCACAACGCTTTGCAGCTGGGAACAGGTTGCGAACGCGTCGCTCCCTACCGTGGTCACGCTGTCCGGCATTGTTACCGACCGAAGTTCCGTGTTGCCGAAAAAGGCTTGTTCGCCGATCGCCGTTACCGGCAAGTTGTCGATGGTGGCAGGGATCTGTACCTGCTGCTCGTTGCCGGTGTAGCCGGTGATACACACTTGCCCGTCGTTGATGGTGTACACATAGGGCAAAGTGTCGTCCGCGAAGGCGTTCAGCGGAGCGACGGCGAATATGCCGCACACCATGACGGCGGCAAGCAGCAGGCTGATTATTTTCCGTTTCATTTTCTCATCTCCTTCTTTAAAAAATTATTGGATATAATCCCTCATTTTCATTATACATGATTATCATTATTTTATCAACAACAACCGATAATTTTATCAATTTCGTCAACGCGCTCAAATAATCTTTCCGTATTTGTGAAAAACACCGTAAATCAAGTCCGTCTTTTTGAAAGAACCGCCTTTTCGCTTGCAAAAAGCCGCCCGTCCTGCTATAATAATGGCGGAGATGATAATATGAACACCGAAATATACGATCAGGCAAAGCAGGCGGCGCAGGAGATAATGGAAGCCGCCAAGCTCAAAAAAGGCGATATTCTGGTAGTCGGCTGCTCCTCAAGCGAGGTAGCGGGCGGCGTAATAGGACATGATTCCAGCCTTGAGACCGCACAGGCGGTATTCAGCGGCATATACGACGCGCTTAACGAAAAGGGCGTATACCTTGCGGCGCAGTGCTGCGAACACCTGAACCGCGCCATCTGCGTAGAGCGCGCGGCGGTGCCCTTTGCCGAGGAGGTCTGCGTTATGCCTCAGCCCAAGGCGGGCGGCTCCTTTGCCACCACCGCTTACCGCACGTTTAAAGACCCTGTAATGCTTGAGGAGATACAGGCAGACGCGGGGCTCGACATAGGCGGCACCCTTATCGGTATGCACCTAAAGCGAGTGGCGGTCCCCGTCAGGCTCAGCCTTGACCATATCGGCAGCGCCGTTTTGCTGGCTGCGCGCACCCGTCCGAAATACATCGGCGGCGAACGCGCCGTATATCCTGTTTAGCTAAAGCGCCCTTCGGGGCGTTTTCTTATAGTGTATGGCACATGGCACACAGCGCACGGCGAAGGGCGGGCTTCGCTATGCATCTGCGCCTGCGCTGAAAAACATGTGACGAAAACCTGAATTTTTCCAAAATTCCCTATCCAAACGCGGGGTTTTGTGTTACAATGTAGAATGAATGATTACAAGCCAAGGAGTGACACAGATGATAGAGGTGAAACACCTTACCAAGCGCTACGGCAAGATAACCGCCGTCGATGACATCAGCTTCACGGTGGATTCGGGCGAGG
>CADBHB010000020.1 GCA_902794395.1 uncultured Ruminococcus sp.
AAGGAGTGACACAGATGATAGAGGTGAAACACCTTACCAAGCGCTACGGCAAGATAACCGCCGTCGATGACATCAGCTTCACGGTGGATTCGGGCGAGGTACTGGGCTTTCTGGGACCGAACGGCGCGGGAAAATCAACAACGATGAACATCATCACAGGCTACATTTCCTCTACGGAGGGCACCGTGACGGTGGACGGCACGGAGATTTTGAAGGAGCCGAAGAAAACCAAGCAAAAAATCGGCTACCTTCCCGAGATACCGCCGCTGTATATGGAAATGACCGTGCGCAAATATCTGGAATTCATGTTCGACCTAAAGCAGGTAAAGCTGCCCAAGGCAAAGCACGTGGATGAGGTGATGCGTCTGGTAGGGCTTGAAAAGCACGGCAAGCGCCTGATAAAGAACCTGTCTAAGGGCTACCGCCAGCGCGTCGGCTTCGCGCAGGCGCTTTTAGGCAATCCGCCCGTAATAATCCTGGACGAACCCACGGTGGGACTCGACCCCAAACAGATAATTGAGATACGCAAGCTGATAAAGGGGCTGGGTAAAAAGCACACGGTGATCTTCTCCTCGCACGTGTTAAGCGAGATCTCCGCCACCTGCGACAGAGTCATCATTATTTCCGACGGCAAGCTGGTCGCCGACGCCAAGTCCGACGAGCTGCACAACGTGCTCTCCGACAAGCGGCGGCTGCTGCTTACGGTGGAGGGCAAGCCCTCAGAGGTTAGCGAGGCGCTGCTAAAGCTCCCCGAAGTACAGCGGGTTAAGAAGCTTGACCCCGCGGGAAAGGGCGCTTTCTCCTACTCGGTGGAATTTAACGCGGGCGAGGACATCCGCCGCGCGGTGTTCCGCGCGCTGTCGCGCTCAGACTGCCCGATACTTGAAATGAGATCGGGCGACGGCAGCCTTGAGGAGCTTTATCTGAGGCTGACCGAAAACGCAAAGGAAGGAGAAAACGAATGATTGCCATATTAAAACGCGAGCTTTCGGGCTATTTCAACTCGGCGATAGCCTACGTGGTATTGGCGGTGTACTTCTTCTTTTCGGGGCTGTTTTTCCAATCCTACTGCTTTGTAGGGGATTCTACCAGCCTGTCCTACGTATTCGCCAATATGTTTTACATCATAATGTTCATAATCCCCGTGCTGACCATGAAAACCTTCGCGGAGGAAAAAAAGCAAAAAACCGATCAGGCGCTGTTTACCTCGCCCGTCAGCCTCACCGAGGTGGTGCTGGGCAAGTTCTTGGGCGCGCTGTTCATTTACGCGCTGTGCTGCACCATCTTTTTGGTGTACGCCGTAGTTATTTCCTTCTTCGGCGAGCCTCAGTGGTCGGTGGTGCTGTGTACGCTGCTGGGCATCTTTTTGCTGGGCGCGGCGATGATAGCCATAAACATCTTTATCTCGACCCTGACCGAGAGCATGGTAGTGGCGGCTGTAGTGGGCATGGGCGCCGGTCTGCTTATCGACACCATGGGCTACTTCATCAGCATAATACCCGTAAAACGAGTAACCGACCTGCTCGAAAAAATCAACTTTTTAAACTACTACACCAACTTCACCTACGGTATCCTGAGTATAGTGGATGTGGTGTTTTACCTGAGCGTGACGGCGCTGTTCATTTTCCTGAGCGTCCTCTCGCTTGAAAGACGCCGCTGGAGCTGAGGAGGGATATGATGAAACGATTAGCGAAAAAAATCTTCTCGGCTATCCGCAATTCGCGCAAGGCGCGGCACGGCTTAACGGCGCTGGGCTTTTTGGCGCTGGCGGTGGCAACGGTCATTTTGCTAAATATTATAACCGCCAAGCTGGTGGATCGCTTTCCCGATTTGAAGGCGGACTTCACCGCCAACAAGGCGTACGCGCTGTCCTCGGACACCGTGGAGTACATCAGCCACCTGGACAAGGACGTAAAGCTGTACATCAACTCAGACGAAAAGACCTTCCTCAGCGGCGGCTCGTACTTCGTACAGGCCAAGAACCTGCTGGATAAAATGCAGAGCAGATCGAACGGCAAATTCACCTACGACTTTGTGAATCTGACCGAAAACCCCAACTTCACCCGCAAGTATCCCAACATAGACTGGACCACCCGCAGCACTGTTGCCGTGATAGAAAGCGGCGACCAGTACAAGGGTCTGGAGCTGGAGGACTGCTTCACCTACGACGAGAAATACTATCAGGCGTATCAGCAGTATATGTGGACCGGCACCACGATAGAGCAGGCGGTCGTCAAGGGCTCGGTGTATGTCACCGACGAAAACAAGGTGCTTGTTAACGTGATGACCGGCGAAGGCGAGGACGGCTACGACGCGCTTGTAAGCCTGCTAAACGACAACGCCTACGAAACCGAGGAGGTCTCGCTCGTCACCGACGCCATCAACGAAAAAGCGCAGATCGTGCTGCTCTACGCGCCGCAGACAGACTTAAACGAAAAGAGCGCCCAGGCGCTGGGCGAGTGGCTTGAAAACGGCGGCAAATACGGCAAAACACTTATTTATGTGCCCGCATCTAACCCGCAGCTGGTAGGCATAAGCACCCCCAACCTAGACGCTATACTCAGCGAATGGGGCATGCAGGTAAACGACGGCTACGTCTACGAAACCAACACCCACTACATTTGGGGCAGCAGCATGCTGGACTACATCGTAGAATACACCGACTACTACTTTGACACCCTTAAGACCCGCAACGTACCCGTGGCGGTCAGCTACGCCCACGGCGTCACCATAAAGGACACCACCTCGGCACACGCTATCCTGCAAACCTCCGATAAGGCGGGCATCTATCCCGCAGACGCCGACCAGAGCTTCAATTACGAGGACTCTGTGACCGGCGAGGCTATTCCCATAGCCGCCGAGGGCACCAAATCGGGCACCGAGGACACCTCGCACGTCATCGCATTCAGCTCCTCGAGTATGTTTGACAGCCAAATGCTCAACTACCCCAGCTTTAACAACGCGACATTCTTTATGAACATGGTAAACACCATAGCCGACCGAGAGGACAGCACCATCGTCATCGCGTCAAAATCGCTGCAAAGCCCCACCATGGGCGCGCCCACGGTAGCGACGCAAAAAACTATAATGATAATCTTTGTGTTTGCCCTTCCCGCGTCGATCCTGCTGGTGGCAATAATACTGTGGATTCGCAGGAGGAACCGCTAATGACCAAGAAAAAAGGAATAATCATCGCGGCGGCAGTCGCAGTGGTGCTGGCAGGTGTGCTGCTGGCGCTGATCTTCGCCCCCAAGGGCGGCAAAAAAGCCGCCAAAAAAGCTGCCACCATCGACGAAGGCATAGATATGTCGGTATCCGTCGACGAAAACGGCATACATCAGGCTCAGATAAACACCGGCAAAAACGGCGAAATAGAAAACAACAGCTACGGCACGCTGATGGAGTACTACCCCGCGAACATCCGCGAGATACACGTGGAGAACCGCAAGGGCACCTTTGACGTGACCTCGCAGACCCCCGAGGGTCAGGCGACCCAATACACCATAAAAGGCTATGAGGACCTGGAGCTTCAGGCGGGCAACCCCGACCTGATCGCCACCGCGGCGGCAAGCCTCAAATTCTCTCAGGTAGCTACGCTCGACAAAGAAAAGGGCAACAGCGAGTTCGGCTTTGACAATCCGCGCTCCACCGTCACCGTCACCTACTCCGACAACACCAAGTCTATCATCATCGTGGGCGACGACGCTCCTCAGCAGGCGGGCACCTATGTACGCTTCGGCACCGGCGACGCGGTGTACGTTACCGACACCGAAACGGTTTCGGCCTTTGACTTCGGCGTGACCGACCTTATCAGCCTTACGATAAACAGCGCCGCCGACTCGACAGAAAGCAGCCAGGCTAGCGCCATCACGCTATCGGGCAGCGCCTTTGAAAAGGAGATTACGCTGGAGCCGAGCACCGACGAAAACTACTCCGCCTCCTATCAGATGACCGCGCCCGTCAAGCGCTTTGCCAACGAGCACGAGTCGAGTCTGGTCACCGGAGCCATCCGCGACCTCTACGCCTCCTCGGTAAAATATGCCAACCCCTCCGACAGCCAGCTTTCACAGGCGGGTCTGCAAACGCCATATGCCCGTCTGCAGGCGACCTACCCCGACTGTACCGTTGAGCTGCTCGCCTCAAAGCCCGACACCGAGGGCAACGTAAACCTCATGGTCGCGGGCAAAAACGTGGTGTATGTCATCGCGGCGGAAAAGGTGCCGTGGACAAAAACCTCCTATGAAAAGCTCTGCTATGAATACGTGCTCCTGCCCAAGATGACCGAGCTGACCGGCGTTGAGGTGCAGGCAAACGGCGAGACCTACGCCTTCAAGCTCAACACCACCGAGAGCACCTCTACCGACGAACAGGGTGTGGAAACCACCACGGTCAACACCTCCTGCTTCCTCGACAACAGGGAGATACAGATAGGCGACTTTACCACCTTCTACAACCTTATCACGCTTATCCAGCCCTCCGACGTCAAAGCGGACAGCGGCAGCGGCAAGCAGGTGCTTAGCCTCAGCTACACCTTCTCGGACGGCAGCACCGCTAAAGCGGAATACACAGACACAGGCGCCGACACCTACGCCGTCAGCCTCAACGGAGAATCGGCGGGACACGCCGCAAAGGCAGAGGTGACGCGCGCGATAAACGGTATTGACGCGGTAACGAAATAAATGATGAAACGAAACTTTCTTTTAACAGGCGCTTCGGCGCTGATGGCGGCAGCGCTGCTAAGCGGCTGCTCGCTGACACAGCTTTTGCCGGGCAGCGGCGGCGAAATAAAAAAAGCGCAGCTCGGCGACCTGCCCACCGCGGAGGAAATGACTATAAAATACAACGGCTACGGCTTCGCGGCGCTTACCTCGCTGGAGGAAAAACGCCTGTACGCGGGCATTGACAGAGCGCTGCAGCAAAACACGAGCGTCGAGTTCACCACAGAAAAGCTGGAGGACGTTGACCGCGTAAGCGACGTGCTGGAGTTTTACAAGGACGACCACCCCGAGGTTTTCTGGATAGACGAAACCGCTCCCTACTACTACAAGGAGAGCGGCGGCGTGCTGAGCGTTCAGCTCCACTACAAGCTGGAGGGCGCCGAGCTGGAGCAGGCAAAGGCGACGCTTGAGAGCAAGCTTGAGGAGATCACCTCAGAAGCTCCGCAAGGCGTTTCGGAATACGAGCTCGAGCTGTATGTGCACAACTACATCATCCAAAACTGCGACTACGACACCGAGGCGGTGGAGATGCACAAGCAGGACACCGTGCGCTCTAACGAGCAAAACGTCTACGGCGTGCTTGTAGAGGGCAGAGCGGTGTGCGAGGGCTACGCCCGCGCGTTCCAGCTGCTCTGTGAACGGCTCGACGTGCGCTGCTGGGTCATCCAGGGTCAGGCGCTCGGCTTTGAGGGCGATGGCAACACCAACCATATCTGGAACTGCGTCATGCTCAACGGCGAGTGGTATCAGGTGGACGTCACCTGGGACGACTACGACGGCGCCGAGACCTTCGGCGACGAACAGTACTACTACTTTAACCTGACGACAGCGGAAATGGAAAAGGACCATGTGATAGCGCCGAGCTACAGCGACTACGATTCAAACGACGTATGGTACAACGGATTTGTGCCGCAGTGCGACAGCACCGAGTACTACTACTTCTATCGCAACGCCCACATGATCTACGACCTCGACGACAGCGGCAATATAGACTGGCTGGTGCAGGCAGCCTCGACCAACGACAGCTACTGCGTTTACATGATAAGCGAAGATCTGGACTTTGAAACCACTTACAACAGCATAGTGCAGGATTACGCCTATCAGTGGATCTCATCCGCCAACGTCATAAACGGCTACGAACCCAATATCGGCGACACCTGCAAGCTGAGCGCCAACGACACGCGGCGGATCGTTACGCTGATCTTGGTTTATGAATAGGAGAGTGAACATGAAATACGATGTAAGACAGCTTCCCTTGCTTTCCAATGAGGAGATCGCGCAGGGAATATTCGATATGCGCCTGCGCTACGAGCAGGACGACCTGCCCGTGAGCTGCGGGCAGTTTGCCCATGTATATGTGCCGGGCAAGACGCTGCGCCGACCCATTTCGGTATGCGACGCGAGCGACGGCGTGCTGCGCCTGGTTTACCAGGTAAAGGGCGAGGGCACAAGGCTCATGTCACAGATGAAAGGCGGCAGCGTGGATGTGCTGGTGCCGCTCGGCAACGGATTTGACATCCAAAAGGGCAGGCGATACTGCCTTATCGGCGGAGGAATAGGCGTGCCGCCTATGCTGTACACCGCCAAGCAGTGCGACGATCCGCTGATAATCACGGGCTTTCGCAACAAATCGCTGGTAATATTGCAGGACGACCTTCGATCACAGGGAGAAACACTGCTCTGCACCGACGACGGCACCGCGGGCAGACAGGGATTTGTTACCGACCTGCTGCGCGAGCGCATAAATGAAGTAGACGAGGTCTGCGCCTGCGGTCCGACCCCCATGCTAAAGGCGGTAGCCGCCGTGTGCAAAGAATCGGGCAAACCCTGCCGGGTCTCGCTGGAGGAGCGCATGGGCTGCGGCGTCGGCGCATGTCTGGTATGCGCGGTCAAGGTACGCAAAAACGGTGAGGAGATCATGCAGCATGTCTGCAAAGACGGTCCCGTTTTCAACGCTGAGGAGGTGGTTTTCTGATGGCTGATTTATCTGTAAGCGTCGCGGGCGTCCGCTTTGAAAACCCGCTGATCGCCGCGTCGGGCACCTTCGGCTTCGGCAGAGAATACGGCGAGTTCTATCCGCTTGGCACGCTGGGCGGCATCTCCTGCAAGGGAATCACCCTGCACCGCCGCGACGGCAATCCGCCGCCGCGCATCGCCGAAACTCCTTCGGGCATATTAAACGCCGTCGGCTTGCAAAACCCCGGTGTAGATGTGTTCATACGGGAGGATCTGCCGTGGCTCAAGCAGCAGAACACGGTTGTCATAGCGAATATAGCGGGCAACACCGTGGAGGAATACTGCCAAATGGCTGAAAAGCTGAGTGACACCGACGTGGACATGATAGAGCTGAACATTTCCTGCCCCAACGTAAAAAGCGGCGGCGTGCAGTTTGGCACAAGCTGCGAGAGCGTGGGCAACATCACCTCGCAGGTGCGCGCTCACTGCAAAAAGCCCCTCATAGTAAAGCTCAGCCCCAATGTCACCGACATCGCCTCCATAGCTCAGGCGGCGGAAGCGTCGGGCGCCGACGCCGTATCTATGATAAACACCCTGACGGGCATGCGCATTGACATCCGCACCCGCCGTCCCATTATCCGCAACAACACGGGCGGTCTAAGCGGCGCGGCGGTATTCCCCGTCGCGGTCAGAATGGTCTGGCAGGTAGCTAACGCCGTCAAGATACCCATTATCGGCATGGGCGGCATAACCACCTGGGAGGACGCCGTTGAAATGCTGATGGCAGGCGCCACCGCCCTGCAAATAGGCACCGTGCTTTTCTCTGACCCATACGCTCCCGTCAAGATAAACGAGGGGCTCAACCGTTTCCTCGACGAAAACGGCATAAAAAGCGTGACCGAGCTTACCGGCACCGTCAAGCCCTGGTAGGTTCTTAAAATTAAACTCAAAAAAACAGCCCCGAAGGGCTGTTTTTTTATTGGCAAGCGCACATCACGCTTCAAGCTCCGCTAAATATCGCTGCATATCGGTCACATCCAGCACATTCACCTTGCCGTCGTAGTTGAAATCGGCAGCTGTTGTCTGCGCGTCTGTAAGCTCCTCAAACTCTGCCAAGCAGCGCAGCAGCACGGTGATGTCGGCAACATCCACTATCGAGTTGCCGTCAAAATCACCCATGAGCCTCACCGCTATGCCCTTGTTCTGCGCAAAGGTCTGGGCAGGGGAGCCATCGGGCGCATAGATGACCAGATCCTGAGGAGTATAGTAAAGTGCGTTGTTATGTATGGTCGTCACCGAGGGCGGGATGGTGACGCTTTTGAGATAGAGGCAGTAGCCAAAGGCGTTGTCTCCTATGCTTTGCACCGTATCGGGGATAACGATGTCGGTCAGCGCGTGACAATCATAAAACGCGTACGATCCGATGGAGGTCACACCCTCGGGGAAGGTGATGCTTGACAAACGGGTGCAGGAATCAAACGCGCCGCCGGGGATGTAGGTAACAGCGGCGTTTATTACAACGCTCTCCATTTTTTGGCAAGCCCAAAACGCATTATTACCGATATAGGTCACGCTCTCGGGTATGGTCAGGTGTGTAAACTCTGCGCAGTAGCCGAAGGCATAAACGCCTATAGATTGAACATGGTTGCCGATGGTAAGGCTTTCGACACTAGCGCAGTATTCAAACGCATTGTTGCCGATGGTAATGACACTGTTGGGGATGGCCACACTCTGCAGCCTGCCGCAGTACATGAAAGCGCTGCTTCCTATGCTTTGTAAATTGCTTCCGAACGTCACGCTTGTCAAGCCGCCGCAGGACAAAAACGCGTTTTCGCCGATAGCGAGCACACTGTCGGGGATAATGACGCCGGTCAACGCCTCGCAGTTATAAAACGCGCTGCTGCCTATACCTGTCACCTGATCGGGTATGTCGATCTGTGTCAGGCTTTGACAATCGCTGAACACTCCGTCGGGCAGAACGGTTATGCCGTCGGGAAGGTTGATGGTCTGCAAAGCCGTGCAGCCGCTGAACGCCTCGCTGCCAAGCGAAGTAAGGTCGTCAGGCAAAGTGACCTCGGTCAAGCCGATACAGCTTAAAAGCGCGCCCGCGCCGATAGCGGTCACCTGATCGGGGATGTCGATCTGTGTCAGGCTTTGACAATCGCCAAACACTCCGTCGGGCAGGACAGTTATACCGTCGGGAAGGTTGATGGTCTGCAAAGCCGTGCAGCCGCTGAACGCCTCGCTGCCAAGCGAAGTAAGATCGTCGGGCAGAGTGGCCTCGGTCAGGCTTGAGCATCCCGAAAACGCGCTGTTGCCGATGGTTTCGAGCGTATCGGGCAAATAAACGCTCTCTAAAGACCAACAGCCGGAAAAGGCGCTGTTGCCGATGCTTTCGAGCGTCTCGGGTAAATAAACGCTCTCCAAAAAGTTACAGTCGGAAAACGCGCCCGCGCCGATGTGCGTCACACTGCCATCAAACTCGATATTCCGCACGGAATAGCTATCCCACGGCGCTTCGTTGTCGGGCATAGCGCCGCTGCCGCTTATCGTCAAAAAGCCGTCGTAGGTCAATGACCAATAAATGTAGTCGCCCAGAGAACCGCTGTCAGTTCCCACAGGCTTTGCGCCGCTCTCCGCCGCCGCTGCGGCGGTCACGGCAGCAAAAGTTAATAGTGTCGCCAGTAAAAAAGCCGTGAATCGTTTCATCACCGAACCTCCTTATGATATATTGTCAGCCGATATTATTCCAACTTTTTTTTATCATAAATACATAGGTGACACAAGCCAAATAATCCTCCGGCATTTTGTGCGTTTTTCACAAGGTTTTTTCAGCAAGATCGGGGAACGCTATGTGTATTCGGAGTATTCTTCATACGCAAAGGAGGATAATATGCAGATACTTTTAGCGTTTATTACAGGCGGCGTGATCTGCGCCGCGGGACAAGTGCTGATAGATAAAACCGACCTCACGCCTGCCAGGATTTTGACGGGCTTCGTGGTGGCGGGGCTGGTGCTGGGCGCTGTGGGGCTTTATCAGCCACTGCTCGACTTCGCGCAGGAGGGCGCCGCCGTGCCGATCTCGGGCTTCGGCAACCTTATGGCGCAGGGCGTCCGCGATTCGCTCAAAACCGACGGCGCCGCCGGTATTTTGACAGGCGGGCTGAAAAGCGCCGCAGTAGGCATAGGAACCGCGATATTCTTCTCGCTGTGCGCCGCTTTGGTCGCAAGATCGCGGGAAAAATAGCCTCGGATCAGCAGCGTGCCGCCCTTATTTTAGTCTTGAAAAGACAGCCGAAATTTGCTATAATAAAAGATAGGCAAATTTTGGCTGTTTTAGCTTTAGGAGGACAATATATGTGTGAGAAAAAACCGTATTACATCACTACTGCGATCGCCTATACCTCGCGCAAGCCGCATATCGGCAATAGCTATGAGATCGTTTTGACCGACGCCATCGCGCGTTATAAGAGAATGTTGGGTTATGACGTGTTTTTCCAGACAGGCACCGACGAACACGGACAGAAGATCGAGATGTACGCGCAGGCAGAGGGCTGCACACCGAAGGAATATGTTGACAAGGTGGCGGGTGAGATCCGCGCGATCTGCGACGTGCTGAACACCTCTTACGACTACTTTATCCGCACCACCGACGAAAAGCACGAAAAGGTGGTACAGAAGATATTTAAAAAGCTATATGAGCAGGGCGACATTTACAAGGGCAGCTATGAGGGTCTGTACTGCACCCCCTGCGAAAGCTTCTGGACCGAGAGCCAGCTTGTGGACGGCAAGTGCCCCGACTGCGGCAGAGAGGTAAAGCCCATGAAGGAGGAGGCGTATTTCCTGCGCCTGTCCAAGTATCAGAAGCAGCTTGAGGAGTACATTGAGAGCCATCCCGACTTTATCTACCCCGAAAGCCGCAAAAAAGAGATGCTCAACAACTTTATTAAGCCCGGTCTGCAGGACCTCTGCGTGTCGCGCACCAGCTTCAAGTGGGGCATCCCCGTTGACTTTGACGACAAGCACGTGGTCTATGTGTGGATAGACGCGCTGTCAAACTATATCACCTCTATCGGCTACGACCCCGACGGAAGCAGTGAGATGTACAAAAAGTTCTGGCCTGCCGACGCGCATATCATCGGCAAGGACATTGTGCGCTTCCACACCATATACTGGCCCATCATGCTGATGGCGCTGGGCGAGCCTCTGCCCAAGCAGGTGTACGGTCACCCGTGGATGCTGTTCGGCGAGGATAAAATGAGCAAGAGCCGCGGCAACGTTATCTACGCCGACGAGCTTGTGGAGCTGATAGGCGTGGACGCGGTGCGGTACTATCTGCTAAGCGAGATGCCCTTTGCAAACGACGGCTCCATCACCTATGAAACCATAGTAGAGCGCTTTAACTCGGACCTGGCGAACACGCTGGGCAACCTTGTTAACCGCACCATCGCCATGAACAACAAATACTTCGGCGGCACGGTGCAGGAGCCCGTGGCGACAGAGCCGCTCGACGAGGAGCTCAGGCAGTTCTGCCTTGACACCGTGAAAAAGGTAGACGACGCTATCAATATTTTCCACATCGCCGACGCGGTGGACGCGGTGATGAACCTTGCCAAGCGCTGCAACAAGTACATTGACGAAACAGCGCCGTGGGTGCTGGCAAAATCCGACGAAACCAAGCCCCGCCTAGGCACTGTGCTGTACAACCTGCTTGAGAGCATCCGCTATATCGCGGTATTATTGCAGCCCTTCATGCCCGACACACACAAGGCTATTTTAGAGCAGATTAACTGTGACATCACCGCTTACGACAGCCTGAGCAGCTTCGGCGCTTACAAGCCCGGCACTCAGCTCAGCGCGCCCACTCCCCTGTTTGTGCGCATCGACCCTAAAAAATTTGAGGAGGAGATAGCCGCCAGACAGAAGGCTGCCGCCGAAAGCGAAAAGACTATTGAGGAGATAGAGGAGGAGGAAGCCCTCAATTACGAGAGCATCCCCAAGATCGGCATAGACGATTTTGCCAAATGCGACATCCGCGTAGGCGAGGTAAAAGCCTGCGAAAAGGTGAAAAAGAGCAAAAAGCTTTTGCAGTTCACCATTTTTGACGGCGCGGGAGAGCGCACCATCGTAAGCGGCATCGCGAAGTTCTATCAGCCCGAGGAGCTGGTGGGCAAAAAGATTTTGTTCGTGTCGAATCTCAAGCCCGTGAAGCTCTGTGGCATAGAGAGCAACGGCATGATACTCTCGGCGGTCACCGGCGAGGGAGAAAATGAGCAGCTTCAGGTGATTATGGTGAGCGACACCTTGCCCGCCGGCTGGCAGATATGCTAATTATGGAGCAGTATCACAATATCTTTGACAGCCACGCGCACTACGACGACGGGTGGTTTAATGAGGACAGGGAGAGCGTGCTTGCCTTTCTGCCCCAAAAAGGGATCTGCGGAGTGGTGAACAACGCCGTAGATCTGGACTCGGCAGCGACCGCCATAAGGTTCGCGGAAAAGTACCCCTACTTCTACGCGGCGGTGGGCTTTCATCCCGAAAACCTTGAGGAGCTGCCTAAGGACTACCTTGACCACGTTGCCGAGCTGACAAAGCACCCGAAGGTAGTGGCGATCGGCGAAACCGGTCTGGACTATCACTGGGACATCCCCAAACCGCTGCAGCAGCGGGTTTTTGAGGAACAGATACAGCTGTCGCTCGATTTGGACATGCCCATCGTGGTGCACGACAGAGAGGCTCACGGCGATGTTTTCGCCCTGCTTCGGCGCTATAAGCCAAAGGCGCTGGTACACTGCTTTTCGGGCAGTGTAGAGCTGGCGCGCGAGGCGGTGCGTCTGGGCTGCTACATCAGCCTGGGCGGTGTGGTGACCTTTAAAAACGCCCGTCACAGCCTTGAGGTCGCGGCAGACATACCGATAGACAGGCTTCTGCTTGAGACCGACGCGCCCTACATGGCGCCTGTCCCCTTCCGCGGCAAGCGCTGCGACAGTTCGATGATAGTATACGCGGCAGAGAAAATAGCCTCTCTGCGTGGCATGGACACGCAAGAGCTGCTTGACGTCACCACCGAGAACGCAAAACGCTTTTACGGCATATAGTATTACCTTCAAATATAACTGCAAAAAACGGCTCAGAACACCTAATGTGTTCCGAGCCGTTTTTTATTCATCGTCATCCGAATACTCGTCCATATCCGGAGCATCATCATTGTCAAGGCGTTTTTTCAACGCGTATTCAAGGTATCTCTCCTTGGTAAACTTGCAGTGAAGCGAGGGATTTTTACACTGTGTGAAGGTCGTGCAGACCGGCAGCGAAAGACAACCCTTGCATTTTTCGGCGGTTTTCTCAATGTTTGAAAAGCTCTTGACCGCGGCGGCATTGGTAACGCCCTCAAAAACGGTGCCGATGCTCTCAAAGGAATCGACGTTCTCACAATTATAAAGCTTGCCGTCGGGAGCTATAGTGACCGCCTTGTGCGGCGCCTCAGCCATGCAGTGGCGAAGCTTGAGGCTTCGGGTGTTGCCGTGAGGCGCTCCGGAAAACTCGGTTGTGTCGATGTAATAAAGCAGATCGAAAAGCTTTTCCCAGACGACGACTCCCTCTTCGCGGTTCTGAACATCAAAAAGAGGCACCAGATCAAAAACTATCCTGTCCGGCTGAGAGATAAACGGTCTGATGTCGTCGATCATCTCCTTGACGCCGTCCGCGTTCTTTTCGTCGATATTGACGCGTATGCAGAGGAAAATACCCTTATCGTTTATCAGCTTGATCCTGCCGAGCACATGCCAATAGGCGGATTCGTAATTGAAATAGTAATTCTTGCGGCGGTTGTACTCCTCTTCTACACCGTCAAGCGTGATCTGCAAGTGATCGACGTTCCAGCGGTTGACCATCTTGTCGGCTATCTCAGAGGTGACAAGGCTGCCGTTGGTGACTATGACGGAACTGAAATCTATACCGGCTGCTCTTACGGCATCGGTGATTTTATCGATGGTTTTTTCTCCGATCAAAGGTTCTCCGCCAAACCAGGTCAGCTTGATTTTCTCGTTAGGAGCCGCGTTATTTAGAATAAAGCGTATGGTTTGATCGACGATGTCCTCGGTCATGGTGATGTATTTGGTGCCCTGCTCAAAGCAATATACACAGCGCGCGTTGCACGTGGTAGTCGGAAGGATAATAAAAGACTTGTAGCCCTTTGTCTGTACCCTGTCTTTTGTGATGCGCATTATCCTTAAAAGTGTTTCATAATCCTTCCACTCAAGCTTGCTTTCGGGAACAAGGAAGGCATCCGCCAACAGGACGGTCAAATTCTTGTCGGCTGCTATCTCGTCACATGAAAAACGCGCGTCGCGGTCAACCGTGATGCCGTTTTCTTCTATCTCATAACAGCGTTTGTTTAGATTATTGAATATATAATTCTTTCCCTCGTGCTTGAACGGAAAAGCAAAGTCCGACCAGCGATATTTTTTTTCGGGAGAGACCTTTTGGGTACCCATCAGTTTTCTTACTAAAGAGTCACCCGCAAATGTCAGCTTCATGTTTTTCACCCTCTTTTCAGTGTCATTAATATAATACACTATTACGGGGGAAAAAGCAAGTTTGAATAACAAAAAAAGCTGCTGTGCGTAAAGCACAGCAGCCTCTTTTGATGTAATAGTCTGATTACCATACGAAATCGCAATCAAAACCGTCACACTCTTCGTCAGAAGTCAGAACAACGTCCTCAACCTCCAGCTCGATAGCCTCGATCATAGCCTTTGTATATTTCACAATTCGCACCTCCTTGTTTAGTGATGAATTTATTATACATTATTCTATAATAAATTGCAAGTCTAAAACACTAACCTTACGCAGCAAAGTATACTTTTGCAGCCTGGCTATACTCATACATTGCTCTACTAATGGTATCGGTGTTGTCAGCAGCGAGTCTGGCGTTGAGATACTTGTAGATGCAAACTTTGTAAGTCTTGTTGTTGCTGAACTGTACGGTATGAACGCTGTCCATATCCTTAGCAGCAATGTCGGAAACCTTAAGAAGAACGAGTCTCTTTCCGCCCATCTTAGCTCCGGTGTCTACAAACTCAGCGGCCTGACCGTCGATAGTAGCGGAAGCATTGGCGAACTTGGTTTCGTCAGTGACCTTGTAATAAAGGTTGATAGCATTCTGCTGACCGAGCTCTGCACCGTCTCTGTACAGGCTGAGACCGAGATCGGAAACAGTGGGATGAGAAGCGCTTACGCCTGCGGGAACATCGATGCTGCTCATGGGAGCCAGAGTGCTGTCAATGTTCTTGTTAGCGAGGTTGTCAGTGAACTTGTTGGTGTACAGCTGGCTGTATCCGCCGTAGTTAAGAAGCGCCTTGAAGAGGTTGTTCTTGTTCTGGTCGGTGGAAGTAGCCAGAGAATCCAGGATAACTTCCTCGAGAGTCAGGCTTCTGGTAGCGAGAACTTCGTTGCCCTGCTTAACGGTGATAGTTACGGGCTGGGTCAGATAGGAAGCCATCAGGAAGTAGGTGCGATAACGAACGGAAACGCCGTTGACCTTACCTGCAGCGGGGATCTTGGTGTACTGAACAGTGCCGTCCTCGGAATCATCGGGACCGTCGAAGGTAACAGACAGGCTGCTGGCTGTGTAACCAGCGGGAGCGCTGCGGAACATGAACTGGAAGCCAACCTTACCCTTGAGGTTTGCGCCGACAATATAAAGGAAATCATCCATGTTGTCGTCAGCCTCGGGATAAACAGCAGCAGTAGAAGCAGCGGTCATAGCAGCGTCATCGTCGAGAACGCCGTCCGAAACGAAGATAACGTCTCTGGCGGAGGAAGTACCAAGCTGGGCAGTACCTCTGAGGGTATCTACAGCAAGATTAACAGTGGTGTCACCGGAACCGATAACATCAAATACAACTGTCATGAAAACAGCGCCTTGGGAGAAATCAAAACCGGTCTGGAAGTCAGAAGCCACGAAGGGGATTCTGCCGTCGGTCTTGGTCAGGTTTACGGCGAGAGTGCTGTTAAGGTTGGGGCAAACGGTAGCAGCAGTCTGACCCGCATGAATTGCAAGAACGTTCTTGTCATAGGTCATAACGCCCTGTGCGTTGATGATGGGGGTCGCTGTAGTCAGGTTGTAGGTAACAGTAACGGTCTCGGTAGTACCGGGGGTGTACTCGATGGTGCCCGCCGCTGTACCTAAGTTGGATGTGTAGGTAACGGTGTTTGTCTCCGCAGCGCTTGCAGTGCTAATGCCGAGTACGGATACCATACCGACGATCATCAGCAGAGAAAGCAGAACGGAAACGGTTCTTTTCATTGCTCTCATGTTAATTGCTCCTCTTCTAAAAAATTTTTTCCGATTTAAGGCTTTCAGCCTACTATCTAGCACTATTATATCATACATAAACAAAACTAGCAATTGACCAAAGCAAATTCTTTTGTAAAAAAAACGGGGGGTTATTTGTCAAAACTCACGGAACAAATAGCAATCTGCACAAACTCAGCATTGTTTTTTGTTTAGTTTTAACATAATTGATTTTTAACCAAATATTTCGGGATTCATTCTGCTGAAATGGAATATGTACTGCTGGGCTATGCCGCCGTATTCCCCGAAATCCGACGGTGTCATCTCGGGAAAGAGGGTCTCGAGAGCGCGCTTCATCCACACATCTACCGGGAACGCCTCCACTCGGTGCATACCGAACAGCAGCGTGCAGTCGGCTACCTTGACGCCTACGCCGGTTATCTTCATCAACTCAGCGCGCGCGTCCTGATACGGCGCAGAGCGGCAAAGCTCCAGATCTACCTCGCCTGAGCTGACCTTTCTGGAAGCATCCACAAGGTAGCGCGCGCGGAAACCGGCGCGAAGCGGAGCCAGATCCTCCACGGTGAGCTTGCAGAGAGTTTTTGCAGAGGGAAAGGTGAAGCTGCCGTCGGGCAGCGGCTCGCCGAAGTTCTCGCACAGCCGCCCAACTATGCCCTTTATGCGCGGGATGTTGTTGTTCTGCGAGATAATAAAGGTGCATAGCGTTTCAAAAGGTTCCTGCCGCAGTATGCGTATGCCCGAAGCGTAGGACGCAGCTTCCTTCAAAACAGGGTGCAGGCAGCTAAGCTCCGCGCGTATGCGTGTGTAGTCGGTGTCGAGGTCGAAGTATGACCTCCAAAGCTCGCGGTCGCTCTCATCCGCACCGTCGATCAGCAGGCTGTCGTTTTCCGTGCGGGCGGTGACGCTTTTGCCGAAGGCTACGCCGCTAAAGGCGCCGTCGGGCTGCTCCGTCCAGCGAAAGCACTGTCCGCAGTCGAGTGTTTGGGATAGATCAAGGTCGGCAATATGCTCAAAAATAATCATAAAAGTTTTCCGTCACAATTTTGTATATATTATAGCAGATTTGTACCGTTTATGCTATACTTATTTTATCAGATTTCAAGGCTTCGCTGTTAAACCTGCACGAATTATGGCGTTATTTTTGGCAATACCGCCTAATTCGGTTGTTCAGAGCGCCTTAACGCTTTACCGTATTAATAAATGAAAGAGAGTGGATCAGATGAAAGAAACGATCGTCACCATACCTATCAATGATTTGTTCGCGCCCAAAGACGGCTGCCCGCTGTGCCGCATGGAGCGGATGCTTGAGGAACAGTACTGCGAGTTTATCACGGGCGACGCTATGATGGAGCCGAGCGTGCGCATCGAAACCAACAAAAAGGGCTTTTGCCACCGCCACTTTTCCCGAATGACTCAGGTTGGTCAAAAGCTGCCCAATGCGCTGATATTGGAAAGCCATTTGCAGGAGATAATAGAAAAGCATGTGCCGCAAAAAAGCGGAAAGCCCGACAAAAAGCAGCTTGAGGCGCTGAAAGATATGCTTGGCAGCTGCTATGTCTGCGACCGTGTGGACAGAGATATGCACCTTTTGATGGCGACGGTGTTCGCGGAATGGACAAAGGGCGGCGAGTTTCGCCAAACCTTCCGCGACCAGCCGTTCATCTGTCTTGACCACTACCGCCTGATGATGGCGGCGGCTATGGCTAAGGGCGGCGTGCCCTCAAAGCAGCTTGCCGACTTCCACGCGGATGTGCTGGCGCTCACAGGGAAATATCTCGAGAGCCTCAAAAGCGATATAGACCACTTTGTGACTATGTTCGACTACCGCAGCAAGGGTCAGGAGTGGGGCACCTCGGTGGACGCGATAGAGCGCAGCATTGAGTTTTTGACCAAAGAAAAGCCGGAGGCGTAGTACGGCGCAAAGCAGCGAGGACGGGTCATGCAGACTCGTCCCGCTTTTTTATGTCTTGTTTAGTATGTCGGGAAAGATAGACAGGGTGCGCTTCAAAATGCCCTGCATATAGGCTAGGGCGGTGCCGTAGTTGGTGAAGGGCACGCCGCTGTCGGCGGCAAAGCCACGGCGGTACTGCACCTCGCGCTCATTGAGCATACAGCCGCCGCAGTGGATGACCAGGTCGTAAGGCGACAGGTCGTCGGGAAAGCCCTTGCCCGACGCGGTTTCTATTATAATGTCTTTTCCGGTGTATTTCCGAAGCATGCGCGGCAGCTTTACGGTCCCGATGTCGTCGCACTGGCGGTGGTGGGTGCAGCCCTCGGCTATGAGGACTCGGCTGCCGTCGCTTAGGTCGTCTATCGCCGCCGCTCCGCTGACCGCCGACTTTAAAAAGCCCTTGTAGCGCGCCATCAGGATGGAAAACGAGGTGAGCGGCACGGTCTCGGGGACGAGGTCCTTTACCTTGCCGAAAACCTGGCTGTCGGTGATGACCATAGCGGGAGGCGACAGGAGCTTTTGCAGGGTGAGCGAAAGCTCGGTGTCGCGGCAGACGACGGGAATGGCTCCCGAATCGAGCAGGTCGCGGATGGTCTGCTGCTGCGGCAGGATGAGCCTGCCCTTGGGCGCCGCCTTGTCGATAGGCACCACGAGCACCACGCAGTCGCCAGCGCTGACCAGATCACCGCACACGCGGTTGGTGTTGTCGGTCTTGACCAGACGCGCGACGGTTTCTTTTAATAATTCTATATTGGAATTTTGCAACGCACTGACGGCTATGCCGTCGGACATCACTTCCCCTGTAAGGTCGCTTTTGTTGTAGGCGATCACATAGGGGATGTTTTTTTGCCTGAATATCCCGAGCAGCTCCTCGTCGGCAGGGGTCTTGCCGACGGAGCCGTCAACGACCAGCACGGCGATGTCGACGCGGTTGAGCACCTGCTTGGCACGGCGCACACGCTCCTCGCCGAGGGCGCCCTCGTCGTCAAAACCCGGGGTGTCGATTATCATTACGGGACCGAGCGGCAGCAGCTCCATCGCCTTTGAAACCGGGTCGGTGGTGGTGCCCTTGACGTCGGACACCACGGAGAGCTGCTGGTTGGTAAAGGCGTTTACAAGGCTGGATTTGCCCGCGTTGCGCCTGCCGAAGAAGCCGATGTGGACCCTCTCGCCGGAGGGAGTGGCGTTTAATGACATGGTATCACCTGCTATTTGGAAGTTGGTTTTTTAGTTTTTGGTTTTGTTACAGGCTTTAGAATCTAAAGTCGCGCTTGCCGTTGTTTTTGATTTCCTCTATATAGTTTTCGGCTATTTTGCGCACCTTTTCCTTGGGGATGTTCAAAAGCTGTTCGGCTATGACCTTTTCGCCTATGGCGCGGGTCTCGGGCGAGGCGTAGTCTACAAGGTATTCCTCAAGGGTCATAAGGGCGTTGGGATGGCAGCAGTTTTGAATCTGTCCGCTCTTGCACAGGGACATGAAGCGGTCGCCTGTTCTGCCCTCGCGGTAGCAGGCGGTGCAGAACGACGGAATGTAGCCCAGCTCCATCAGCCAGCGCACGACCTCGTCGAGGGTGCGGCGGTCGGAAACGTCGAACTGGGCGGAGTTGTCCTCCTCCTTTTCCTCCTCGACATAGCCGCCGACGCTGGTGCGAGAGCCGCCGCTGATTTGAGAGATGCCCAGACGCAGGGCTTTTTTGCGCACCTCGGCGCTTTCGCGGGTGGAGATTATCATGCCCGTGTAGGGCACGGCGATGCGGATAATGGCGATAAGCTTGGCGAAGGTCTCGTCGTCGATGCCGTTGTCAAAGTCCTCGGGGTCGATGTCGTCGGCGGGCTGGATGCGCGGCACGCTGATGGTGTGGGGTCCCACGCCGTGAACGGCTTCGAGGTGCTCGGCATGCATAAGCAGTCCCGCCAGCTCGTAGCGGTAGAGCTCAAGTCCGAACAGCACGCCGAGTCCAACGTCATCGATGCCGCCCTCCATGGCGCGGTCCATCGCCTCGGTGTGGTAGGCGTAGTTGTGCTTGGGTCCGGTGGGATGCAGAGCCTCGTAGCTCTTTTTGTGGTAGGTCTCCTGAAAGAGGATGTAGGTGCCGATGCCCGCGTCGTGGAGCTTTTTGTAGTTTTCCACAGTGGTAGCGGCGATATTGACATTGACGCGGCGGATGGCGCCGTTTTTATGCTTGATGGAATAGATGGTGTCGATGCACTCGAGGATGTACTCGATGGGATTGTTTACGGGGTCCTCGCCCGATTCGATGGCAAGGCGCTTGTGACCCATGTCCTGAAGCGCGATGGCTTCTGCCTTTACCTCCTCCTGCGTCAGCTTTTTGCGGCAGATATGCTTGTTTTTGGCGTGGTAGGGACAGTAGACGCAGCCGTTGACGCAGTAATTAGAGAGGTAAAGCGGTGCGAACATCACTATGCGGTCGCCGTAGAAGTCCTTTTTGATCTGCTCGGCGAGGGCGTAGATCTCTTTTACCTTTTCCGCGTTGTCGCAGGCGAGCAGCACGCTTGCCTCGCGGTGAGTGATGCCCTTGCGCAGCCTTGCCTTTTCGATGATCTCGTCGACAAGCGCGAGGTTGTCCTTGTTTTCGTCGGCGTAGGCAAGAGACGCCATGATCTCTTCGTCGTTGATGAATTCCTCAGCCTTGAGGGATTTGGGGTCGTAGATAGCCATATTGATTACTCCTTTTGCAAATTAAAAATTGAAAACGGATAAATTTGGGGCGGCGCGTCAGACAATCGTATCCGAAGGCGCACCGCAATAATCGCCGCGGGAGGTGACGATTTGATAGCCGATGGACTGTATACGCCGTTTAAGGCAGACAAGGCACTCGGCGGCTTCCTCACCGTTGCAGATTTTGTTGTCGTAGATAGCGTAGTCCTTGCGGTGTTCCACGGGAGACAGGTTGGGCATGACGACGTTGGCGCCGTGCAGGATACCCAGCTCTCTGCCCTTGGGGTGGATGGTGCCCAGTGCGGTGGTCGCGGGCAGGAGGATACGCGGGTGCATAAGCCGTATGACCGAGAGCAGCGTGAGCGTCAGGTCAAGGCTGCCCTGCGGAAAATCGCGGAAGGGCGAGTCCTTTTGCGGGATGAACGGTCCTATGCCGCACATCTGCGGCTCAAGGCGCTTTAAAAAGAGCAGATCGTCCGCAAGGTTTTCGGTCGTTTGATAGGGCGAGCCTACCATGAAGCCCGCGCCTGTCTGGTAGCCGATGCGCTTGAGGGCGAAAAGCTGCCGCTGCCGCTCCTCGCCGCGCATACTGTCGGGGTGCAGCTTGGCGTAGTGGGCAGAGTCGGCGGTCTCGTGCCGCAAAAGGTAACGGTCGGCGCCCGCGTCGAAGAGTTTTTGAAAGCTCTCCTCTCCCCTTTCGCCGAGCGAAAGGGTGATAGCGCAGTCGGGATGGCGTGTTTTGACGGCGCGGATGATGTCGCAGACGACCTCGTCGGTGAAGAAGCCGTCCTCGCCGCCCTGCAGCACGAAGGTGCGGAAGCCGAGGGCGTAGCCCTTGTCGCAGCAGGAGAGAATCTGCTCCTCTGTAAGGCGGTAACGCACGGCGTTTTGATTGGAACGGCGCAAGCCGCAGTAAAGACAGTCGTTCTTGCAGACGGAGGAGATCTCGATAAGCCCGCGGATATAGATTTTGTTGCCGAACACACCTTGCGCGGTCTCCTGCGCGGCTCGGCGCAGGGCTTCGCGGTCGCTGTCCGTGATTTCGTTAAGCAGGAAAACCAGCTCCTCACGGGCGGCGGTGTGTTGAGTTTTCAGTTTTTCGATAATGGTTGATACTGTCATTTTTTTGAATAAGCGGTTTTGACGGTGGCGCCCTGCAGCCTGCCCAGGCGTCCCGAGATGTTGTTGATGATGTTTTGGTCGGCATCGACCACCACGCTGATGATGCTGATGTCCTTTTCGCGGTAGGGGATGCCCATTCTGCCGATTATACTGTCGGCAGCATCATGGAGGATGCCGTTGATGTCGGGCACACAGGATGGCTCCTCCACGATGATGCTTATGACCGCCACACGGGTCTCAGTAGATGTGTTCATGTTATCACTTCTTTATTTTTTCAGAATATATAATGAAAGCCTGTGAAAGAGGTTGTAGGGACGCTGCATTTTGAAAAGCACGAACGTCTGACGCGCCGTTGATGCGCACTCTTTGCCAAAAGACGGTCACCAAAGGCGCGACAAAAAAAGCGGCGAGCAAAAGCTCACCGCCGTAAGTGCATGCTGACGCGCCCGCTGTGCGGGTGCGTAAAAACAACGGTCTCGGCGTCAATGTAATTTCCGCCTTGAGCTTGCTTGATATTTATTTAGTTTAGGCAATACCGCGTAAGTCTTGTGCGTGCCGACGCGCGGTGCTGCTTTTAGAACGAGCCGCTGCTGTGACCGTCGCTTGACGGCGAGGAGTCGCTGTCATTATTCTTTTCGATGGTGCGCACCGTAGTGTGCTGCGTAACAAAGGTGTCTTCCACATCCTGCAGGTCGACCTTGCTGTTGGCGGCGAGGTCGTAGGTGCCCGACTTGCCCATGTTTTTATAGCGGGACTTGGTGATGAAGAAGAAGATAACGCCGATGATAACGCCCGCGATACCCGAGAAGGGACCGACTTTTTTGAGCGAGAGCAAAAACGCGTTGGTTTTGCCCATTTTGTAAACAGCCTGCGCCTTGTCGACGAAGGTGAGCGCGGCGTTGAGGTTGTCGCCGCTGTTGAGATAGGGCTTCATCGCCGACTTTATGTCGTCGTAGCGGGCTGCGTCACCCTTGAAATAGTCCTTTACACCGCCGTAGGTGAGAATGATGCGGTTGTTGGAGGCGTTGTCGAAAACGAGCATGATAGCGTCTTTTTGGAACGCCTGCGAATTGTAGTAGCTGTCGTAGTGGTTGGTCATATTGTTCGAGCTAACACCGTCGTTTGAGGTGTGGACTATGAACTGCCAACCCGTCGCCTTGCCCGCCTCATCCAGCCTTTGCTGAAGGGTGGCGGCTTCGGCTTCGGAGAACAAACCGGCGTCATCCGTGAGGGCGTAGGTCTGTTCAATGACCGATACGCGGGAATATCCGGCTGAGTCTTCCTCCTGAGTGTCGTCCTGATCTACGACGTCGCCCACCTGCGGAGTTTCAAAATCATCGTTTTCGTCCGCCTGCTCGGCAAAAGCGGTGAACGCCGACGCCATTAGCAGCAGGGCGATAAGCAAAACTGCCGAGAGCTTAAGAGATACTTGTTTTATCATAAGAACAACATACCTCCTAACACTCCGATGATAAAGATGATAACGGCGACAGCCGCGGAAACGGCCGCAAGCTTGCCCTTGTTGACGGGCAGCTGTCCGTAAGCCTTGCCCGTTTGACCGTTGATGGCGAATGGAAGCAGCTCGCCGTTGAATTTATAGGTCATCATCCAGACGGGCATGAGATTGTAGGTATATGCCGAAAGGTCGGTTTTTTCGTTAAAACTTTCGGTTTCAATAACGTCGTAGCCTTCCATGGTATTTTTAAGCACCTGCTCGGCGTAGTCGTGCATTTTCTTCTCGATGGTAGGCTCAACGTCTTTTTTGTCGAGGTCGCGCTTTTCCGCCTGAAAGCCTGAAAGATAGCTCATGGCGAAGGGCTTTGCCTTGGTGAGATCGTAGGGGTGTACGCTTTGGAGCATGTCGCGGCTCTCGCTTTTGAGCGCGCGCTCGAAAACGTTGTTTATGATGACATTACCGCCGCGCACCACGTGGTAGATTTTGGTTTCGGTGTACTCCTTGTTGCCCGAGCGCCAGGTGCGTATCTTTTTGCCCGTGGCGGTAAGATGCGCGGTCTTTTCCTCGTCTGCATACCAGTAGGGGAAGTAGACGCCGTTGAGCTTTTGCACCTGCTGCTTGCCGGTGAAGCCCTTGGGCAAGAACCATTTTTTGCCGCACATCGCCAAAAATCGCTCGGTGGCGTTTTCCTTGGTGAGCTCAAAGGGCACGACGCGGTCGGGGTTGAAATCGCCCGACAGTCGGCTGCCCAGCACAACGGGGTTGTAGCAGTAGAAGCAGGTGGTAGCCGCGGTGGTAGAGGAGGTGACGATCTCGGCGCCGCAGCTTGGGCAGGTGTAGGACACGGGGTAGTCGTCGCTTTCAACTCCCTGCGCCTTTGCCTCCTCCTTCTGCTTTTCGGCGCGGTTGACCTCGCGTTCGTCGTAGGTTTCGCGCTGTTCCTTCTGCTCGTTCATCTCCTGTACCTTATCGGGCGTAAATTCGCCGAAGCAGTACTCGCAGAAGAACAACTGCTTGCCGGGGTCAAATTTTAAGGGTCCGTCGCAGTTCGGACACTTGTAACTCATAGTAGCCATATGGTCGCTCCTATTCCTCGGTATTATAAAAGGACAATAAGGGAGACCGCAAGGGTCTCCCCTACCAGATTTCGGATCTCAGGTCCGGCTTACGTCACGTTATCCGAGACGCGCCGAGATCACTGTTTTGTGCCGCACTCGGGGCAGAACTTCTGACCCTCGGTGAGCTGTGCGCCGCAGTTGCCGCAGAAGCGCTTTTTGGGAGCTTCGGGTCTGGGCTTGCCGCACTCTGAGCAGAACTTGCCGGCGTTGGTCGCGCCGCACTCGCAGGTCCAGCCTTCCGCGGGAGCCGCCTGCTGAGGCGCTGCCGCCTGGGGCTGCTGGGGCTGCTGGGGAGCCTGCTGCATCTGCTGAGGAGTCTGCTGTACATACTGGGGATTCTGCATATAGCCGCTCATGACATTACCGCCCATGTTCTGCGCCATGCCCATGCCGAGGAACGCGCCCATAGCGCCGCCCTCGTTGTGGCCTGCGGCATTGATGCCTTCGGCGATGTTCTTAGCCATATAAGCCTGCTGGTTGGCGCCGTCGCGCAGGAAGCTGACGGAAGCGCCCATTTCGGCTCTCTTGTCGATGATCTCCTGGCTCTTGTCGCTGTAAGAGGGTAGACCCATACCTACGGAAACGACCTCGAAACCACGAAGCTCGCGCCACTCGTCGTCGAGCGCGTTCGCCATGTACTTGCCCATCTCCTTGGATTTGGAGGTGATGAAGCTGATGCGGTTGCCGTCTGCGGAATAGTTGTTGAAGGCGGTGCCCAGCTCGTTGACGAACTCGTCATTGTACTGGCGGATGAACTCGCCCTCGAAATCGAGAGAACCGTTCTCGGTGATGATCTCGGTGGGGATGACCTCCTGATAGAACTTGAAGGGGTCGGTGATGCGGATGGAGTATGTGCCGTGCAGGCGCATGAACAGCTCCGCCTCGTAGAAGGAATCGTAGTACTGCACAGGATTGGGTGTGCCGAACTTGATGTTTTTGATCTCTTTAAGATTGATGTAGAAAACGTGCTGGGACTGCGAAGGAACGCCGCCGTACATGATACGCTTGAAGCTTTCCTTGATGGCGTCGCCGAACTGTCCGTTGAACAGCGAGGGCATGGAGCTGTTGTCTACCTTGAAGTAGCCGGGCTCCGCGGTATAGTCGACGATCTTGCCGCCGTCGACCAAAATCATCATCTGGTTGTCATAAACGTGGATGATAGATCCGTTGGAAACGATATTTGAGGATCCCTTTCTATTCTGGCTCTTACCGTTTTGCGTAACAAGCTGACCCGGGGCGATAACGGTGTTGTTACCCATTGGGGAAGGCTCGATGACTTCTAACCATGTGTCGGCAAGGCCGCCTTTTACGGCGTTGATCGCCGCTCTGATAATACCCATAGTGATGTCTCCTTTTTCAAAAAAGATTTTATCGGGCGGCTTAGATAAGATATGCCTGCCCGCATTATATCTATAATAATATTTTTTTGATAAAAATGCAAGGGGTTTTCAGCAATTTTTTGTAGAAATGACCATCCGCGTCAAAAAGCGGTGCGGCGCTTGGTCTGCTCGCGGACGGCGTTAAATTTCCAGACGCGGGTGTTTACCTCAACTACGCCGGTGCCGCAGTATTCGCAGAATTTTTGTCCGAGGTTTTTGACAGGCGCGCCGCAGTTGGGGCAGGTGAGCCCCAGAGCCTCGCCGTAGACGCCCATTTTGTCGGCGTCCTGCAGGTAGATCAAATCCACCTCAAACAGCGTTTGCAGCTTGTTGTCTTTGTCGCCGTTGACAAGCTTGCCGTTTTCGTCCTCGAGGTAGGAGATAACGCCGAGGGAAAGGTTGAACTGTATGGTGACCTCGCCGCCCTTTTTGAAGTAGCGCCCTATTTCGCAGCCGTGGATGACCGGCTCGATATAATGCTGCTTTTGCCCGTTGGCGTTTAGGTTTTCGATGATCTCCTGCACGTGGCTGCGCAGGGTGTTAGTGACGTAATCCGGCAGTGTGGAGGTCGAGCCGGTGGCGATGGCGTTGAGATAACCGCGCAGCACCGCCTTGGCGTGGTCGCGGTATAGCTCGAGGTCAAAGTCGGGGAAGTCGCGCAGTATCTCGGGACCGTAGATATGCGTCATGGACTGCACCGAGCGCGGAGTTTCGCTGAGCTTTCGCTTTTGCTCCTTGTAGCCCTCCATGAAATCATCGGTGCCGAACATCTCGCGGGATATACCCGAAAGCTTGTATTTTATGAAGAAGCCCGCGCCGATTATGACGACCAGCAGTCCCGCGATGACCGCGAGGGGGATGATGAGTGCGCCCATTTAATCACCTTCTTTAAGAGTTGTTTATACTAATCTCAGATAAAAAGTGGACAAAGATTTGCGAGGATATTTTTCGCAAGACGAGGCGAAGGACGCCGCAAGGCTGGCGCCTTGCAAGGACGAAGGACGACAACGAAGTATTGCGGAAAATAGACCGCAAAGATTGTCTATTTTTTATTTGAGTTTAGTATTACTCGTCGGAGCTGTCGGCTTTTACGGCTATGCCGAGGACGTCGAGGCTCTCCCTATCGACGGGAGAAGGACAGGACGACATAAGCTCGCTGGCGTTTTGCACCTTGGGGAAGGCGGTAACGTCGCGCAGGCTGTCGGCGCCGCAGAGCAGCATGGCTACACGATCAAGTCCGATGCCCATTCCGCCGTGGGGCGGCGCGCCGTATTTGTACGCCTCCACAAGGAAGCCGAACTTAGCCTCGATCTCCTCGTCGGTGAGCTTGAGGGCGCGGAACATCTTTTGCTGCAGCTCGTAGTCGGTGATGCGCATTGAGCCGCTGGACAGCTCGACGCCGTTTAGGGTGAGGTCGTACGCCTTGGCGATGACCTTCGAGGGGTCGGTGTCGAGATACTGTATGCAGTCCTCCTTGGGCATGGTGAAGGGGTGGTGCATCGCCACCCACTCGCCGCTCTCCTCGTCCTTTTCAAAGAACGGGAAGTCGACGATCCAGAGGAACCTGTATTCGTCGGGGATGATGTCGAGGCGCTTCGCCACGGTGAGGCGCAGCGCGCCGAGGGTGGACAGCACGGTGCTGTTTTTGTCGGCGACGATAAGGATGACATCGCCCTTTTCGGCGCCGAGTCGCTCGTAGATAGCGGAGAGCTCGTCCTCGGTCATAAACTTCTTGAAGGAGGCGTTGGGCTCGTCGACCCAGCGCACATAGGCAAGACCCTTTGCGCCGATGCCCTTGGCGTATTCGGTGAGCTTGTCGATCTCCTTGCGGGTGTAGACGGAAGCCGCGTTTTTAGCGACGATAGCGCGCACGGAGCCGCCGTTTTCGATGGCGCCCGTAAACACCCCGAAGCCGCAGCCGCGCACCAAATCGGAGATGTCCTGTATCTTCATGTCGAAGCGGATGTCGGGCTTGTCGGAGCCGTAGTTGTTCATGGCGTCGGCGTAGGTCATGCGCTCAAAGGGCGTGGGCAGGTCCTTGCCGAGCACGTCCATGAACAGGCGCTTGAACAGCCCCTCGTTGATTTCGAGGATGTCCTCTACGTCGACAAAGGATAGCTCCATGTCTATCTGGGTGAACTCGGGCTGACGGTCGGCGCGAAGGTCCTCGTCGCGGAAGCAGCGCGCGAGCTGTATGTAACGGTCGAAGCCCGCCACCATAAGCAGCTGCTTGTAGATCTGCGGCGACTGGGGCAGGGCGTAGAATTTGCCGTTGTGGATACGCGAGGGCACAAGGTAGTCGCGGGCGCCCTCGGGCGTGGATTTTATCATCATAGGAGTCTCTATCTCGATGAAGCCGTTTTCCGCGAAATAGTCGCGTGCCGCCTTGGTGAGCTTGCTGCGGAGCATAAGGTTCTGCTGCAGCGGACGGCGGCGCAGGTCGAGATAGCGGTATTTAAGGCGAACGTCCTCGCCCGTTTTGCAGTCGTCGATGATCTCAAAGGGCGGCGTCTGCGCCTTTGACAGCACGCGCAGGTCGGTGACGGTGATCTCTATGTCGCCCGTGGGGATGTCGGGGTTTTTGGCGCTGCGCTCGCAGACCGTGCCCCTTGCCGCCAGCACGAATTCGCTGCGGCAGGAGAATGCCTTTTCAAAGATTTCGCGGTCGGTGGTATCGTTGAAGGCCAGCTGGACTATGCCCGTGCGGTCGCGCAGGTCGATGAAGATCAGCTGTCCCAGATCGCGGGCGCGCTGCACCCAGCCGCAGACGGTGACCTCCTTTCCAACGTCGGAAACGCGCAGGTCTCCGCAATAGTGGGTCCGCTTTAAGCCTGTCATAAATTCTGCCATGATTGATTACTCCTCTTGTATCAATTAAAAATGGAAAGTTGAAGATCGAAACGCAGGAGGGCTTTGCCCGCGCCCGCGTTATATTTTGAAGGCGGTCTTATCGGTCAGGGTCAGCACCGAGAACTTCTCGGCAAAGGTGTCGTCAAGGGCAAGCTCGGTCTGCTCGCCGCTGTTCATGTTTTTGACCTTCGCCTTGTTTTCGGCTATCTCGTTGTCGCCGAGCACCACGGAATACGCGGCGCCGATCTTGTCGGCGTATTTCATCTGGGCGCGAAGTCCTCTGCCGACCACGTCGGTTTCGGCGGTCAGACCGCACGCGCGCACCCTGCTCAGCAGCGAAAACGCCTTGACCTTGGCGGCGTCGCCCATGGTGGCTATGTAGAGGGCGCACGGCTCGGGCTGCGGGATCTCTACGCCCTGAGCGTCCATAACCATAAGCAGACGCTCCAGCCCCATCGCGAAGCCCAGCGACGGCAGATGCTTGCCGCCCAGCTCCTCGATCAAGCCGTCGTAGCGGCCGCCGCCGCAGACGGTGCCCTGCGCGCCGATGCTGTCGGTGATAAACTCAAACACGGTCTTGGTGTAGTAGTCAAGTCCGCGCACGATGGTGGGATTGACGGTGTAGGCAACGCCCGCGCTGTCGAGATAGCGCTTGACTTCGCCGAAGTGATCCTCGCACTCCTCACAGAGATAGTCGGTGATTTTGGGCGCGCCCTCGGCTATCTTGTGATCCTCGGGACTTTTGCAGTCCAGCAGACGCATGGGGTTCTTTTCCAGACGCGTCAGACAGGTGGGGCACAATTGATCCTGATACTGCGAAAAATAGGCGCGCAGCGCTTCGTTATACTTGGCGCGGCAGGTCGGGCAGCCGATGGAGTTTATCTCCAGCCGCACATCGCCCAGCCCCAGACGGTCCAGCACCGACTGCGCCAGACAGATGACCTCCGCGTCGGCTAGGGGCGACTGTGTGCCGTATTCCTCAATGCCGAACTGGTGGAACTCGCGCAGTCTGCCCGCCTGCGGCTTTTCGTAGCGGTAGCAGGACACAAAGTAGCTCGCCTTAATGGGCAGACCCTCGTTTTCGAGCGCGTGCTCCAGCACGGCGCGCGCCGCGCCGGCAGTACCCTCGGGACGCAGGGTTACGCTCTCTCCGCCCTTGGTGTCGAAGGTGTACATCTCCTTTTGCACGACGTCGGTGGTCTGACCTACGCCTCGCGCGAACAGCTCGGTGTGCTCAAACACGGGGGTGCGAATCTCGCGGAAGCCGTAGGCGCGGCTTTCCTCGCGCATGATATTTTCAATGAACTGCCAGCGGTAGCTCTGCTTGGGCAGCACATCCTCGGTCCCTTTGATTTTTTTGGTGATTAAAGCCATACTTTTTCCTCCATAAACATATACATGGTTATTATACAACAATGTTCGACGGAGTGCAAGAGAAAAAATCGGCGGGCACAAAGCCCGCCGATAATCATATCCGGATAACGGATTATAGATTTTATTATTTGATGATATTTCTCCAGTCGAGGTCGCCGCGCTCGAGTCCGTGGATGAGGACCTCGGCGGTGGCTATGTTGGTGGCGACGGGAATGTTGTGCATATCACAGAGGCGCAGCATATCCATGTCGTTTGCCTCGTTGGGCTTTTGGTTGAGCGGATCGCGGAAGAACAGCAACATATCTATCTCGTTGCAGGCGATACGCGCGGCGATCTGCTGGCTGCCGCCCTGCGAGCCGGAAAGGAATTTCTGGATGGTGAGTCCGGTAGCCTCAGACACCATTTTGCCCGTGGTGCCCGTGGCGCAAAGGTTGTTCCTGCTGAGAACGCCGCAATAGGCGATGCAGAACTGAACCATCAATTCTTTTTTCTCATCGTGAGCGATCAATGCGATATTCATACTCTTTCCTCCAAACAAATCACGTAATTTCAAAAATATAATAAAGGCAATACCGCATGACCCTGTCGTGGGGATCGCGCGGTCTGACGGAATGATACGCAGGCAGGGCGCATGCAGCGAGCGGCGCGGTGCTGCCAAAAGAAAGGGTCAACCTATAAGCAGGGGCACGCGCTTGCCCTCCAGTCTGTCCGCCAGTCTGTCAAACACCGCCAGAGCGGAGCTTTTTTCGAGTCCCGCGGCGCCGCGCTGCATAATGACCGAAATGTCGATCGAAAACGGGACCACGGCGATAAGCTGGGTCTGCGCAGCGTCGATGACCGCGTCAAGGTCCTCGTAGAAGCCGAGCTTTTTGAACATTTTGCGGTCGAAGCGGTTGATTACCAAACGCAGCTGTTTTACCCCCAGCGCCTCAAGCTTTTTGCGCACCTTTAGTCCGCCGCGCACGCTTGTGGGCTCGGCGTTGGTGACGATAAGCGCCTTGTCGGCGGGGGTGGCGGCAGTGACGAAGCCCGAGCTTATGCCGGCGGGCGAGTCGATTATGACATAGTCGAAGTTGTTTTTTACCGAGTCTACCAGCTGCTTGAACACAGAGGGGCTAAGCTCGTTTTCGGCATCGAAGGGCGCCGCCATCAAAAAGAGGTTCTGGTTGTGGCGGCTTTTGTATATTGCCTCGCCAAAGCTGCAGTTGCCGCAGACGGCGTCGGAAGCGTCGAAGAGGATGTCCTGCTCGATGTCGAGCATAATGTCCAGTCCGCGCATGCCGCAGTCACAGTCGATGAGCAGCACTTTTTTTCCTTTTTTGACGAGCGCAACGGAAAGGCAGATGCACACGGTAGATTTTCCCGTGCCGCCTTTTCCCGATGCAACAACGATTACATTGTCCATATTATACTACCTCTAAAACATATTAACACAAATTTTTGTAAAATGCAATAAAAGTATGCTTTTTTATCATCCAAAAATTTTTGCCCGAATTTAGTCATTACGCCAAAAGCGGGTCTGAGTTCAACTTCCCTGAGTCTGCTTTTTCGCGGGCGCGTCAAAGTATGCGTCAAGCAGATCCTTGGCTACCTGCATGGAGTATTTGCCTTTGACGCCGTGCTCCAGCACGACCGCTACGGCGACCTGAGGCTTGTCGAAGGGCGCGTAGCAGATGAAGGTGGTGTGGTCGGAGCCTGCGTTTTCGGCGGTGCCTGTTTTGGCGGCGACTTTTATTTTGTATTTGCCGAAGACAGAATATGCCGTGCCGTCCTCGGACTGAGTTACGTTGAGCATATCTCCCTGGACGGTCTTCATGTTTTCGGCGGAAATGCCGCAGTTGTCCGCCTGCTCGGGGGCGGAGTAGTCCGCGATGACGGTTTGACGCTCATAGTCGGTGATCTTGCTGATGATATGGGTCTTCAGCCTGGTGCCGTTGTTGGCGATGGTGGCGGCATAGGTAGCGAGCTGAACGGGCGTGAAGGCGTTGTCGGACTGTCCGATAGCCGCCTGAACGGTGTTTCCCGGCATCCATGAGGTGCTGTCGCGTCCCGCGAGCGTGCCCTTGGACTCCTCTACCTCCAGTCCTGTGTATTCGCCCAAGCCGAAGCGCTCGGCGTAGAGATACATGGTGTCTATGCCCATTCGCCTGCCTGTTTCGGCAAAGTAGTAGTTGCAGGAGCGCGTAAGCGCGCCGCGCAGGTCAAGCTCCTCGTGGCGGTGCATACACTCGACCACGTTGGATGGATAGTAGTCGTATTTTTGAGTGCAGAAAATTTTGGTGTCGGGGGTTATTATCTTCTCCTCCAGCGCCGCCAGCGCCACGCAGGGCTTGAACACCGAGCCCCACTCGAAGGTGCCCGAAAAGGCGCGGTTGTACATGGGAGAGTGCTTATCGGAGGCGAGGCTTGTGTAGTAGTCGCCGTATTCGCTGTATTTGTTGAGGTCGTAGGTGGGGTAGCTCGCCGCCGCCAGCACCGAAAAATCCCTGACGTCCAGCATTACCACCGCGCCGCTTTCGCAGTCCTCGCCCTGAAGCTTTTTGCCTGTGTATTCACATTCCGATTTGCCCTCCGCCTGCGCCGCCTTAACGTTGGTCTCGAGCGACTGCACGGCGACCTGCTGAAGCTTGCTGTCGAGCGTGAGCCAGACGGTGTTGCCGGGGCGGGAATCGATGGTTTCAATGGTATTCACGATGGTGCCGTCGGAGTTTCGCTGGATTATCTTGGTTCCGCCCACGCCCTTGAGGTCTGTCTCACAGGCGCGTTCTATGCCGAATTTTCCGACGTCGTCGGTGATGGCGTAATGCTTGCCGTTGCTGCCGAATTCCTCGTACTCCTCCTGTGAAACAGCGCCCAGCGCGCCCAGCACGTGAGGCGCGAGCGTGGGATTCTGAGCGGCGCGCACCAGATAGGTCTGCACATCAACGCCCGCCACGCCCTGGGTGTTTTCGCTGACGGCGCTGACCGCGTCGCGGCTGACGTCGGAGGCGAAGGTGTAGGGCGTCGAGTTGGAATAGCCGCACAGCTCCATGTTGTAGTGTACGGACGCGAGGATCAGCTTTTGCTCGTCGGAAAAGTCGCCGCCGAGCGAATAACGGGTGTAGAGCTGCTGCGCGCAGCGGGCGGCGTCGGCGTCCTTGCCCGCCTTCAAAAATTCTTTGAGCGAGGCTACGTCTTCGTCGCTGTTTTTGGTGAAGGAGTACGCTCCGTCCTTAAAGGAAACGGGCAAAACATTGTCCCACTTATCGCCTGTTTTTTGCAGGAGGGAGACAAGGTCGAGAACGGTGGTATCAAGCTTTTTGCCGTTGATGTAAAGCTTGTCAAAAACTATTTTGTAGTGGGTGGTATTGGTGACCAGACCCTCGCCGTTGCAGTCGAGGATCTCGCCGCGGGTGGGCGTGGAATCCGAGTTGAAGCTGGTGGAGCGAGTGGCTAGGCGTTTGTATTCTTTGCCGTGGATCAGCTGCCAGTCGGCAAGGCGCACGGTGAAAATCGACGCCGCGACCAACGCGATGATTATACATACGGTATACGGCAGCTTGCCGCGCAGCCGTTTTTTCATGCCTCTCACTCCTTTCTCGGTTTAATGAATAATTAATCAAAAGTTAAGGGCGGGCTTTGCCCACACCCGTTTATAACATGGTCAAAACAACGTTTTTGCGTTCGGCCGTCGCCTAAGAAAAGGTCTTGCGCAAAAAGCGGTTGAGGAAATACAGGGGGATGTAACAGATGAAAGTGTACGCCATGCGGAGAAGATAGCGGCGGACGAAAAGCGTTCCGCAGTCGGGCACACCCGCGAACAGTCGGAAAAACACAAAATATAGCCCGATGACCGCCGCCACGGAGCCGAGCGACAACACGCCCGAGGTAAGTATGTTGCGGTTTAAGTAGGTGTCGAGCAGGCTTGCCTGCGCAAAGCAGACAAGGGCAAAGGCGATGGAGAAAAAGCCGACCGTGCCGCTTGAGGAAATGTCCGAAAGAGCGCCGCAGACCGCGCCCCATATCATGGAAGGTATTACCTCCTCGCACGCAGACATAGCCAGCGCCGCCGACAGCAGCAAAAAGGGCTTGGCGCCGTATAGCTCCGGCAGCAGCTTGGGCGTGCTTTGCAGCACCCAGAGGAGGATGACCTCCAAAGCGAAGGCTAGCCGGCGGAAAAAGACGCGTTTACTTCGCATCGGACTTCACCACCTTGCCCTTTGAATCGAAATCGGTGATGACCGCCGCCGCCGTTATGCTGCTGACGTCCTCGTAAGGCTTTATGACGGCATAGCGCGAGGCGTCGTATTTGTTGAACTCGATGGACTGCACCTGTCCGACCAGCAGACCTGCGGGGTAAACGCCGCCTGTGCCGGCGGTTACTATCATGTCGCCCTCCTTGACCTGATGGCTCTCGGCAAGCTTGGTCATGGCGGTAAGATGGTTTTCGCACAGCGACACGCTGCCGCTGAGCACGCCGCTGTCGCCGCTCTGCTTGTCTGTAACGCTCGCCTTGGTGTCGGGCGAAAGGATGGTTTTTACCTTGCAGGCAGCGGCGTCCGCCTGACTTACCCAACCGACAAGCCCGTTTTCGGTGATGACCGGCGCGCCGACCCTGACCCCGAGAGCGGTGCCAACGTCGAGGGTAAAGGCGTAGAAATCGTCGTTTACGTCGCGGCGGATGACGTTGCCCGGGACGACCTGATAGGAGGGATTCTCCTTTTTCAAGCCGTAATAGCTCCAGAGCCTCTCGTTTTCCGCCTTGGTGTCGATGTACTCGGAAAGCTGAGCGCGCAGCGAGGCGTTTTCTCTTTTAAGCTCCTCGTTTTCGCGCAGAAGCTCCTCACGGGTGGCGGAGTCGGCACTTGCCGCGGCGCGGGCGCTGACCCTGAACAGCCCTTTGGTTAGCGTGTTTACGCCGCTTGAAACCAGGGAGTTTTCTGCCTGCGAAAAAACGCTCAGCACCGTGAGGATGATGAGCGTGATTATGAGTGCTTTCAAATTGCGGTTATGCGTTTTCTTTTTCATATGCTTTTATAATGTGTGATTGGTCAACGTCCCGTTTTGAAGGGGACGCTAAACTCTGTTGTGCTTGTACTTGCTGGCGGTGGTTTTGCCCAGGCGCTTGCCCGCGCCGTCCACCACGCAGTCGAGCGGGCGGTTGGCAATATGGACAGGCATGCCCGTCTGCTGCATAAGGAGCATGTCTATGCCGCGCAGCAGAGCGCCGCCGCCCGTTAGCATTATGCCGTGGTCGATTATATCCGCCGACAGCTCGGGCGGGGTCTTTTCGAGGGTAGTCTTGACCGCCTCGATTATAGTGTTGAGCGGGTCGGACAGCGCCTCGCGCACCTCGGCGGCGGTGATGGTGATGTCCTTGGGCAGACCGTCTACAAGGTTGCGCCCCTTTATGACCATGCTCTTTTCGTTTTCGTAGGGATAGGCTGAGCCGATCTTGATTTTGACGTCCTCGGCGGTGCGCTCACCTATCAGGAGGTTGTAGTTTTTCTTTATATAGGTGAGGATAGCCTCGTCAAAGCGGTCGCCCGCCACGCGCACCGAACAGGCGGTGACGATGTCGCCGAGCGAAATGACAGCTACCTCGCTGGTGCCGCCGCCGATGTCTACCACCATGCTGCCGGTGGGCTCGTCCACGGGAAGCCCCGCGCCGATAGCCGCCGCCATGGGCTCCTCTATAAGGATGACGGGGGGCTTGGCACCCGCCTGATATGCGGCGTCCTCCACCGCCTTGCGCTCGACCTCGGTAACGCCGGTGGGCATGCAGATGATGACGCGCGGCTTGCTGAAGATGCCGGGCTTTACCGACTTTTTAATGAAGTGCTGCAGCATTTTGGCGGTGATTTTGAAGTCGGCTATCACGCCGTCCTTGAGCGGGCGCACCGCGACTATGGAGCCGGGCGTCCTGCCTATCATATCCTTAGCCTGCGAGCCCACCGCCAGCACAGTGTCGGTGCGCATATCTACCGCCACCACGGACGGCTCGCGCAGGATGATGCCCTTGCCCTTCAAACACACCAGTGTGTTGGCGGTGCCGAGGTCAATGCCTATATCTTTTGAAAATGAAAACATTTTTGTATTCCTCCCTTTTCACCTGTATTCCATACATCATACCACAGTCTTGCGCCGAAGCCTGTCGATTTCGGTAATCGAGAGCGGTCGCCGTTGTGTCCGGCAGCCGCTTTCAAGGCTCGGTCAGCCCCTTCCTGTGGAGCCGAAGCCGCCTGTGCCGCGCGCGGTGTCGCCCAGCTCGTCCGTTTCGATGATCTCGGGAGCGAGGACGGGTGCGATGACCATTTGAGCGACGCGCTCGTCGGGCTCGATGGTGTAGGGGGCGCCGGAAACGTTGCAGAGCCCGACGCAGATCTCGCCGCGGTAGTCGCTGTCGATGACGCCGACGCCGTTGGAGAGGCAGATGCCGTGCTTTACGCCCAGTCCGCTGCGCGCGTAGAGGAACGCGGCGCAGGTGTTGTCGGGCAACTCGATGGCGATGCCCGTGGGTATGACCGTGAGCTGTCCCGGCGCGAGGGTGATCGCCTCGGGGATGCAGGCGTACAGATCCATTCCCGCGCTGCCCGAGGTGGCGCGTTTGGGGACGCGGGCGTTTTCTCTGAGCTTTTTGATATATAACTGCATATTATCCATCCCTTCACTATCTGCGATTTTTGCAGGATTGATTTATTTTCTTTTTGATAATTCCAAAGAGTAATTTCTTAGGGGAATATTGAGTGCGGGGTTATTTCCGCGAGGGAAAATTGTATTTTTCACAAAGGAAAAATAAGGCAATTTAGCGCGGTAAAGGCTTTAATCGACGCCGCGGCGGTACAATCCGCGGGTGAAATTGCCTTTCAACATTGAAAAGTCATTGAGTTTCTCACTGTTTTTAACGTTTTCCACATAGTTTTCCACAGTGAAGCGCAAAACGTGAAAGGATGTGGAAAGTCGTGAAATTTCCCGTTCCGCAATATAAAGCGGGACGCAATTGAGCACCTCGGTGCACACGCCGTCGCAGCGCAAATAAAACCGCTTGCCTTTTCTGTCCGTCATTTTTGATTGATTTTTGCAGGATTTGCAATCCAAGCCAATGCTTTTCGCCGGGCAGTTGCGGCAGAGCATCAGGGGCAGGTAGCCGTAGCTGATAATGCCGCGCCCGATGGACCCGCCGAGGCGGTCGATTTGGTCGAAGGTCATTTCAAAACTCAGCTCGACGTCGTCTATGCCGTATTCCTCAGCCCAGAGCAGGTCGTAGGTGTTGCAGAGGTTCAGACCGAAGCCGCCGTGTAGCCTAAAGCCGAGGCGCTTTGCCTGAAAGAGCGCGCCCAAATTGTGACAGAGGACGTGGGTGACCCCGACCTCCTTAACGCGGGCGAGCTGCCTGTCGATCTGCTCCTCCCTGCCGAACATCCCGCGCGGGATCTCGACCCCGACGGGAAAGCCCTCGTCAAGCAGGCGCTGCAGCTCGCGGATGTCCGAAAACAGCGGGACGAACACCAGCTCGCAGGAGCGGAAGCCCTCGCCTAGCTTGGTTTTAGGCACCCTGGCGCGAAGGCTCTGCCTGTCGCTGCGATAGGGCAGCGGTGTTGTGATCGTAACCGGATGAACGGTGTAATTATGTACATTCGCTCTGGCGTTGTCGAGCTGCTCGAGCGCGGCGCGGCGCAGGGTGTTGAGAGCCGACAGCGGCAGCGAAAGGTTATTGTCAAGGTTTATTTTCAGCGGCTCGAGGATGTAAGCGGTGCCGCCCGTTTTGGTGAGCTGGGCGCGCGCCTTTTCCTCCGTAAGGGGGATCTTGAGCGCCGGCTCCGCCGCAGCGTCCGAGATAACGGACACCGTGTGTGTGCCGTCGGTGAGCCTGAGCTGAGCCCTCTCCCCCGCTTTTGCGGTGAAGGTACCGCTTACAGGAACGTTTTGAAGCTCGCTGTGATAGGTTTGCCGTATACGGGTGAGGAGCTTTTCGTCGGCGGACACCACGTCATCCCTGGTGCGCGTGCCGAACATACCCCTGCCGGTTTTGCCGGTGTAGTAACCGTCCGTAAAGCCTGTGCGCGAAAACACGCCGCGAAGCTGTGCCGAGGTTTCATCGGTGATAAAGCCGAGGTCGCGCTGCTCGACGCAGGCGCGTGTGGCCGCCGCGACATATTCGGGGCGCTTCATTCTGCCTTCGATTTTGGCGGACGCGACGCCGATGGACTGCAGGTCGGTGATATATGTGATGAGGCTGTTATCCTTAAGACTCAGCGCGTGTCCACCCTTTTGTCCGTTCACTGAAAAGGGCAGGCGGCAGGTTTGGGCGCAGGCGCCGCGATTGCCGCTGCGCGAGCCGAGCATGGCGCTGAAATAGCACTGTCCCGAAACGCACATACACAGCGCTCCGTGAACAAACACCTCGAGTTCAACGGGGACTTGCGCCGCCTTGATGATCTCGGCGCGGGTCATTTCGCGTGAAAGCACCACGCGCTTGAAGCCCATTTCATACAGAGCGCGCACGCCCGAAACGGTATGCACACTCATTTGGGTGGAGGCGTGCAGCGGCAGGTCGGGAGCTATTTGCCCGGCAAGGCGCGCTACGCCCAAATTTTGTACGATTAGCGCGTCGACGTCCGACAGCGCCGCTGTGCGGATGGCGTCGGCGAGCGAGTTGAATTCATTGTCAAAAACAAGGGTGTTGAGCGTGACATAGAGCTTTACGCCGTGGATGTGGCAATAACGCACCGCCCGCGCAAGCTCGTCGGCGTCAAAGTTTTTTGCGGAAGCGCGTGCGGAAAACCGCTTTTCGCCGACATATACCGCGTCTGCTCCCGAACGCACCGCTGCGACCAGGCTGTCAAAGCCGCCCGCCGGAGCGAGGATCTCTATTTTATTCATTCGGTTCTCTTCTTCTGCTCGTCCTTTTCCTCGAAGAGCGAGTACTGGCGCATGGGCACATAGCCCATCAGCTTTTCGTTCTTTTTATCACGGACGGTTTTTTCAAACTTCTTTTCGTTTTCCAACGCCTTGCTGTCGCCGCTTTTTTTAAGCTTTTCGTTTTCGCGCATCAGGGTACGCAGCTGTTCTTCCAGCGCTTTTATGCGTTTGGTGAGGTTTGTATTTTCATTAATGGCAGCGGCAAGCTTCTCCTTGTATTCCTTGCACTGGCGGGAGAGCTCACCGGACTGGCGGATGATTTGGTCCGCCTTGTCTACAACGTCGTTGTTTCTGCGCTCGGCGCGGTTGCGGTCGTCGCAAAAATCCATAGCCGCCAAAACGGCGCAGTCGCGGGTGTCGAGGTTTCTGCCTGTCTGCGCAGCGTGACGGATATAGGCGGTGACCTCCTCGGCGACCTTGTAGACATAGGACTTGTCCTCGGCTGTGATTACCGCGTAGTTTCGCCCTTCGATTTGCACGCTGACCCGTTTCTTTTCCATACAAACACCTCTCCTTATAAATCTCCAGTATACATTATAATACATAATTGCGTTAAACGCAAGAGCTGTTTTTTCGTGGATTTTCCCCGTGACAGAAAAGCGGCCTTTGGCGCGGGCTGCGCTTCTCCGATTTTGGCGCGAAAAAAGGAGCGGACAAAATGTCCGCTCCCGGAAAAATCGGTTTTGGCTTATTGCCAGTTGCCGAGCATGTAATTATTTGCCCAAGTTGTGAGCTTGTAGGTGCCGCCGATTTGAGTGGTCAGGTTTCCTGTCTGGTTCCAGACATTATTCTGAGCCGACCAGTCGGGAGTCGCCGCGGTAGCGTTGACTCTGGCAAAGAGTATGTTCGACTTAAAGTCGCCGGTAAAGGTAACAGCGGAAGCGCTGCCGTTGCCGCCGATCCATACGCCGTCGGTGGTATCGTTCCAAGTCCAGATGTACCATTTCTCGTTGCCCACCGCAAGAGCAGAGGCGTCGAGGGTGATGACATCGCCGTCGGGATTGGTCACGGGCTCCGTTGTGATTTCGGGAGCATCCGACTCTACCCAAGCGCTGCCGGTCCACTTAGCGGAGGTGTAGGGGATGTTGTCGAGGTCATCGGTCTGGGGATAACCGTTGTTGCTGAATACGCAGTTGTTATACTCAGCGGGCACGGTGACGGAATAGAGGTTGTTGCCGAGAGAGGTCATCTCGGTACCCGGCCAACTATTCAGCGGAATATCGGTGTTGCCTACGGTCTTCCATACATAGCAGTAGGGTTTTGCGTAGTTGGTCGCGCTGTTGTCCAGAATGATGGTCCTGGTTTCAGTGTCGGGATTTGTTACGGGATTGAGATCGGGTGTGTTCGTCCAGTCGCCGTCGAACCAGCTGTTGGTCACAAAGGTCTTGCCGAGCTGAGTGACGTGGTCGGAGGACTGGTTCCATACATAATCCCAAGAGGGATTGCCGTTGCAGGCGGGGTTCATTCTGGTGAATACGACGTTGTTCTTAACGCCGGTGAAGGTTACCTTGGAAGCGCTGCCGGTACCCTTGACCCAGATGCCGTCGGTGGTATCGTTCCATGTCCAAATATAGAACTCCTCGTCGCCGGCGTTGTTGTTGGAAGCGTCGAGATAGATTGTATTGGAGGGATCGGGATCGGTGATGGGCTGAGGCTCGGTGGTGATGATCTCGCCTACCTGAGTCCAGACGCCGTCGCTGTAAAGCGCTTCGGTGTAGGGGATGTCGCGGAGGTCGGGAGTCTTGATCTCAGAGTTATTGCCGTCGTTGAAGAGGCAGCAGTTATACTCTGCAGGGCAGACATAGCTGTAGATGTTGTTGCCTTCCGCCTTCATGGTATCGCCCGGCCAATCCTTGTAGGGAACGTCGGTGCCGTTCTTCTTCACCCAAACGTGGATTCTGGGATTGGTGTAGTTGAGCTTGCTGTTGTCAAAATAGATAGTTCTGGTAGCGGCGGGCTTGTAACCCTCGTCTACCTGCTCTCCGGTGTGGTTGCCGGAAACGACCATTTCTACCAGATAGTACTGGAGGCAAGTGGCGTCCTTGATGGTGACCTTAGCGTCCTGGTTGGTGTCAGCCGCGGTGAGACCGTTGCCGGTGAGGGCCTCAACTTCCGCGAGGTGTCTCTGGATAGCGGTGATGTCCTTGACGTTGATCCTGCCGTCTTGGTCGGCGTCGCCGAGCACTACCTTGCCGGGGTTGGGACTGGGGTTGGTGGGAATGGGTCCGTCGTCGCCGCCTTCTCCGATATCGGTTACGGGCTCACCGGTGACCTCGGTCCAGGTGCCGTTGGCATACTTGCCGTTGAGATAAGGAATGTTTTCTATGTTGCCTGTCTGCGGGCTGCCGCTGTTGCTGAAGATGACGTTGTCATACTTAGAATCGCAGGTGATCTTGTAGATGTTCTCACCCATTTCGGAAGCCTTGGTCATAGCGTAGCCGGGCCATGCAACGGGATTGCCGTCGGTATTGCTCCATACATAGGCGTAAGGAGTCTGATAATTGGACTGAGTGTTGTCGAAATAGATAGTTCTCTGGGTGCCGGGTTCGGGCGGATCGGTGGGCTGAACGGTCTGACCGTTGTAGTCGGTCCAGCTGTTGCCTGCAGCAAAGAGCTTGTCGGTTTCGTTGATGGCAAGACCCTTTTCCTGCACGCCGGGATACTGGACGCCGCCTGAGCCTGTGTTGAAGATGACCAGTCCGTTTTCGGTCAGTTCATCGGGTACTTCATATACATAAAGTCCGGTGTCGTCATCATATTCCATCGCCTCGCCGGGCCAATCGGCGTTTTTGACAACGTTGGTGGAAACGCTCTCGTCATAGACATAGGCGTGGATGTTGCTCCAGTTGTAGGAGGTGTTATCGAAGTAAAGACGTACTACGGCGTCGGGGTCCTTCTTCTTGAAGGCAAACGACTTTTCAAGGGTCTCTACTTCGTTTGTAGCGCTGAGGGTGACATTGAACACTGTGCCCACTTCGATGCCGTCGCCGATGCTGAAGGTCTGACCGTTTACAACGCGGAAGGGAGTGCCGCCGTTGACGGACGCCATAGCGTAGTCGGCTCCGCGGAGCTTGACGGTAACGGTCTGGCTGTCATAGAACGCGTACTTGGGTCCCTTGACAGACATGTTGATGGTGGACTGAGGACCGGAGATCAGGATAACGCCCTGAGCGCCGGTGTTAAAGGTGACCTTGCCGTCCGCGACAACAGCGGTGGTGCCGTCGTACTCGTTGGTCAGGGTCTTGCCGTTGCCCCACATGGAGGAAACGTCGATCGTCATGTTGGTGTTCTTGGATGCGCCCATGGTGCAGATGACGCCGTCGGCGGTCTCGCCGTCGTCATAGCTTCTGGAGAAGGTAAGTCCGTTGGCGTTGCTGATAAGCTGATGATCGCCCGCGCCGACCGCTACGTGGTTTGCACGGAATTTACCGACCTTTTTCCAGTGGTTGAGGAGGTCTGTGTTCTGTCCCCAGTTCATATCGCTTCTGAGCGCGTGTCCGCCACCTTCAACAGGCACTCCGCTTACCAGCGGACGGGCGGTCTCGTCGCCGTAGAAGGGCTGAACGGCACCCGGGCAGAGCAGAAGCGCGGTGCCCTGATAGTAATTGTCGCCGGTGCGGACAATGTTGGTGTCGTGAGAGGACAGGTAGGTGAGCATATTGAAGTTTTCGTCACTGTTGATAGTGGAGGCATATCTCTGATAGAGGCCGTTGATGGAGCTCGCGTCGGGGAAACCTGAGTTCTGTCCGAGGACAGAGGTGATCTCGAAGTTGATCATGGAGTCGAAGCCGCCCTCATAGAAGTAGGGGCTCTTGCCGACGCCGTGTCCCCAGCACTCGCCTGTCATCCAGAAGTCTTCGTCCCAGTCAGCGCCGCTGGCGTTGGGGTTGTTCTGTCTCCAGGATTTGAGCGCGGCAACGCACTTGGTCTTGAGCTTGTTCCAGGAAGCCAGCTCAACGTGCTTGGCGGTGTCGCAGCGGAAGCCGTCAACGCCGTAGTCCTTGACCCACTGCGCAAGCCATGAGGTCAGGTAGTCGGATACGGTGCTGCAGTCGCCGTAAAGCTGCTGCTTGGTGCTGAGAGTACCCTCTTTCTGCCACTTGCTCTGCAGGAACTGAGGAACGCTTACGTTATTGGTGGACTCGGTGCGGAAGTCGGGCAGACCTGCCAGAGAGGAGGTCAGCTCACCGCCGCCGTCGTTCTGGTAGCCGGGCAGACCGCTGCGGATCCAGTCGGAGCCCCACCAGCGTCCCCAGTCGGAAGACGAGGACTCGTAGTCGATGTACTGATGGAAGCCGGCAACATCGGTCAGCTTATACTTGTAAGCGTCGATGGCGGAGCGGTTGGTGATGGTACCGTAGTTGAACTCCTCCATGTCTACGATGTTGTTGTAGCCCGCATGGTTCATAACGATATCCAGCACTACGCGGATGCCCTTGGAATGAGCGGTGTTTACCAGAGTGCGGAACTCTTCCTTGGTACCGAAGTTCTTATCGGTCTCGGTGTAGTCGAGCACATAGTATCCGTGATAGGAATAGTGCGCGATGTGGTTGGTGTCGTCGCCCGAGTCAACATAACCGTGGATCTGCTCGTAGGGAGCGGAGATCCAGATAGCGTTGACGCCGAGGTCGGTGAAGTAACCTTCGTTGATTTTCTGAGTGATACCCTTGAAGTCGCCGCCGTGGAAGGTGCCGGGCGCGGTGTCCCATCCGGAAATGGGCTGGCCGTTGCTGTTCAAGGTACGACCGTAGGCGTGGTCATTTCCTCTGTCGCCGTTGTAGAAACGGTCGGTCATAAGGAAATACACGTTTGCGTTATCCCAGGAGAAATCCGAGGGATTTTCCACTGTGTACGCTTTTGCGACAGGGGCGGTGTCCGCGCTTGCGGCTGACGCTGTGGGAACAGCCATAACAAGCATGGAAACCAACATTGTCATGCATAGCACAATGGAGATGGTTTTCTTTTGCATTTCAAAACTTCCTTTCTTAAAAAACTTCTAAATGCTCCTCTAAAAATTCCACCAAAAAGCGCATGCTCCTCAGCATAATTTTTATCTTCTATATTATAACAGATTTGTAAACAAATTTCAATATCAATAATGAATAAGTGTTTGTTGAAAAATTCTTGTGCAATATAATAAAACGTGCATGTTATCACTATAGTAGTGGCGTTTTTGCGCCTTTCCGTGCTTTTCGTGCTGTTTTTCGGCGCTGCGGGGCACATTCTCCGCCTTTGAGCGCAGCCTTACCCGCCCGCTCGGTGTCCGATACTAAACTCAAATAAAAAATAGACAATCTTTGCGGTCTATTTTCCGCAATACTTCGTTGTCGTTCTTGCAAGGCGCCAGCCTTGCGGCGTCCTTCGCCTCGTCTTGCGAAAAATATCCTCGCAAATCTTTGTCCACTTTTTATCTGAGATTAGTATGAGGCTCACGGGCAAAGCAAAAGCGCCCGCACAAGGCGGACGCTTTGAAAGCTTATTTGATTATTTGTGTGAAACGTGCCAGATCTCGTTGGCGTACTCAAGAATAGCTCTGTCGGAGGAGAACTTGCCCGCGTTGGCAACGTTGAGCAGGCACTTCTTGCCGAACTCCTTGCGGTCTGCGTAGTCCTGGTTGGCGCGGATCTTGGTTTCGATGTAACCGGGCAGATCGAGCATGAGGAAGTAGTGGTCGGGATCGTGCCAGTGGGTGCCCTTGGTGAGCGCGTGGTGGAGCTCGCGGAAGCTGCCCTCGCCTGTTGCGCCGTCGTCGTCAAAGGTGCCGTCGATAAGAGTATCGGTGACGCGCTTGAGCTCGGGGTCTGCCTCGATCAGGGCAGCGGGGTTGTAGCCCTCCTTCTTGAGGCGTTCGATCTCCTCGACGCGCGCGCCGAAGATATACTCGTTCTCAACGCCCGCGCACTCGGCGATTTCGATGTTTGCGCCGTCCCAGGTGCCGAGGGTCACCGCACCGTTGAGCATGAACTTCATGTTGCCGGTACCGGAAGCCTCAAGACCCGCAGTGGAGGTCTGCTCGGAAATATCCGCCGCTACGACGATCTTCTCGGCGTAGGATACGTTGTAGTTGGAGATGAAGTAAACCTGAAGCAGGTCCTTGGTGTCGGGATCGTTGTTTACAAGGTTCGCGATCTCGTTGATATATTTGATGATAGCCTTAGCTCTGGCGTAGCCGGGAGCCGCCTTGGCGCCGAAGATGAAGGTGGTGGGAGTCCAGTTGGGCAGCTTGCCGTCCTTGATGCGGAAGTAGATGGCCATGATGGAGAAGGCGTTGATAAGCTGTCTCTTGTACTCGTGCAGGCGCTTTACCTGTACGTCAAAGATGGTGTCGGGGTTGATATCGTAGCCGTCCATCTTCTTGATGTACTCGGCGAGCTGAACCTTCTTTTTTGCCTTGATCTTGTTGAACTTGTTGATGGTCCTGGCGTCGCAGCAGTCGTTGAGCACGCTGAGCTTGCTGAGGTCGATGAGCCATTCGTCGCTGCCTACCTTGTCGGTGATGAGGTCGGAAAGCTCGGGGTTGCAAAGACCCAGCCAGCGGCGCTGTGTGATGCCGTTGGTCTTATTGAGGAAGCGCTCGGGATAAACCTGATACCACTCCTTAAGCAGGTCGCGCTTGAGGATCTCGGTGTGCAGCTGAGCAACGCCGTTGACATAGGTGCCCGCGTAGGTGGCAAGGCGAGCCATGTGTACCGAGTTGCCGTCGATGATGCGCATTTTGGCGCGCATTTCGTTGGGAACGCCCTTGGCGATAAGCTCCTCCTGACACTTGTTGGCGATAAGAGCGATGATGTCGTAGATCTCGGGGATGACCTGGGTCATCAGGTCGGCGCTCCACTTTTCGAGAGCCTCGCTGAGTACGGTGTGGTTGGTGTAGGAGCAGGTCTGACGCGCGATTTCAAACGCCTCGTCAAAGCTCATGCCCTCGAGCTGAAGAAGTCTGACCAGCTCGGGAACGCAGGATACGGGATGGGTGTCGTTGAGCTGGATAGCGTTTTCCTTGGCGAAGAAGCTGAAGTCGTTGCCGTGCTTCGCCTTATAGCGGCGCATGATGTCCTGCAGCGAAGCGGAGCAGAAGAAATACTGCTGCTTGAGGCGGAGCACCTTGCCGTCGTACTGGTTGTCGTTGGGATAGAGCACCTTGGAGATGTTCTCCGCGTCGTTCTTTTCCTTTACAGCCTCGTCGTATTTTGTGTTGTTGAAAGCGGTGAAGTCAAACTCGTTGACCGCCTCTGCCTGCCAGAGTCTGAGGGTGTTGATGTTGTCGGTCTTGCAGCCGATGACAGCCATATCATAGGGGACTGCCTTGACGGTCTGACCCTTGAAGGATACCAAAACGGACTCGTCCTCCTTGCGGATGCACCAGGGATCCTCAAAGCGCTGCCAGTTGTCGGCGACCTCTACCTGATAGCCGTCCTCGATGAGCTGCTTGAACAGACCGTATTTATAGCGGATGCCGTAGCCGTCCAGCGGGACCTCCTGGGTCGCCGCAGAGTCGAGATAGCAGGCGGCAAGTCTGCCCAGACCGCCGTTGCCCAGCGCCGCGTCGTCGATCTCCTCAAACACGTTGATGTCGATACCCTTCTTCTTGAGAAGCTTGGTGACTTCCTCAAGGATTCCGAGGCAGTAGAGGTTGTTGTACATCATTCTGCCCATCAGGAATTCCGCCGAGAAATAGTACGCTCTTCTCTGCGCTTCGTGCTTTGCCTTACTCTTTGCCCAGTTGGGAGCGATCTCGCCCATTACCGCCTTGCCGAGCGCGAGGTGCAGCTCGGAGGGGGTCAGCTCCTCAACGGTCTTACAGTACATAGACTGTGCTGTGAGCTCAAGCTTTTCCATAATATTAGCCATAAAATTACTCCTCCAATCGTCCGCTGTTCACAGACATTGTTTTTAATTTATTTGCAAGCTCATCGGAGAGAGCCGCTTTATCAACACGCCAGGTCCAGTTTCCTCCCAGGGTGGATGGCGTGTTCATACGTGCTTCCTTGCCGAGTCCCAGCAGGTCCTGCATGGGAATGACCGCCATGTCCGCCTTGCTTTCGTAGGCGGTGCGGATGAGTCCCCAGTTGAACGGCTCGTCGTCGCCCATTTTGCAGTACTCGCGCGCGTAGCGGATGTCCTCGGGATTTGCGGTTTCCAGCCAGCCCATGATGGTGTCGTTGTCATGGGTGCCGGTGTATACTACGCAGTTCTCGGTGTAGTTGTGCGGCAGATAGTCGTTTTCCTCGCCGCTGTCAAATGCGAATTCCAGCACCTTCATGCCCGGATAGCCCGTCTGCTCCATCAGCTCGGTAACGTCGGGGGTCAGGGTGCCCAGGTCCTCGGCAACTATCTCGATCTTTCCGCACTCCTCTTCCATCATGCGGAAGAACTCGATGCGCGGACCATCTACCCACTCGCCGTTAATGGCGTTCTCGGCGGGATAGGGGATGGAATAGTAGCTGGCGAAGGCGCGGAAGTGGTCGATGCGGGTGATGTCATACAGCTTGCTCGCCGCCTTTACGCGCTCGAACCACCACTCGTAATCGGTTTCTTTCAGATAGTCCCAGTCGTAGAGCGGGTTGCCCCAAAGCTGACCTGTCTCGGAGAAATAGTCGGGCGGACAGCCTGCCACCGCGATGGGGTCGCCGTCGTCGTAAAGCTGGAACAGCTCGGGATTCGCCCAGGTGTCAGCGCTGTCCATCGCGACATAGATGGGCATATCGCCCAAAATCTTGATTCCCAGCCCGTTGACGTAGGCGCGGAACGCCTCCCACTGCTCGTAGAATTTGAACTGCACGAATTTCCAGAAGTTCACATCGTTGCGCAGCTTGCGCTCATAACGGCGTACCGCGGTCTCCTCGCGCATTTTGATGTCCTCGGGCCACTCGGTCCAGGAAACCATGTCAAAGCTGTTCTTTACCGCCATGTACAGGGCGTAGTTCTTCAGCCACTTGCTGTTTTTGCGCACGAACGAGCGGAATTTCTTTTGATCCTTGCCCTTGAAGTTTTCAAAAGCGATCCGAAGGACCTTGAATCTGCTGTTGTAGATCTTCTCGTAGTCTACCTCGCGGTCGCTGTAGCCCCAGTCGAAGCTGTCAAGCTGCTCCTTGGTCACCAGCCCCTCCTCCGCAAGGGTGTCAAGGTCGATAAGATACGGGTTGCCCGCGTAGGTCGAGAACGACTGATACGGAGAATCGCCGTAGCTGGTGGGTCCGACAGGAAGTATCTGCCATACCTTCTGCCCCGCCTTCTTGAGGAAGTCTGCAAATTCGCGAGCCTCCTTGCCGATGGTACCGATGCCGTAGGGCGACGGAAGCGAAGTGATAGAGAGAAGGACTCCTGCGCTTCTTGCCATTTAAAATCAACTCCTTTTAACGGAATATTAAATTGTTCTACAGATTTTGTGTCATTATACCCCAAAATCCCATAGTATCGTATTAATTTTACCACAAACGATACATTTTTTCAAGTCTTTTGCCCTGAGTCGGTCTTGTTAATTTTTTAACAACTACGTCGCTGCCCGGAAAGCCCTGTTTATGTCGAGCTGTGATAAATAACCGGAAATATTTGTCTGCTTTTTTTGAGCCGGTATCAGCGCTCAACAGCCGCGCTTTCAGTGTATCGCGCTGTATTTCCTATTGATTTGACGGCGCGGCAGGGGTATAATAAAGATAACAATATAATAACAGGAGGTCAGCGTATGAATACCATCGAACAATTGCAGGAAGTCATAGACAAAAGCCAACGCATAGTGTTTTTCGGCGGAGCCGGTGTGAGCACCGAGAGCGGGATTCCCGATTTTCGCAGCGTGGACGGGCTTTACAATCAAAAGTACGACTATCCGCCCGAGCAGATTTTGAGCCACTCGTTTTTTGAGCGCCACACCGAGGAATTCTACCGCTTTTACCGCGACAAGATGCTTTGCCTGGACAAGAAGCCGAACAAGGCGCATTTAAAGCTGGCGGAGCTGGAGCGCGCGGGCAAGCTGCTGGCGGTAGTTACACAGAACATCGACGGGCTGCACCAGGCGGCGGGCAGCAAGCGCGTGTATGAGCTGCACGGCAGCGTGCTGCGCAACTACTGCCGCAAGTGCCGCAAGTTCTTTTCGGCGGAGTACATCAAAAACAGCGAGGGCGTGCCTAAGTGCGACTGCGGCGGCGTGATAAAGCCCGACGTGGTGCTGTATGAGGAGGGGCTTGACGACAGCGTCGTGAACGGCGCGCTGAACGCGCTGATGCAGGCGGACACCCTGATAATCGCGGGCACCAGCCTGACCGTCTACCCCGCCGCGGGCTTCGTGCGCTATTTTCGCGGCAACACGATGGTGCTTATCAACCGCGACAAAACTCCGCTTGACCATATGGTGGACTTGGTGTACCACGACAAGGTAGGCGAGCTGCTTGGGCAATTGAAAGTTACAAGCTAAAAATGGAAAATACTTAATTCTTTTTGTAAACTATACTTGACATTTCGTAAAACATGTGCTATATTACATATAACGGAAACCTTCCGGTCAACAAATAAAGGAGTGTTGAGTATGAATAACCGTCAGATTTGGGTAATTGGTTTTTGCGTGGGATTGATCGTGGTGTGTCTGGTATGCATCTTTGCAGCCATTTTCCGCGGTTCACGCCAACTGAAGGCTAAGCTGGATGAGCGGCAGATCCTGGCGCGGAACGTCTCGTATAAATACGCTTTTTTCGGACTGCTGGGTTACTGCATCATCTGCGCGCTGCTGGATATGCTGGACATCCGATGGGCAACCACTACCGCCCTGCTGTTTATCGGGATCTTCCTGTCGACCACTCTGTTTGCGATATTGAGCATCCTTAAAGACGCCTATGTCCCATATAACCAAGAACACAAAAAGTCCGTTATTCCATGGATGATTTCGATAGGCGTGCTCAATCTGGCAGTGTTTTTGATAAATGTGATACAGGGCGAAAACTTTTTCACCGACGGGCTGCTCAATGAGAATGTGTTGAATCCCTGCACGGCGGTGATGTTTCTCGGCATCGGCACCACACAGCTTATCAAGAATCAAATCAACAAAAAGGCAGCTGAAGACGAATGAAGAATCTAAAGTTGAAAAGCGCACGCGCCGCTCTTGACCTTTCGCAGCAACAGCTGGCAGAACGCGTCGGTGTGAGCCGCCAAACGATCAACGCCATCGAAAAGGGTGATTATAATCCCAGCATCAAGCTGTGCATCGCAGTTTGCCGTGCATTGGGAAAGACTTTGGATGATTTGTTCTGGGAAACAGAATAACAAAAGCAAAGGACGTGCCGCAACGACACGTCCTTTATTTTTCGGAAAGTATTCTTTATCTAAACTCTCCGCTCTAAAAATTCAACTCTTAACTCTAAAATCTAAACTCTTAACTCTTAACTCTGAAAGTGGTGGCACCCGCTCAGGTCCTCTACCGTGATGCAGTGGGTGGTGCAGTTTTCGGCGCAGGCGCCGCAGTCTGTGCACTTTTCGTAGTCGATGACCGCTACATTGTCCGCGACCTTTATCGCGCCGCTCGGACAGACCTTTTCGCACTTTTTGCAGCCGATACAGCCGCTTTGGCAAACCTTGCGGGTTACGGCGCCCTTGTCGCGGTTGCTGCACTTTACAACGACCTTTTTAACGTCGGGCACCAGCGAAATAAGATGGTTGGGACAGGTTTTCGCGCAGAGCCCGCAGCCTATGCAGTCGCAGGTGTAGACATTCGCCACGCCGTCTTTTATGTAGATGGCGTCCTGCGGACAGGCTTTGGCGCAGTCGCCCAGACCCAGACAGCCGTAGGTGCAGCTGCCCTTGCCGCCGTACATCAGCTTTGCCGCCGCGCAGCTTTCTATGCCGTTGTAGACCACCTTGTCCTGTGTATGCTGACAGTCGCCCGAGCAGTGGACAACCGCCACCTGCTCGATAACGTCCTCAAACTCCACGCCGAGAACCTCGCTGAGCTGCTTTGCCACCGCGTCTGCGCCGGGGATGCAGAGGTTGGTTGCGACCGACGGGTCCTCGCAAAGTGCCTTGGCGTAGCCGTCGCAGCCCGCGTAGCCGCAGGCGCCGCAGTTGGCGCCGGGCAGGCAGTCGCGTACAGCGGGAAAGCGCTCGTCCTCCTTTACCGCCATCAGCTTTGAGGCGATGACCAGCACCGCCGCACAGACTATGCCGATTATTACGACGGGTATAACCGCCGTGAGAATTGCCTGTAACATCCTTCGCCCTCCCTTACGCAAACATGTTTTCTATCACTCCGCCGAAGCCGAGGAAGGAAAGAGAGGTGATGGACGCCGCCACCAGCGTGACGGGCAATCCCTTGAAGCTTTCGGGGATGTCGGCGCCCTCGATTTTGGAGCGCACGCCCGAGAACATCACCATGGCGAGGAAGAAGCCCAGTCCGCTGCCCAGCGAATTGACCATAGCCTCGAGGAAGGTGTAGCTTTCGGTGATGTTGAGGATGGTTACGCCCAGCACCGCGCAGTTGGTGGTGATGAGCGGCAGATAAACGCCCAGCGACTTGTGCAGCGAGGGAATGTACTTTTTAAGCACGATCTCCACAAGCTGTACCAGCGCCGCTATGACGAGGATGAACACGATGGTCTGTAAATAGCCCAGACCGTTCGGGGTGAGCAGGTAGTACTGTATGGGGTAGGTGGCAGCCGTGGCGAGCATCATTACAAAGATGACCGCGAGGCTCATGCCTACGGCGGAGTCAAGCTTTTTTGAAACGCCGAGGAAGGGGCAGATGCCCAAAAACCGCGACAGCACGTAGTTGTTGATGAATACTGCCGAAAGCAGGATGATGATAAGCTTGGTCATCAGGCGCTCACCTCCGCTTCATTACCGGCGCAGTCGCCTGCCGCCTTGCCGCAAACAGCCGCCTGAGGACAGCCCGCGCAGCCGAAGTCCTTCTTTTTGGGCTTGTGCTTGCCGAACTTATTTACCGCCGCTATCAGGATGCCGAACACGAAGAAGCCGCCCGGCGCCATGGTGAGGATGGATATTTTGGTGTCGACCAGCACGGGTATCTCAAAGCCGAGGAAGGTACCGTTGCCGAACACCTCGCGTATGGTAGCCATGAGCACCAGCGCCAGCGTAAAGCCCGCGCCCATGCCGATGGCGTCGACAGCGGAATCGGCTACGGTGTTTTTGTTGGCGAACATCTCCGCTCTGCCCAAAATGATGCAGTTTACGACGATAAGCGGCAAAAAGATGCCCAGCGACTTATCGAGCGCCGGCGCAAACGCCTTTACCAGCATCTGCACCATGGTGACAAAGCCCGCTATCAGCACGATGTAGCAGGGGATGCGCACCTTGTCGGGTATGACTTTTCTGAGGGCGGAGATGACGATGTTGGAGCATATGAGCACTATAGTCGCCGCCGCGCCCATGCCCAGCGCGTTGGAAACGCTGGTGGAGGTGGCGAGAGTGGGACAGGTGCCCAGCACCAGGACCAGCACGGGGTTTTCCTTTATAAGGCCCTTTGAAAGGTTTTGCAGCTTGTTCACTTACTCCGCCTCCTTTACGGTTTGATAGGCGTCAAAGGCGGACGCGACTGCCTTTTTATACGCCTTCGAGGAAATGGTAGCGCCGGTCACGGCGTCCACCTCGTCGTAGTTATCCGCGGTTTTGCCCGCGTAGTTTTTGTTGTATCCGGCGGCGTTGTCCACGACGCGAGAGCCGATGCCGCTGGTTTCGCTGTGGCTGAGGGTCTGGACGCTCTCGATGGAGCCGTCCGCCTTGACACCGCACATCATGGTGATGGTGCCGCCGTAGCCCTTGGTTTCAAGCTTGAACACATAGCCCGCGCCGTTTTGCGCCCGATATGCCTCGGTGACGCCCTCGGGAAGGGCGACTCCGGTTATCTCCTCAAAGCTGTCCGCCTCTGTAAGCACCTCACTGCGAGCCTTGGCGGCGGCTTTTTCGTCCGCCTCCCTTATGATGGGAGCGGTTATGGCATTTACGGTGGCGAGCAGCGCGGTGACGACAAGACAGATAGCCGCCAGTACCGCGATGGGTTTTACTATATCCTTCACGACTCGTCCACCTCCCCTGCCAGCGGCTTTGACCGCGTCAGCTTTTCAATGTAGGGTGTCAAAATATTCATCAGCAGCAGCGAGAAGCTGACTCCCTCGGGGAAGTTGCCCCAGAAGCGTATAAGGATGGTGATGAGTCCGCAGCCCACGCCGAAAATGATCTTGCCCCATTTGTTGGCGGGCGTTGAGGAATAGTCGGTAGCCATGAAGAAGGCGCCGATCATCAGACCGCCCGAGAGCACCTGCGCCAAAACGTCCTTGCCGCAGACAAGCGACATAAGCGCCACGGTGCCTATGAAGGCGACCGGGGTGTGCCAGGTGATGACGCGGCGTACCATGAGGTAGATGCCGCCGAGTATGAGCGCCAGAGCGCAGGTCTCGCCCAAACAGCCGCCGGTGTTGCCAAGCAGCATATCGAGGTAGGACGGCAGGCTTTCGGTGTCGCCCTTTGCCATGAGCGAAAGGGGCGTCGCGCCGGTTACGGCGTCGGGCGCCATGGTGGCTGTCATATCAAACGCCTTGGGCACCGCCCATGAGGTCATGGTGCCCGAAAACGCGGTCATAAGAATGATACGCGCGGTGGCGGCGGGGTTAGCGAAGTTTTGTCCTATGCCGCCGAAGAGCTGCTTGACTACGACTATGGCTACCACGCTGCCCAGCGTAGCCTGCCACAGCGGGATGGTCACGGGCAGGTTGAGCGCCAGAATTATGCCGGTGACGACCGCCGAAAGGTCGCCCACAGTGTTTTCTTTTTTGCAAAGCTTTTCAAAGCCCCACTCCGAGAGCAGGCAGACCGCCACGCAGTCGGCTATGACCAGCATGCTGCGCAGTCCGAACCAGATCACCGAGGCGATCATGGCGGGCGCCAGCGCGATTATTACGTCGAGCATGATGCTGCGCGTGGTGCGCGGGCTGTGAAAATGCGGCGATACCGCCGAGATCATTTTTCTCATTTTCCGCCCTCCTTTTTCTGCTGCGCCTGATAGTTGCGCAGCACGGCTTTCGCCAGTTTGTTTGTCTGCACAAGATGCCGCTTGGCAGGGCAGACATAGGAGCAGCAGCCGCACTCCATACACAGGTCGACACAGAGGGTCTTGAGCGCCTCGGCGTCGTTTAGCTTATAGGCTCGCGCTATCGCGCGCGGGTCGAGCCGCAGCGGACAGTGGTTAAGGCAGGCGCCGCAGTTTATGCAGGGGGTGGTTTTGGGCGGCTTTGCCTCGCGCTCGTCCATAGCTACGATAGCATTGGTGTTTTTCAGGATGGGCGCGCTAAGGTCGGGCACGGCAATACCCATCATGGGTCCGCCGTAGAGCACCTTGGCGGGCTCGCACTTGCAGCCGCCGGCGGCTTCCAGCACGTCGGCGATAGAGGTGCCGACGGGAGCGATGAGGTTTTTCGGCTCGTTGACCGCGGATCCGTCTACCGTCAGGCATTTTTCAACCAGCGGCATGCCCGTTTCAACGTATTTCGCGATGAAGGCGAGGGTTGTGACGTTTATGACCACCACGCCCACGTCCAGCGGCAGACCGCCCTGCGGTATCATCATGCCCAGGGTGTTGTAGACAAGCACCTTTTCGCCGCCCTGCGGGTACATAGGCGGCAGCACCTGCACCTCTACGCCCTCGGTTTTGGCGGCAAGCTCCCTCGCCTTGGCTATAGCCTCGGGCTTGTTTGCCTCGATGCCGATGACAAAGCGCTTTACCAGCAGGTATTTTTTGAGCAGATCTATGCCCGCGAACACGTCATCCGCTCTGTCTACCAGAGTGCGGGTGTCCGAGGTGATGTAGGGTTCACATTCAGCGGCGTTGATGACGACCGCGTTGACGACGCTTAGGTCGCCGTTGATGCTGAACTTGACAAAGGTCGGGAAGCCCGCTCCGCCCAAGCCGACCGAGCCGCTGTCGCGCACCGCCTGCACAAAGCTTTCGGTGTCGTGGACGTCGGGTGGCTGCACGGTCTCGCTGACCTCCTGCAGTCCGTCTGTCTCGATGACGATGCAGGGCACCTTGGCGCCCATGGCGGTCATCATTTCGTCAATTTTTTGTACCTTGCCCGAAACGCCCGAGTGTATTGGCGCGGAAATGTAGCCGTCAGCCTCGGCGATAAGCTGTCCCACCTTCACCGCGTCGCCGCGCTTCACCACGGGCTTTGCGGGGCGTCCGATGTGCATCGACATAGGGATGGTCACGGTTTTGGGAACGGGGATCCGCACGGGCGCGGATCCTGCCGTGTGCTTCAGGTGCGGTACGTGAATACCTTTTAACTTCATAATGTTCCTCCGAATATAGTATCGGCAAATGCGCTTAGGCGCATATGTAATTATTGTATCACATTTTTAAACCATATCCAATATGCACTTTGACCATATATTACTTTTGTTTTTGTGCATTTGTACGATTCTTGCGTAACAGATAAAAGCTTGCTTTCTTCAAAAAAGCGTTGCATTTGCAATTTTTTGTGTTATAATGTTAGTGGTCTTTTACAAGTAAAAAGCACCGCATATAACTCACCACACCCTTACGGAGGCGCTATGGCGAATTACACCGAATTTCTGAAAATCGAGAACCTGGAGATACTGCAGCACAGCCTGTTTTTTTCGGGCCTGAGCGCGGACGAGCTGACACGATACGTCACCTTTGCCAAGCCCGAGCTTATTGAGCTTGAGCCGGAGCAGAAGCTCAGCGTGCAGCCCGGCCACAAGCGCAGGCTGGGCATAGTGCTTACGGGGCGCGTAAAGGTTTACACCATTGACTACGACGGCAACAAAACGATAATAAACGCCATAGACGGCCACGGCACCATAGGCACCATGCAGTTTATGATGGAGTATTACAATGTGCTGTTCGAGGTGGTCGCCGACACGCCCGGAAAGATAATGATGATCGACCCCGACTCGCTGCTGATTGCCGACGAGAGCATAGCGCTGGTGCAGCACAAGATACTTGTGAACATGATGGCGTCGCAGCGGCAGCTGTTCATAACCATTTCGGAGCATTTGGTGTGCCTGTCGCAGAAAAACATCCGCGACAAGATAATGCGGTTTTTGAAGATTTGCAGCGAGGCGGAGCGCTCCTATGAGTTTGACATCCGCTTTTCACGCGAGGAGTTCGCGGCGTATCTGGCTGTTGACCGCGCCTCGCTGTCGCGCTCACTGAGCGAGCTAAAGCGCGAAGGGATAATAGAGTATCACAAAAACCACTTTAAGATATTGACCACACAGCACTTTAAGTACTAAAGTTGAGATTTGAGAGTTAAGAGTTGAGAGTTGAGGAGAATGACTAAAAAATCGTTTCGGCGCGCGTTCCGCGACAGTCTGCCGATAATGGCGGGGTACCTTGCGCTGGGCATAGGCTACGGCGTGCTGCTGCAGAGCAAGGGCTACAGCTTTTGGTGGGCCATCTTGATGAGCGTCACGATGTTCGCGGGCTCGGGGCAGTACGCGGGCGTAGATTTCATGGCGAGCGGCGCCTCGCTGCTGACCACCGCCTTTATGACGCTTATCATCAACTGCCGCCACTTTTTTTACGGCGTTTCGCTGCTGGAAAAGTACCGCGGCACGGGGCTTGTTAAGCCCTATTTGATTTTCGGCCTGACCGACGAGACCTACTCGATCACCGCCACGACAAAGCTTGAGGATGACATTAATCCCAAAAAATACTACTTCTTCCTCACCGCCCTCAACCACAGTTACTGGATAACGGGCTGTGTGCTGGGCGCGGTGCTGGGAATGTTTTTACCGTTCCCCAGCACGGGCATCGACTTCGCTATGACCGCGTTGTTCATTGTGATTATGACAGAACAGTGGCTGAGCAGCAAGCAGCATCTGCCCGCTGTGCTGGGCGTGGCCACCACCCTTATCTGTCTGGTGGTGTTCGGGGCGCAGTACTTCATAGTGCCCGCGCTGTTTTTGATAGCCGCGGAGCTGATGATCTTCCGCAAAAAGCTTGACATACCCGAAAGCGAGGTGGCTGAGGATGACTGATGTGCACGCGCTGCTTCAGGTGGGCGTGATGGCGGTAGTGATAGCCTTTACGCGCTTTTTGCCCTTCCTCGCCTTTCCCGAGGGGCGAAAAACCCCGCGGGTCATCACATATTTGGGCAAGGTGCTGCCATATGCTATTATCGGTATGCTGGTGGTGTACTGCTTTAAGGGCGTGTCGGTGCTCAGCTACCCCTACGGGCTGCCCGAGCTGGCGGCGGCTGTGTTTGTGGCGGGCACCTACGTTTGGCTGCGCAACACGCTGGTGAGCGTATTCGGCGGCGTAGCCGTATATATGATATTGGTACAGCTGGTCTTTGCCACTTGACGCGGCGGACCTGTGACAGAGAGGGATAGTTATGGGGATAGTTGAATTGATATTGCTTTCCGTGGGTCTGGCGATGGACGCCTTCGCGGTGTCTATCTGCAAGGGTCTGTCGGTACAGAAGCTAAAGCCGCGCCACTGTGTAACGGCGGGCGCGTATTTCGGAGGCTTTCAGGCGCTGATGCCGCTTATCGGCTGGCTGCTGGGCACGCAGTTTGAGAGCATAATCAAAAGCGTCGACCACTGGATCGCCTTTGCGCTGCTGGTGCTCATCGGCGGCAACATGGTGCGCGAGTCGTTCGGCAAGGACGAGGAGTCGCTTAACGCCTCCTTCGCCCCCAAGGTGATGCTGCCGCTTGCCGTAGCGACAAGCATAGACGCGCTGGCTGTCGGCGTTACCTTCGCGTTTTTGCAGGTCAACATATGGATAGCGATACTGCTGATAGGCGTTATCACCTTTGTGATCTCAGCCGCCGGAGTAAAGATCGGCAACGTTTTCGGAGCGAAATACAAGTCGAAGGCGGAGCTTGCAGGCGGAATCATTTTGATAGCGCTGGGCATAAAGATCCTGATAGAGCACCTGTTTTTTTGACATTCAAAAAGCACACGACGTCTGCCGTGTGCTTTTTTTATTCATATTCTGTTTCGGCGTACATTCGCCGACAAGGCTGATCCGCCGTATCACAGCTCCGTGATGACTCCGGCAAGGTAGCGCTGTATATCCGTAACGTCAAGTACATTGATCTTTCCGTCGCTGTTGGCGTCTCCTACCGCGACAAATCCCGGGTCGCGGAGATCGTACGGGCTGCTTTCAAATTCCGCGAGCACTCCGAGCATATCGGTCGCGTCTTGGACGGTCACGGTGCCGTCGCCGTTGATGTCACAGTCGACCGCGGGACTTACAGAGGTGTAGCAGGTGAAAACATCGTCGGAAAGCTCCTCGTTGGGGATTCCGTCGAAGATCGCCACTATGTCGTCGCTGTAATTTCCTTCATTTTCCGCATTGAACGACATGACGTCTACCGCGCAGTTGACAGTGGTGCTCGCAGCTGTCCTGTCCAGCAGCTTGAATACGATTTTTATCACAGTTATGGGGCTGCCGTCCTCGTTGTAGGCATATGCCGAGGGCATGATGCCGGAGTAATTGGCGACGATCCTGCCGCCGTTGTTATCGCCGAAGGTATTGACTATTCCACTGCCGCGTCCCTGCTCATAAGAAAACGGGAAAAAGACGAAGCGGGCGTTTCTGCCTTTGCCTAAGATGTTGTAGGCTTCCTTGAACTCAAGGACAGCAGGGTCCCAGGTCAATTCATCGAGTTGAATGTTTACCAGGTACATATCCAAAGCGCAAAGCCTGTATTCCACGGTGATAAAAACATCGCCGTTTTCATCCTCGAACTGCGAGAGATCGGAATAGCTTCTCTGTGCTTCGGGGAAAAAGTTTGACGCGGCAATCACCTTGAACGCACCGTTTTGGTCATTCGCCGAAACGGCAGCGGGCGCCGCACTGAGCAGCGACAGTAACAGAACTGCCGACAGAAGCACTGCAGTTATTTTTTTGAAGCGTTTTTTCATGTTATCATCCTCCCGGTAAATTTTGTTCTTATTATGATTATACAACACCTTACTTAAAATCGCAACTGTTTTCGTTTAAAGTTTCATTTCAAAAAAGGCGAAGCGCTTTGCTTTATATTATGATGGAACTTTGATGTTTGTCCAGTCGCCGACGTCGCATCGACCGTATGAATTGCTTCCCACCGCAACGACAGTTCCGTCTGATTTCAAGCCGACAGTGTAATTCCATCCCGCGCTGACCGCGACAATATTTTTCCAATCGCTGA